>NZ_OEQB01000001.1:0-300000 GCF_900240295.1 Megasphaera vaginalis (ex Bordigoni et al. 2020)
CGGCTCAGCTTGACGAGTGCCAAAAACTCGTTGACGAAGGCCGACGAAACATTGCAGAGGCAAGACAAATCTTTGCAGACGTTGACAACGCAAATCAAATCAATGGAGCACAAGCGGGCAGTCATTAAAAGGCAACGCGACACCTGGGCCATAGCTGCCGGTGTGCTGCTGGTTGGCTTAGCCGCAAAATAAGATAATCCCGTCGGATCAGCGCAATGCTGACTCGGCGGGGCTATTTTTTTTTGCCAACTTTTCCTTAACTTTATAATATTTTTATAATTTTTTGGTGCTCAAAACACTCTCTTTTCTACTACGACACAGCGCATTATTGTGCAGTTGACATCTATAACAATTACATTTTACGAGGTTCACAAAGCCCAGTCAAGGTGCATACTGTCCAGTTTGACGGGGCTTTACTTTTCCGCTATTTCTTCCGCTATCCGCCTCATTTTTGTGTATAAACCTATAATAATCGATAGTAAAATATAATAGGTAGATTCCTCGATAAATGGTGGAAAATACACATTTATCAGTAAGCCATAGTAAACCATAGAAACGTATAAATTATTAGTTCCGATAATATAACGTTATCGGAACTAATTGTGTATCTTTTATCTTTTTATGTCCAAATACAATACAAGAATACGTAATTGCTCGTCTTTAATCTTTTTGTGCATAATGGTTCTAACGTCTGAACGAGTTATCAACTTACGCTGCCATATTTTTGCAAAACATGTACGTTAACATCATGCACAATATGAGAATGGCTTCACTGTTCGATTTGTTTTACTCATACCCAGCTGTTTACTGACTATGAATATACGTTTGTAGTGTTTCATGATATTCATCTAATGTATCCGGCATGGATTCAGTGCTTCGGTTTAATAATAAATCTGCCATATACAGCGGTTTCTTACCGCCAAATTCCACGGCGCGGACACAGCCGATACAATAGACGACGACGTTCTCACAAGGAAACTGGTTGACACGTTCCTGAATCCGTCTTTCTACGACGGCATTCGGCACATGGCCATACAGATTATCACCGCAACAGATGGACGTAGTGCCATGAAAGGCTGCTTCTTCCATGGTTATATTCATCTTGCGTAACAGATTGCGAATCGCCCGATGTACCTGCGGTTTGTGGCGATAAGCGCAGGAATCATGGACCGATACGGTAAGACCGCGGTAGTCGGGCAGCGGCAAAGAAGGAAAACTGTCCAGCACTTCCCAGATCGAAATAGTTTCAATCCCCGGATAAAGAGAACGAAAACGTCTGTCACAACCGGCGCAATTACCGATGATAACGGAGCCGTCAGGCAATCCCGGTTGGTGACGGCAACAGATTTGATGCCGTTTTATCTCGCCTAAACCGCTTCGCAGCAATTGCAGGAGTTGTTCCGGCACATCCGGTTTATAAGCCCGGAGCGCACAGCCGGGATTGTAATAGCATGTATCAGTGTCGATATCGCCTATGGAGATGCTTTCCCTGACGCATACCGTCGCCGGTTCCTCTTTTTTGCATACGGGCTGCGCCGCCTGTACGGGACAAACATAAGAACAGGTGCCGCAATCAATACATCGTGCCGGATCGATCAGGTACCGATCGTCTCCTTCGGCAATAGCTCCTGCCGGACAGTTGGCGGCACATTGACCACAGGAAATACAACGTTCACCGATAACGTACCAAAACGTATCTTCCCTTCCCTTGACAATGGGCTCTGCCGGTACATATGTCTGTTTTTTCATGAAACGTTCCTCCTGTGCGCGCTGTTTTGCGGCGTGAATACCCGATATTTTTTCTCTCAACAGCATTTTCGGCGCCGATTGAAACTTACTTGTAAAAATTCTCCACCCGATCCCGGTCCACGGGAAGATTTCTATTTATGGAGAGAATCAGTTTCCTGATTATTCCTGTTGAATAACTGATTTTTTAAATTGATGTAAATTGCCGTGGCATCCAGTTTCACCGGCTTATCGCAGGCAGTTAACGCAATTTTTTCCCCTGTCGGCTTATAGGCGTTCAATAAAGAAAGATTCTGTAAGGAAATCTTATTTCCCCGTTCATACGAAAGCAGCCCGCTGTATTCATCAATCCGTTTCGTCGTATCATTCGTTGTCCAGGACATTTCATCCATATCTTGCCGGCTCTTAAAGGTCTCCACATACAGTTTGACGTTGAACCATTCGTGACTGCTGGGAAAATCTCTCGTCTGCCCGCCTGTCAGATCTTTACTGTCGACAAATACAACTTTATGTCTGTCTGCAAAGACAATTTGATACTTGTCCGTATCCGTGTATAAAGTTCGACTATCCATCGCCGCCGCTGTGCCGACGACAGAAACAAAAGCGCAGGCCAACATTAACGCTTGTATACTTTTTCTCATAACACACCTCACATAATTAAATGACTAACACAACTATTTTTATTATATCCTATGGAAGTAAATTTGACCAGCTTTCATCAAAAAGATGGGCCTTCAGCTTTCCCTATATATGAAAAGTGACATGGATTTTCTCCATGTCACTTGAGACTCTTTTTTCCGCGTCTATTTCCGAATCAATTCGCCGACGGCCTTAACGACGAGATGATAGCCGTTCGGTTCGGCTTCCAGCATGTTCAGATACATGTAGGAAAGCTGTGCTCCCACATAATTGCGGAAATGGTTATATGCGGCGCCGTCCAGATCGGCGCCGGTCATACCGTACACATCGGCGGCAATTTTTTTCAGGACCTTCGTCGTTTTCGCCGCAGCCGGTGACGTAAGCACCCAGTCATGATCGCCAAGATGAACGATGTATCCTTCCTGATGATGAGGCGCCGGCAGCCCCGTACCGGACGTATTCAGCAGGCCGTAGGCGACGGGATCTTTTCCGGCGACAAGCGCAGCCGCTTTCAGCCACCCTACGACATTAGCTTCTTCCTGCTCATTCGACGGCGCTCCGTGTGCACAGGCTTGTGCGACGACTTCGGCAGCCGGGAAGCCGCGATAAATGACTTCCGCCAAAGACAGTACGTGATGCGCCCCCTGTCCGGCAATAGTATATTCTTTGAGCGACGTCCCGTCAGCCTGCCACTGGAAGACGAAAGGCTTGGCAATATCGTGAAGCGCCTGTCCGGCAATGACGATATCACGATGAACGTCATATAAAAAGACGTCCTCATAGGTCTTACAGATAGCCGCCGTAATATGCAAATTGGAAGCGACGTGAGTGGACAGACCGCCGGGATACGGATGATGACTGCCATATCCGCTTCCGGGCGCCGTCATGAAAGGCTGAACCGTTCCCCGATACGGCGGCAGAAGATGAGCGGCATCAAGCTTCCCCGTATCAATCAGCCCCTGTGCGGCCAACGCGCCGTACAAGCGTTGTATGGCGGCATCTGACGCGTACATTTCCATAAATGTCGGCCGGGGATCACGGATCAGTTTCAGCACTTCATTCTTCAACGAAGTGTCGGCTATGGTATTGACGATGCCGATAATATAGTCATAACCGTTTTTCACGAGCGCTGATATCTTCGCAGCCGCCAACGGATCTGACGGAATTTCTTTCAAAGCAACAACACGCAACGAACGCGCCGCCTTTGTTCCGTTTTCGGCAAAAGAAAAGGACGGCAGCGTGACCATGGCTGCGCCCAACGCGGATCCGGCAGCGAGTTTCAAAAAGCCGCGCCGGGAAAAAGTATGTTCATCATTCATCTCATCTTCCTCCTTAACAGTTGTTGTTCTAATACTGTAAGTGTACGCAGTATACGTATAACAGCTGTAAGGATACGGAAAAGTTAAGGAAAAATATATATCCCGATCTGAGCGTGATAATTTACAAACAGCAGCCTCTTTTTTTACATAAACATAATACAGGCCTGCTATAGTTATAGCATCCGTAATAACTACGTATCAAAGGAGGTCATATGTTATGTTTGGTTTAGGCGTCCCCGAGTTGGTTCTTATTCTGGTCATCGGGCTTGTTATCTTCGGCCCCGGAAAATTACCGGATATCGGCAATGCACTCGGTAAAAGTCTGCACGAATTCAAGAGTGCCGTCAACGCGTCTTCCGAAAATCCTGCCGGCGTAAAAAATCAAGATGGCACAAAACCCGAAGAATGAGGTAATCCTCCATGTCTCAGGTACAACAACTGAAAACACGGGAAGGCGCCGTAATGACCTTGACCGGCCATCTGACAGTCCTGCGTTCCTGTCTGATTCGATCGCTGCTGGCCACGGCGCTGGCCATGGCCGTATGCAACATATATGTTGATGATATCATCGCCGCACTTGCTTATCCTGCAGGAAAGCTCTACTTCATCAAGCCGGCCGAGGCCTTTTTCATTTATTTCAAAGTAACACTTGCCGTCGGTGGGATTTACGAATGACTTCGTTCAGCCGCTGCTCTCGATGGAAAGCTACCCGGATTTTATCCTGGCCCTTGTCCTGCCTTTCGGTCTTATCTTCAATCTGCCTCTCATACTCTTCATTCTGGCGAAAATGGATATTGTCTCTTCTGCCGCGCTGTCTGCCAAAAGGAAATAGGCCGTCCTCCTGGCCTTCGTCGCCGCCGTCATTACGCCGACGACGGATATCCTTTCCCAGTTATGTCTGGCCGTTCCGATGCTGGCACTGTATGAAGCAAGTGGTCTGGTCATCCGATATCTGCTGAAAAAGTAAAGGCTGCATTCCTTCACGGCAAGACCCCCTCTGCAACGCGGATTTTCCTTCCGGCTGCAAAGGGGGTCTTCCTATAACATAGCGGGAATAGGCCTTCGCCGCCTTTACAGATAGGCTGCCGAATTGGCGCGGCGGCGATAATGTGTTTCCAGATAGCGGACGTGAGATAAAAAGGCCGCATCGTCGAAATACTTGGCATGCGTCGGGCATTTTGCAACGCATGCCTGGCATTTGATACAGATACCGTTGACCGTCAGCGGATCATCCCAATCGACAGCCCCCATTGGACAGACGTTTGCACAAATCTTGCAATCGGTGCACAACGCGGTGTCAGTCTGCGGTTTGGCCTTTAAAAACTTAGCCGGCTGCCCATCCATTCCTTTTGGCACGTAATACGGCCGTACCGGTTCATCATCGGCAATAACCGGCCGCAGCAGGTCTGCGGCAGTTTCCGCCCGGACCAGCTTCGTCGCCGTCTGCCGGATAAAGCCGTCCATAAACAGAATATCTTCCGCATCCGGCCGTTTCATGCCGATCTGATCGGAAAAAACGTGATTGCAGGCAAAAGCCGCCGCGGCAAAAACATGAAAGCCCCGTCCGTCCAGCTCGTCGCGCAGTTCCGTCAGCGCACTGTCAAAGCTGCGGTTGCCGAAGGTAACAACGGCAACAGCCGGCGTCCCCTCTCCCGTAAATAAAGTCTGCACAAACGGCAGCGCTTTATTTGGAATTCGCCCTGCATAGGTAGGCATCCCGAAAACGACCAGTTCATCTGCCGCCATCGCATACCCGGCGGCGCGGGCGGCAGGCAGCGTAAAGTCGATGACGTCCAAGGGAACCTGCAAAACGGCGGCCAGTTGTGCCGCAATACGCTCCACCGTTGTCTTCGTATTGCCGACGGGACTGAAATAAATGGCTTTTACCTTGTTGATGTTCATATCTGCACTCTCCTTGCGGCAAGCCGGATGCAGCTGCCGATTCCTGATTTCTCTTTCTCTCTATACTCTACGTTGTTCCCCGTGTCTTTGTCAACGCCGTATAGCGCCACGACGGGAGCCCCTTGCGGCAGATTTGCCGGCAAGGGGCTCCCTCACTGATACGAGACAGTCATTCTTTATTCTTCATCTACTTTGGGCAAATCGCCGTAATTGCAGGCGCGGCCGCGGCGTTTGCCGATTTCATTGACAATGGCATCGCGTTTTGCCGGATCCTTTTCCATCTTCGTCTGTGCTCTGACGATGTCTTTGAGGTGGTTCCAGTCGGTGTACATCCGAGCCATGACGGTAGCCGCTTCCATATTGCCGCCGCCGTGGAGGGCCATTGCCGTCCAGTTGGAGCCGCGGGCCATATGTTCGATAAAACGTACGGCACGGAGACGGTCAAAGGCGTCGAACTTCGGATTGCCCGGGTTGAATGCGCGCTGTACCATCGGGCCGATTTCCGGATCGCGCAGATCCGCTTCCGACGGAGCCGTTTCGCCGAAACCGGCAATGATATCGCGGGCATACCGTACAGCGTCAAAGGGCAGTTTCGTGCAGTTATATTTGCATACGTGCGCATTCAGCGGGTTCGGAATGAAAAAGCCGCTCGGATGCTTAAAGCCTTCGGTAGCCGCTGTCAGGGACAGGCCGTATACCGTTTCGGAATCCATCATCATATGGGTCAATTTCGTTTTAATATGACCTGCTTTTTCAACACCGACCATTTCCGTGATCAATGCCGTAGCACCGCAAAGTGCCGTACAGCCGCCGGCTTTACACCCGCCGGCAGTGAGACGATGCACGGCAGTGAAATAACTGAGAAGACGGCTGACATATTTTGTTTCGCCGCAGAGGAAAACGCGTTCGTTCGGGACGAAGACATGATTGATATATACCAGCGCCTGATGATCGGCGTAATTCTTACCGAGATCAATCCCTTCGATATCGCCGCCGACTTCTTCGAAACGGCGATCTTGCGGCGTACGGCCGAGTACAAAGGTCAGCCCCGGATCATCGGCCGGAATGGCGCAAGCTACGGCAAATTCCTTATCTTCCGGTTTCAGGCTCGTCGTCGGAATGCAAATTACTTCGTGGGCGAAAAGAATGCCTGTCTGATTGCATTTGAAACCGCTGACGTAAATGCCGTCTGCCGTGACTTCATCAATATGGATATACATGTCTTTGTCAGGCTGTTTGCTCGGCGGCAACGTACGCAGGCCTTTGACGTCCGTAACCGTTACGGTACAGGACAAATCGTTACGTTGGACATAGTCCAGGAATTTCATGAAACGATCGAAATAATGGGTGCCGAGCTCCTGATCCATGTCATAACAAGTCGGTCCCAGCCCGGCGAACGCTTCGGAGCCGGTGCAACGGTGCGTACAGCAACTGACGACTTCGCCGAGAGCGCGGGCAGCTCTTGTCTTGCGCTGCGCATCTTCGACGGAACGCAGCGGCGCGTTGTAAACACTGACTTCTTCGCCGTTAAGATGAGACGGAACCGTGATCAGGCCCTTCCATTCCGGGCGCTGCGCCAAGTCGTAAATCGTGCAGATCGTGTTGAAGCTGGCTGCCAATGCCGGGAATGTCGTCAGGTCTTCGATCTTTTTGCCGCGGAAATAGACGTTCATGGGGCGACGTTTTTTGATGCTTTCAATATACTGCTCCTTGGTCATTAACATAATACAGGCCTCCTTTTGCTAAACGATTGCAACGTTTCGTAATGGATATATCAGATCATCAGCTTGCTCGACCGTTTCCAAATGCCCATCTTTTCAGCTTCTTTGATCAGTTCGTCGCGGAAATCGGGATGAGCGATATTGATCAGCGCTTCCGCCCGCTGCCACGTCGATTTCCCTTTCAACATGGCGTAACCATATTCCGTAACGATGTAATGGACGGCAGAACGCGGCGTCGTGACGACAGAGCCTTCGACCAGCAACGGCCTGATCAGCGATTCTTTTCGCCCGTCCTTCAGCGATCTCGTTGAATGCAGGCAAATGAAGCTCTTACCGCCGTTCGACAGAAATGCGCCCTGGGCAAAGTCCATCTGTCCGCCAGTACCGCTGACGTGACGATAACCTGCCGTTTCCGAGCAGACCTGGCCGTACAAATCGAGATTGACGCAGCCGTTGATCGAAATAAATTTATCAATACCGGAAACAACGCCGATATTGTTAACGTAGCTGACAGGCGCGTTGAAAACGACTTGGTTATTATCGATAAAATCGTAGAGCCGCTGTGTGCCGCCGGCAAAGCCGTACATGATCTTCCCTTTATCGCGGTTCTTATTACCCGTGATCTTACCGGCTTCATAAAGGTCTACATACGAATCGACGAGCATTTCCGTATGGCCGCTCAGATCTCCGACGTCGGATTGGGCCAGCTTCGTGCCGATAGCCGAAGGAAGACTGCCGATCCCCAGTTGCAGCGTACTGCCGTCTTCAATCATGCTGACGACGATATCGGCAATTTTATTATCCGAATCACTGGCGGGTTTATTCGGAATACACGGCATCGGCGAATTGCTGCCTTCAATAATATAATCGACATTGGCGAGATTCAGTTCCGTTTCGTAGCCCAATGCTTTCGGGATATTTTTATTGACCTCGACGATGACGATATCCGCCGCCTTAAGTTCTCCGATAAGATCGCCTGCTTGCGGACCGAGATTGAAATTCCCCCATTTATCCATCGGATGAACTTGAATCATCAACACATCGATGTGCCGCCAATACTTTGGCAGTTCGTTGAGCAAGATCGGCATGAACCAACAACGGCCGTCTTTGTTCATGTTACGGTCAAAGCCGTTGAAATGGCCAGACATGAATCGTACCTGCTCATTCGAATCGGAAGCCGTGTAAACGGCATACGGCGCTTCCTGCAAGGTTGTCGTGTAGCAAATCTCAAGTCCTTGGAGCTCTCCGTTGCGGATTCTTTCTGCCAGCGCCCGATCCAGATCCAGCGGAACGGAACAGCCGAATCCGTACGATACACGTTGACCGCTCTTCACGACCGACACGGCCTGTGCCGGTGTTACGAGCTTTTTACGATACATTTCTGAAAGGCTCGCTATCGCGTACATACAACTCCCCTCCTTTTTTCTACCCGTTTCGTCTCGATAACAACTGTATCTTTACTAAATATATAAGAAATATACATGCCAATTTTACATGGCAGAAAAGATGCGATATATAAGCCATTTTCTGTCAATTACCAAAAAAAGAAAAGCGTCCTTGATGCATTCGTACATCAAGGACGTCCCTTATCATCTTCCAACTGACTCTATTCCTGTGCCATTTATTATTGATGCAAGACGACATCACATTGATGCGTTAATGCATCAATGTGATGTCGAGTTCCCGTAATTTTCTGGATACGGTAGATTGATTCACTTTAAGGGCGTTCGCTATTTCCCGTGTAGTCTTATATCGCATTCTGGCATTCGCCAACAATTGCCGCTCCGTCTCCCGCAACGCGTCTTGCAGGGGAATGATTCCTGCTACGGTAACTGCTGCCGCTTCCCGCTCATTAGTGTATTTATCCGGCAGATCCTTCGGCATGAGCAGGTCGGACGGCGTCAGCACAATCATCGTTTCGATGACGTTTTCAAGCTCTCTCGTATTGCCGTACCAGTTCATATTGATCAGAACGCGAGCCAAATCGATGGAAAGCTTTTTCCGCTTATGATAGCGCTTATTGAACTTCTCGATAAAAAAACGGGTCAACGGAATAATATCTTCGCGCCGCTCCCGAAGAGGCGGAACATTGATCTGGATGACGTTGAGCCGATAATACAGATCCTGCCGGAAAGTGCCTTCCTTGACCATTTCCCACAGATTGCGATTCGTCGCCGCAATGATCCGGACATCGACAGCTTTCGGCTTGGCGGCGCCGATCCGCAGAACTTCCTTCTCCTGAATAACGCGCAAGAGCTTGACCTGTGCCGCCAAACTCA
Source organism: Megasphaera vaginalis (ex Bordigoni et al. 2020) (assembly GCF_900240295.1). Lineage (NCBI taxonomy): Bacteria > Bacillati > Bacillota > Negativicutes > Veillonellales > Veillonellaceae > Megasphaera > Megasphaera vaginalis (ex Bordigoni et al. 2020). The sequence continues at coordinate 9,607 of NZ_OEQB01000001.1, forward strand.
GTTCACCGACTTCGTCAAGGAGCAACGTTCCCTTATCGGCCAATTCAAAGAAACCGAGTTTGCCCTGATGCCGCGCTCCTGTAAAGGACCCGCTTTCATAGCCGAAAAGTTCCGATTCGAACAACGAATCGGGAATGGCGCCGCAATTGATTTTTACGAACGCTTTGCCGTTCCGGCGACTCCTGCGGTAAATTTCATTGACAATAACCTCTTTTCCCGTCCCCGATTCCCCCGTCACGAGAACGATCGAATCGACATCGGATATGATACGAATCTTTTCCATCGTTTGCTTCATCTTGCTGCTGTTGACGATCAGATCGCCGTTCTTTTCAATATTCATTACGACCATTTGTCTGACCTTCAATTTTTCCTGCTCAAGACTCTGACGCAACAGATTCAATGCCGAAACGTCCTGAATATTTACGACGACGCTGGTCAGCCGTTTGTGGGAATCACAAATGGGAATGCCCGTATAAACGAGCATTTTATCCTTAAAATCGGAAGACACGGTCACCCGTTTCTTCGATTCCAGTACTTGCTTGACGATTGCTTCCTTGAAGATGCCTTTGGCGACGATTTCATCTGCAGCGTAGCCGAGCAGAGAACGCCTGTCGACTCCAAAGGTTTTCTCAATAGCCGCATTGACGCGAACAATGATTCCTTGCCTGTCGGTTACGATAATTCCGTCTGTCGCCGACTCCAAGATCGCATTCATTTCCCTGAATGTCGTGTTGACAATATCCAGCTCCTGTTGAGAGCAGACTTCATGTCCCGATTCATGCAGCACCAAAATACTGCCGTTCCGGCCGCCTGCGCGCAGCCACGGATAGACATGGCAGATGATCCAATTTTCTCCGTTCTGCATGGAAAATCGCCCCTGCCCTTTCACCAGATCGATTTGACTGCTGAAAGATGCCAATATTTCTTCGTAACTGACGCCGGTTTCTTCCACAAGACGCTTTGACGACTCATTCTTGCAAACAATATGTCCCTCGTTGTCGACGATAATCAGCGAACAATACAAAGCATTAAAGGCACAACTGTAATCAGCTGTCGTGAACCTGCCATTTTCCATGCGCTGTCTCCCCTTTCCGGGTCCCTTCATTCCTTGTTATTCATCTTTTTTTATTATTATAACGTAATAAGGAAAAGCGCTGCAAGCCGTCATGCTTTTTTATTACGAACAATTGTCTTTATAAAAAGGACGCGATACGGTCAAGCACACCGCGGTGGTGATCAGCAGCCGGCGCTCAGCAAACCCATGCGTCAATGCCGCCTTCCTTTTCATTCATGCAGCCGAGACGATATCGAAAGCGCAAAGCGTGCCGGTATTCGTCATTTCCATACGCTAAAAAGGATCTGCCAGCGGTGACAGATCCTTTTGCCTCAGGAAAGGGAACTCAACATCTTTTCTTTGCTTCGTTCCGCTTCGTATTTTATTTTTTCAATATCCAGCGTCGTAAATTCTTTGTTCTGCAGAAGCAGCTTGCCGTTGACGAACACCGTATCTACATCAAAACTGTTCGCCGCATAGGCCAGCAGGGATAAGGTGTCATTTTTCGGATACCAGTGCAGGCCTTCTCTGTCAATAAGCGTAATATCCGCTTTCCAACCGACTTCCAGCTTGCCGATATCGCTGTATCCCAGTGCCTTTGCGCCGCCTTCCGTAAGCAAATGAACGGCTTTTTCCGCCGGAATGACAAGGGGATCAAAGGTATCGGCTTTATGAATCAACGCCGCTAAATGCATTTCTTCCATTATATCGAGATTATTGTTGCTCGAGGCGCCGTCCGTTCCCAGACCGACGATAACGCCTTTTTCCAGCAGCTTGGGAACAGGCGCGACGCCGCTGGCCAATTTCAGATTGCTGCCGGGATTGTGGGCGACACGGACGTGTTTCGCCGCTAAAATATCGATGTCGTCGTCATCGACCCAAACACAGTGCGCCGCCAGGCAGCCACAGTCGAATACGCCCAGGTCGTCGGCCCAAGCAATGGGGGACTTGCCGTATTCCTTGCGGACCGTTTCGACTTCGCCCTTCGTTTCGCTAAGGTGCATGTGAATTTCGGCGCCCAGTTCGCCGGCTGCCGCCACGACTTGCCGCATATACGCCGTCGGGCAGGTATACGGTGCGTGCGGGCCGAACATGACGGTTATCCGGCCGTCGCCACGGCGGTGCCACGTCCGGAAGAGATCCTTATTCTCCTGCAACGCCGCCTGGGCATTCGGCGTAATCCCCGTAAGGCCGCGGCTCAAAGCGGCGCGGATACCGGTCTCTTCGACGGCGCGCGCCACATCGTCCATGAAAAAATACATATCGGCAAAGCTTGTCGTGCCGCAGCGAAGCATTTCCGCAATCCCCAACCGCGCCTGCGCATAGACGATATCACCGTCCAATTTCGCTTCTGCCGGCCAGATTTTCTTTTCCAGCCAATCCATGAGCCGCATGTCATCGGCATAGCTGCGAAAAGCCGTCATGGCAATATGATTATGCGTGTTGACAAAACCCGGCGTGGCCAACATGCCCTTGCCGTCAATCACGACGTCATAATCTCCATCGGCAGTTGCCGGAAAGGCCGTGATCCGGTCATCGGTAATAACGAGATTTTTCCCTTCTTCGACGATATGGTTGCGATAGAGCGCAATATTTTTCAACAATGTTTTCGTCATCGGTCCGCCTTTCCTAATCAAGATTCAAATAGGTCCGTTGTTCTGCCGAAAGCGTATCGATACCGTAGCCCATCGATTTCAGCTTGATGGAGGCAATTTCCGTATCAATCGTGTGAGGCAGGACATAAACGTGATTTTCCAGCGTGCCGTGATTTTCCAAGATATACTTCGCCGCCAGAGCCTGAACGGCAAAGGACAGATCCATAATCTCAGCAGGATGCCCGTCACCGGCGGCGAGATTGACCAGCCGCCCCTCTGCCAGCAGATTGATGATATGGCCGTTCGGCAATTCATACCCTTCAATATTATGGCGCGCCGCAAAGTGGCGGACTGCCAGAGCCTCCAGTTCCAGCTTGTTGATTTCCACGTCAAAGTGACCGGCATTAGCCAGCAGGACACCGTCTTTCATCTCTTTCATATGTTCACCGCGTATAACGTCTTTATCACCGGTCAGGGTCACAAAAATATCCCCTACTTTGGCAGCCGCCGCCATAGGCATGACCTCAAAGCCATCAAAAACAGCTTCAATGGCTTTAATCGGATCAACTTCGGTGACGATAACATGGGCTCCCAGTCCCTTGGCGCGCATGGCGCAGCCGCGGCCGCACCAACCGTAACCGCCGATGACGACTTTTTTGCCGACAACGGTCAGATTTGTCGTACGCATAATGCCGTCCCAAGTCGACTGTCCCGTGCCGTAACGATTGTCGAAAAGATACTTACAATACGAATCATTGGCTGCAATCATGGGAAAGCGCAGCTTCCCCGCTTTATCGAGGCCGTGAAGGCGATTGACGCCAGTCGTCGTTTCTTCCGTGCCGCCGAGAAGGTTCTCCAGCGCGTCCTGCCGCGACGTGTGGAGAAGGCCGACGAGATCGCCGCCGTCGTCGATGATGATCTCCGGATGATGATCCAAGGCCTTATGCAAATACATAAAATAGTCCTCTTCCGTGCAGCCGTATGTGGCATAAACGGTCAATCCGTCTTCGACCAGAGCGGCGGCGACGTCATCTTGTGTCGAAAGCGGATTGCTGCCTGTCACGACAACGTTGGCGCCGGCGCGGCTCAGCACCGTCGCCAGATACGCCGTCTTGGCTTCCAGATGGACGCTGACAACAACGGTTTTGCCGCGAAAAGTCTGTTCTTTTTTTAAGCTGTCGCCAATCGCGTTCAGCGTCGGCATGTAGTGATCTACCCACCTGATCTTCTGCTGACCGCTTTTGGCCAAAGAACGGTCACGAATGATTGATTCCATTACAAAACCACTCCCTTTTTCTGAAAAAATTGCGTCACCTGTCTCGCATCAGGTTCGGAAATTACGCCTGCTTCCGTAAAAATGGCGGTAATATACTCGTGCGGCGTTACGTCGAAAGCGGGATTGAAAACGGCGACGTCCGCCGGTGCTGACGCCTGCCCCTGAAATTGCCGGACTTCCTGATGGTCCCGCTCTTCAATCGGAATCGATACGCCCGTTTCCATTTGCAGGTCGAAAGTCGATATCGGCGCGGCGACATAAAAAGGAATGCGGTGCTCCCTGGCCAGGATCGCCACCCCGTAAGTGCCGATCTTGTTGGCCGTATCGCCGTTTCCCGTAATCCTGTCGGCGCCGACGATAACGGCGTCGATCTCCTTCGTCCGCATGACCCAGGCCGCCATATTATCCGTAATCAGCGTAACGGGAATACCGTCGGCATGCAGTTCCGTTGCCGTCAGCCTGGCGCCTTGCAGCAGCGGCCGCGTTTCGTCGGCATAAACCATATTGACGAGACCGCGCGCATGCGAGGCCCGGATCACGCCGAGAGCCGTGCCGATGCCGGCAGTCGCCAACGCGCCGGCATTGCAATGCGTCAGGATATTCAGCTTCTTTCCCGCCTTGCACAGGCATGCGGCGCCGTACGCCGAAAGGCGCCGATTGACGGTGATATCTTCGGCGCAGATAGCATTAGCTAACGCTTCCAATGCGTCCGCAATCAGGGCCGGGTCGTTTTCGGCCTGCAACTCGGCGGCCCGCCGTTCCATCTTCGCTAAGGCCCAATGCAGATTGACCGCCGTCGGTCTTGCCGCGTCGAGGTCAAGGCAGATGGCGTGCAGCTGCGTTAGCAAAGCGGCACTATCGGCAACGCCGCCCTGCACCAGCGCTCTAGCCGCCAGGACAACGGCATAGGCGGCGGCGACGCCGATGGCCGGCGCGCCGCGGACAGCGAGAACGGCAATGGCCCGGCGCACGTCCTGCCAGGAACGGCAAGACAAGTAGCGCTCCTGCAACGGCAGCGCCGTCTGATCCAGCAGCAGCAGTTCATTCCCTTTCCAATGCAGCGTTTCCATCAGACAGAAAACCCTCCGTAAGCCTGCAGCGTATGGCGGCAAGAACAATCTTCCCCTTCGGCGTACAGCTCGATCGCCCGCATCAGCAACGTCCGCAAACGCAGTGAATTCTTGGCCATGCTTTCCACGACTTCTTCATGTGTCAGCGGCTGCGGCGAAATACCGGCGGCAAAATTGGTAACCATGGAAACGGTAGCGTAGCAGATCTCGGCTTCCCTGGCAAGACAAACTTCGGGGACATTGGTCATCCCGACGAGATCGCCGCCGAATTGAGCGAACATCCTGATTTCCGCAGGTGTCTCAAAACGCGGACCTTCCGTGCAAACGTAGGTGCCGCCGTTATGGACGGAATACCCCAGCGCCGCGCCTGCCTGCATCACCGTCTCGCGCAGCGCCGGGCAGTAGGGATCGGTCATGTCGACGTGAACGACGCCGTTCTGCCCGCCGTCGAAGAAGGACGTGTGTCGCGATTTCGTGAAATCGAGAAACTGGTCTGGCAAGACAAAATCATCAGGCTTGTCGTCAAGATTCAATGAACCTACTGCCGTCGTCGATAAAATCGCCGTTACGCCGAGCTTTTTCAACCCCAAAATGTTGGCGCGGTAATTGATCAAATGCGGCGGAATCGAATGCGTTTTGCCGTGGCGCGGCAAAAAAACGATATCCTTTCCTTTATAAGTACCCTGCATGTACCGGATCGTACCGTAATAATTCTGCTGCTGTCCTTCTTTGACATGTTCTAGCATCGTGGCATCACAGACGCCGGTACCGCCGATAATCGCAATGAGTCCCATGCTGATCACCCCTTATTTTCTGAAAACAACGTTACTAAGTCATCGTGACTGATGACATATTTGCTGCCGCAGTAATGACAGGTCATTTCCACTTGCGGATCCTTCAACAACGCTTCCTTGTCCTCCCGGCGCAACGACAGAAGGACGTTTTCAATTCGCTGCAGAGAACACGTACAGCGCCAGTAAAGAGGCTGGCGGTACAATTCCTTATAATGGAAGCCGTCAAAAATAGTTTCAATCAGCCCTTCGGCATTCTCATGTTCACGTAAATACGTCGTAATCGGCGCCAATCTGCCGAGGTTCGCTTCGATGCGGGCCAAGTCGTCATCGGCAGCGCCGGGCAGTGCCTGCACCAAAAAACCGCCGGATGCGGCGATCGTATAATCCCTGTCGACGAGGACGCCGAGATTGATCGTCGCCGGAATCTGTTCGGACGTATACAGGTAATAAGCCAGATCTTCGGCTATTTCGCCGGATACGAGATCGGACTGGCTCGTATACGTCGTTTTTTCCGGTGTAAAACGGGTGACCGACAGCACGCCGTCCGTGCCGACGGCTCGCCCCACATCAAGCTTGCCGTTTTCCTTCAGCGGCAAGTCTACAGTCGGATGATCGACATAGCCGCGGACGCGATTCGTACGGAAGGAATCGACATGGATAGCACCTAAAGGCCCCTTGCCGTCAAAACGCAGCGACACGCCTTCATGATTTTTGTAATCCCCTGCCAGAAGCAAGGCGCCGGTCATAGCCCTGCCCAAAGCGGCGCAGGCAACGGGCGACAAATGGTGCTGCAGCCGCGCCGTTTCCGTAATCTCCCGGGTCAAGGCAATGGCTACGCGAATATTTTCGTCTGCCGTATAATGGACGATTTGATCTGTATAGCTCATGTATGTAATCCTCTCTTGTAGATTACTTTTTATTATACTACAAGGATATGGCGCAGCGCAAAAATGAGAAAAAAATCAATTTACCGGCAGGAGATTATCGGACCTGTCTGGAATATTGTCAATAAGGAACAGAAAGGTCGGTGATTGGATGACAACAGAAACGGAAATCGCAAAGAATACGGACGCCTTGACCGTCCTTCCGGAAACACTGGCGGAAGAAACCGATGGGGAAAATACCTATTTGGCTTCCGACATGTATCAGCGGATCGTGGCCCTGATCAATAACTTCGAAGCCGAGCTGCCGGACGATATGCAGGCCGGCGGCCGCCTCGTCTCATCAGGCAATATTACTTTCAGCATTCAGGATGTCGGGTACTGGGATCCCAATATGATCGTTTTTTACGGAGAACTGACTGACGGCTCATCCGTCGAACTGGTGCAGCACCTCTCACAACTGAATCTTCTCCTCGTCGCCGTCAAACGAACAGATCCGGAACAACCGCGGCGCATTATCGGCTTTAACACCAAAAATGAACCGGACGTAGGCCCATAAAAAATGTCGTGCAGGATTTTCTGCACGACATTTTTTATCTCATTTCCCACAATGCTGTCAGCGGCCAACGCCGGCTGCGCGCCGCAGACTGGGCGCGCAAAGATATGTCACATCGTAAAACCGCATTAAGCACCGGCAACGTCATTTCTTTTTCCGCAGCCAATACACGAACAGCTGCAAAGCGGTTGCCGCCGTCAGCACGGCACCGCTATCCAAAAACACGTCGGACACTTGGCTGCTGCGGCCGGGGCTGTACAACTGGAGATGCTCGTCGATGACGGCGACAAAACCGCCGATGATGACCGTCAGGAAAAAGGCCGTTCTACGCTTTCCAAAAGCATAAAAGGTGGAAAACAACGCGCTTCCCAGAAAATAAAATTCCGTAAAATGCGCCGCTTTGCGGACAAGATGCTCAGTCAGCGCCAAGGGCTGCGAAATGGTCAACATAGCCAACGCTCGGTTCAAAAAGGCCAGAACCTGGCGACTGACAGCCGTCGAATGCGGCGCGTCGACCAGCGAATTGTGCCAAATAAAACAAATCAAGAGCAAGGTGAGAGCAAAGAAACTAATTTTTTTCATAAAATCTACCCGATACGGTCATAGCAGCCGCACTGCTGAAAATAAACAGGAAATCCGTCCCGCAGCAAAGCCGATGGGACGGACCCGTAAGAATATCTGCCGAACTTAATAACGCCACTGGAGAGAACCGATGGCAAAGAGATTGTTATCCGTGTCGTCGTCATAGTTACCATGTTTCACCTGGGCATATCCCAAGGTCCCGTTGAGAACGACATCGTCACTTATTTTTTTCTGCCCCATAAAAGCCGCTTCATTGACGACAGGATGATACGTCGCAGCTCTGTCCATGTCCATATGCATGACGTAAAATCCGATATATGCTTCTTTCGGGAGATAATGCTTGACGCCGATATAATACTTACGGCTGTTTCTGCCCATGGCGTCGCCGATGATATTATCACTGTAGGTCCAACCGTTCTGATACGTCCAATGCGTATACCAGACAGGCGTCGTCTGGGCGCCTTCAATCGTCATATCCCACGAACCGTCATGGGTCAGCCGCGGAATATACACGCCAAGGCGATACGCTCGTTTCGTCGGCATAAATCCGCCCTGATCCTCGCCGTATACTTCGCCGTACCACTGCACGCCGGGGAAGCGGAGACGGAAGTCGAAACCGGCAATATCGTTCCAGCGGTCAGATTCTGTCGAATCGGCGTTGGTACCGGTCAGCCAATGGCCCCAATCGGATCGACTCAATCCCTTGCCGTCACCGCCAAGCATGGAAACGCGGCTCAAACCGAAGGTAAAATAGTCTGTCGGCGTAAAATCGGCGCGAAGGCCAAAAAGCCCGACATGATCATAATCCTTTCGGCCGAGAGCCTTCGCCGAATCGGAACGATCGCCTTCCAATTGGCCGTAGAACAGGTGGAAATCGGCCTCCCCGAGAAAACGGAAGAAACCGCCTATTTTATGGGGCTTTACCAGGTGGGCCTGAACTGTTGTCAACGGTTTCATATTGTTGCCGAGAAGCAGACTCCCTGTCGCTCCCTGCCCCCAGACCATGGCTTCTTTCCCAAGTTCCCAGGCCATTACGCCCGTACGAGTCTTGATATACCCTTCTTCGAGACCGGCTTTGAACTGCTGATCTTTGTCATAGCTGAAACGGGGACGCACGGCGATAGCCGTTTCGTGACCGATATTACCGGCGATACTGGCACTGACAATGCCGTTTGCGCCGTCTCCGTAGCGATAGCCGTTATTATTCATGCCGAAAGGCTGCCAATGCGCATGGGGCCCGTTATACCGATAAGCGCCTGTCGTACCGCTGCTAACGGCAAGAGCAGCCGTCACCTCACGCAGTTTTAACGTATCCTGTACCGTTTCTCCACGCAAAACGGCTACCTCCGGAGCAACATAAGCCTCGATGGCATGAAGCTGATCAGCCAAATACGGCGGCATTTCCCTGTTGGCAGCAAGCTTTTCCGCTTCTATCGTCCACTCGGCAAACTGCATCCGGCTATACGGCTTAGCGCCTGTCGGCAATGATTCGATATAACCCATGCCGCTCAATTTTTCGAGATACGCATAATAAACAGAATCGACAGGCACATTGGCCGAGGTCCTCATAGCAGCCGGATTATCGGCTTTGACGGACTGCCGTGTATTTTCAGGCACTTCAATAGGAACCGCCGGGCGATACGTATCTGCCGAATTCCGCAACATCGGTTCCGTTCCCGTTACCGGCGCCGCTTGCTGCGTTGTCGCCGTTCCCCTGATTTCATCGATTTCCGGAGCAACATAACTCTCGATCGCGTAAAGACGATCAGCCAGCCCGACAGGCATCGGCTTCGACTGCGCCTTTCCTTCGGCCTCTACAGCCAGCTGCGCCAGCTCCATGCGGCTGTACGTCGCGCCTTCCTCCGGCACCGCCGTAACATAGCCGGCGTCATGCAAACTCTTCAGATACTCATAATACGGGCTGTCAACAGGCACAGCTGCCGCCCAAACACTGCCTGTCCCCAACGCTGCCACAGCAGCCAAAAGAACGGCTGATTTCTTGAATTTCATAGGATTCCTTCTTCCCCTCTGAAATGATAGTTTTCCTTAGTATACCATAAAACGGGATACCCAATAAACTGCATTAGCATATATTTAAAATTTATAAATGTAGGATTACAATGTATGTTACCCCCCTATAGTAAAAAAGAGAGCTTCCTTTGTGTTATGATTTACGTGATTATCCCAAACCACCACAAAGGAGCATCTCTCATGAACGGCTTAACACAAGATATCTGTTTCGTCTATCCCTTCTCACTTATGCTGACGCCCACAGTGTGATTCAGGACTTCCCGTAAGTACCTTCGCACGTTTATCTATCGTCTCCTACAGGCTTATTTATTTTCTATTCTCATCGTAATAATAATAGCCATAACTATTGTGATGCTTCTGAGGAACGCAATTAAGCACAGCTCCCAATATCGTTGCTCCGCTTTGATCAAGGCGTTTCTTCGCTTCCTTGGCCTCATCAGGAGAAACGGCGCCGGATTTTATGACATACACGATGCCATCTACTTTTCTTCCTAAAACGGCAACATCGGTGACTGCCAAAACAGGCGGCATATCGAGAAGAATATAGTCATACGTATCCTCTACTTTATTTAAAATATCAAGCATCGCCGGAGAGCCCAATAATTCCGACGGGTTCGGCGGTACGGGGCCGCTGGGAAGCACATCCAGGTATTCAAAGACATCGCGACTTACAACGTCTTCAAATGCTTCGCCCATGGCAATGCAATTGCTTAACCCTTTATTCGGCAATCCGAACTGCTTATGTTGCCGCGGCTTCCGCATATCGCAGTCAATCAAGAGAACCTTTTTTTTATCCTGTGCCAATGTAATAGCTATATTGGCAATCGTCGCCGACTTTCCTTCCCCCGGCGTTGCCGATGTAAAGCTGATATATTTTAATTTTTTTCCCGCTCCGGCAAACTGCAGATTCGTACGAACGGCGCGATAGGCTTCAGAAACAGGTGATTTCGCGTCATAATGGGCAATGAGGTCTACTTGTGCCATACTTTACTCCTTATCGATTTCATTTTATCCATAATATTCAATGAATCTGTTTCATAATCTTCCAGCGTATTGGCATCAGGAATGATTCCCAGTACAGGAAGCCCCAAATGTGTTTCTACATCATCTGTCGTTCTTATCTTACGATTCAAGAGGTACTTGGCCACCAGATAGCCGCTGCTGCAAAACAATCCCATAATCAAAGCCAACAATACAGTTAATAATTTTCGTGGTTTAATCGGCTTATCCGGCAACGTAGCCGTGTCAACGACTTGTACTTCATTGGGGACCATCACTTCGGCCACTTTCGCCTCTTCCAGTCGTTTCGCCAGCATAATATAGATTTCTTGAGCAACATCAGCATCACGTTTAACGCGAATATACCCTTGCTCCTTAGCCGGCAATGTAGCGATAATGGCATTGTTCTCTGCATCCAGATTGTCTAAGGCCTGCTTCTTGCCCTCTTCGACGGCGATGGCTGCTTCATTTTTGAATTTATCCGCCAATAACCCTTGCTGAACCATATTACTTGATGGGGCCTGCTGCGCGACAATATTATCAATCTCCTGATTTAAAGATGCCCGGACTTGATTGATCTGATTTGTCACTTCCTGCATTTTCGGATGCTCAGCAGTATATTTGCCGGCATAACTCGCTTTTTGCGCCTCTAATTGAGCCAACTGCGTCTTGTACTGTTGAATGGCCGGACTGTCCGCCACACTCTGCCCGGCCGAAGAAAGCTGCCCGTTAACACTGCTTAGTGCCGCTTTAGCCGTTTCCATATTCAGTTGATTCTCAGCCTTTGCCTTGTCGATTTCCGATAGCTTATCTGCTAATGCCTTCATTTGATCGTCAGATGAATATATTTTATTGGCAACTTGATATGCCTGCAGCTTGTTTTCGGCATCTGTCAATTCTTCTTTTGATGACGTTGCTCTCTTTTGCAAAAACTCGCGTATATTCTTCTGTTCGTCATGAGAGAGTTGCGTCAAGCGATTTAAAAACCCCTGTACAATTAATGTATTGGCTTTCTGCGCATCTTCCGGTGTTTTACCGGTTACATCAACTTCCAGAATTTCCGTATCTTTGTACGGTTTAGTGATAATACGATTTTTTACATAATCCTCATAATCCGGAAATGCTCCATCACTGTCCGGTTCTTCCGTCTGCCGAATAACGGGTACAATAACGTTTCTACTTTTTAATATCTCTGCATCAGTATTCATCCGTTGTTTAGAATCCATTCCTCCCCCTGTCGGTAAACTTTCCAAGATGGAACTGCCCAACCCTTTATCCTGCTTGACCCTCAACAAGGAAACGGATTGATATGTCGGCGGTACAATCAGTAAATACAGTCCTGCCGCCACGAGAAACGCAACCGTTACTTTAGCAATGGTCTTCTTATTTTCTATCAAAACATCATAAAGCTCTTTTAAATCTATTACTTGTTCATCCACAGGTTTTATTCACTCCTTAAGTTGAGTAGTTCATAACAAGTATAGCAGCAGCACATGCAATAATTAGTGAAACAGATCTCAGCATCCAGGATCGGCAATAAGCCGCAATATCTCAAACCTGCCAGCCCTAATCAGTGATTTTTTCTATTTAATACCTGCATTAGTTGTTACTATTTATTTTTGAAGCCATATATGCCGCACTGAAGAGAGGTGCAATGTCCCGCGAGAAGCTGATACGTCCGTTACGCGTCAAGTAGAGAATGTCGCCTTCGCGCATTTCATAGTTTTCCGCCATATTCCCTGTTTGCAACATCTTGTTCAAGTTGATCGTAATGATCTTATTCGTATTGTCCTGATGGATGAGATAGATTTTTTTCTTGCCCGTATCCCAGTTGAAACCGTCGGCAGCGCCAATAGCATCTATGACAGTATGCCCTTTCGTCAGCTCATATGCGCCGGGCTTATTGATTTCTCCGAAGACATAGACCCGAACGCCGCCAAGTTTGACAATGTTGACGGCTACATCGGGATTAATAATATACCGCGACAATCGCTGCGCTACGGTATCCGTAAATTCGTTCACCGTCATGCCGTTGGCATAAATCTCTCCTGCCAGCGGAATAGATACCTTGCCGTCAGGTCGAATCTGGTACGGTGTCTGTTCACTGCTTGTCGGTGATGTGCTCATGCTCTCTTCCTGTGTCACCATAATACTCAGCTGGTCGCCGGGACGCAAGGTATAATCAGCGGCCCACGCTGACATCGCCATAGATGCCGCCAATGCCGTAATGGCCATTATTTTTTTTCTCATCTATAAACCTCCCCGTTTGGTTATATTCTTTTATTATCCGAATAGTCTGGAAAAAAAACCTTTTTTCTGTTTTTTGAAACAATCCGGTACGGTGGGATAAAAAAGCTTATGACGAACGATATTGTCCGCATTGCGGCAACAGGAATCCCAAAACGCAGCGCTCCCCGTAAACTTGCGTATCCCCTCTTCCGCCGCACTGGTGTCGGGATTACGCCAATCCGTACGGTGCGCATCAGAGCCGAGAAAACAAATCATCTGATGACGATAAAGCAATTCGGCCCGCTCCTTTGCCTGTTCACCGAATTGCCCGATAAAGCTGCCGGCATTGCACTGTGTCAATACGCCCTTTTGCATCCATTTCAATATCCGTTCGGGATGCGTCATGATCCGGTCATACCGCTCCGGATGCGCCAAAACCGGGATATATTCACGCAGCATGAGCTCATACAAAAGTGATTCCGTCTGTTCCGGGTCGCTTTGCGGCGTCAACTCCGTCAATATATAATGACTGCCGTTCAAGCAGTACCTCGTTTCGCCCTTCCCTAAGAAATCCAACGTCGTATAATTCAATTCCACTTCGGCGCCGGTATGAACACGGATCGGTATATTCGCCTGAACGGCAGCTTCCCGAAGTTCTTCCGTCCGCGTCACGATGTCTTCCCAGTGGGGAACGATACCGCGACGATTGACATGGGGCGTAGCAAAAATGTCCGTCGTCCCCGCCTCGACAGCCATTCGCAGCATGTCCAGGGACATTTCCTGAGAGCGAGAACCGTCGTCACCTTCAATAGTATACAAAATATGTGAATGCAAATCTATCATGATAAAAATACCTCTTCAGCGTTATATTCTGCCTTCAGCGATTTCCCACATCAATTTCTTCAAAGTTTTGCAATAGATTTCGATTATCGGGCGTATGATTAGGGTTGTAAGTAGGAATGATTTCTTGTAAAACATGAATAATATCTTCCCCCGTATTACACTGGCCAAAAGATTCTATCTTTTCAAACAGCCACTTTCCATTTACTTCTTCCAAAGGAGCTTCGTAAATTTTTTCATATTGAGTTTTTTCCACTCCTTCTTCTTTTGTCAACAACTCTTCATATAACTTTTCTCCAGGGCGCAGTCCCGTAATCTTGATTTCTATATCTTTGCCCTCTTCATAACCGGACAAACGAATCATATTTTTCGCCAAATCCATGATCTTAACAGGTTCACCCATATCCAATAAAAACAACGCCCCTCCCTTACCGATAGCGCCTGCTTCCAACACCAACTGACTCGCCTCCGGTATCGTCATAAAATACCGAGTCATTTCAGGATGTGTTACGGTAACCGGTCCGCCCGCTGCGATTTGCTTTTTAAACAAAGGTACAACACTGCCGCGGCTACCAAGGACATTACCAAAACGAACTGTTACATATTCTGTTTTATAATGTCCGTTCATAACACGAATAACTTTTTCTGCAACCTGCTTCGTTGCCCCCATAACACTCGTCGGGTTTACCGCCTTATCGGTTGAGATCATAACAAATTTTTCCACGCCATACTCTCCGGCAACTACCGCCACGTTTCTTGTGCCGTAAACGTTGTTAGAAATAGCCGCCCGAGGCTGTCGTTCCATAAGAGGTACATGTTTATGTGCCGCAGCATGAAAAACAACTTGCGGACGATGTTCTTCAAACAAGCGTCTTAATTCTTCTTTATCACGAATACTGATAATAGCCGGTATCAGTCTATTCTTGCCATATAATTTGGACAACTCTTGATAAATAAGATAAATACTGTTTTCTCCATGTCCTGCTAAAATGAGTTGTTGCGGATTCATACGCATAATTTGACGACAAATTTCGGAGCCAATGGAACCGCCTGCACCGGTAACAAGCACACGCTTGTTCTCTAAATATGCAGCAATTTTCTTAAAATCCAATTGAACCGGTTCTCTCTCCAACAAATCTTCTACTGATACAGGGCGCAAATTGGAAACAGAAATATCGCCATTCAGAAACTGGTATATTCCCGGCAAAATTGTCAACTTACATTGCTTTTCACGAACACAAACATCGGTTATTTCTCGAATTGTCTTTGTCTTTGCAGAAGGCATGGCAATAATTATTTCCCGTATATTATTTTCATTTACAATACGGGAAATATCACTCCTTGTTCCCAATACTTTTTTCCCCTGAATAAACATGCCCTGTTTATTCGGATCATCGTCAATAAATCCGCTTACCTCTCTGTTGCCGCTATGATAGTACGCAAGTTCTCTGGCTAACATATTCCCTGCATCTCCTGCTCCTATGATTAAGACAGGAAAATGGGCAGTACTGCTAGCAGCCAACATGTGCCTCATTTCACGGAGAATGATATAGTGAAGTATAACTCGTTCAAAACAAATAACTCCAACAATGAGAATATAAGAAATCAAAAAATAAGAACGAGGCAGAATATATCCAAATGCAGAAACGATACACCAAAAAAAAGCTACCCCCAGCGAAGATGCTAAAATAATATCTTTTATCTCATGAAGGCCCAAGTAACGCCACATACGCGTATACAGCCGAAATATCAGCAGTGGCAACACGTAAGCTACCACGATTGCCGGTAAAAGGTGGACAACAATTAACGAGTAGGGATTATCTAAAACGTTGTCAAAGCGCAAATAAAGGGAAAAAAAAGCAACAAATAAAATGGATAATATATCCAAAGATAATAAAAAAAACGGCAGTAAATATTTTCTCATTGTCATCTTATCCTTAAAAACAATAAATTGATCAATAATCAGAGATAGAATAAATTCTTATATTAATACATAACTTATTTAATTTTAACACGTATACTAGCACATGAAAAGACCAAAACCGAAGAGCATTTGTAAAAGGCCCCGAATTCATTCGTTTATTGATTTATAAGTATAGCACATTTCTTCTTACAATGTAGAGTAAAAATACAGTAAAGAAAGACCGGCGTTTTCACGCTGTTCTGTACGTTAAGCCGTTACAGGAAGTTCATTTCCGATTTCTTTTCATTCAGTTTTCATAGTATAATCAAAATACGTATAATCATGCAATAACGCTCCGACCCAATTGTTCTGAGCCGGAGCGTTATTGCATGATCGTATCTTAAATTTCTTTCAATAAATTTGCCATTTCAATGGCTGCCGTGGCTACGTCGAAGCCCTTGTTTCCCGCCTTTGTGCCGGCCCGTTCTACGGCTTGTTCGATATTTTCCGTCGTAATCACGCCGAAGAGAACGGGGACGCCCGTCTTTAGGGACGCTTGGGCAATGCCCTTGGCTGCTTCATTGCAAACGAGGTCATAGTGGCTCGTGGCACCGCGAATGACGGCGCCGAGGCAGATGACGGCGTCATACTTGCCTGATTCGGCCATTTTCTGCGCTACCAGAGGGATCTCGAACGAGCCGGGAACCCATGCCGTCGTAATATCGTCATCGTTCACGCCGTGACGGTGAAAAGCGTCATAAGCGCCGCCGAGAAGACGGCTGCCGATGAATTCGTTGAAACGGGCGACGACGATGCCCATCTTTAAGCCTTGACCGAGTAAATTACCTTCTTTGATGTGTGCCATAGTGTACACGCTCCTATCTTTATCGTTTATGTATGTATTGTCAGAGAGTTAACTCTTAAAAACCATTTTCCAGCAGTGACTGCAGCGACAGCTTGCCCTTGCCCCGCGCCGTATAGTCCGCCGTAAAATTATGGACGTATTTGCCGATCATATCCGTTTCCAGATTGACGACGGCGCCGACTTTTTTCGTGAGCAACGTCGTATTCGCCATGGTGTGGGGAATGACGGAAACGGTAAACGCCTCGGCGGAAACAGAGGCAACGGTCAGGCTGATACCGTCGATAGCAATGGAACCTTTCTCGACAATGAAGGGTGACAGTTCCTTTTCAATGGCGATTGTCAGCACGCGGGCAATGCCGTCCGTAGCGATCTGCTGTATGCGGCCCATACTGTCGATATGGCCGCTGACGATATGTCCGCCCAAACGGCTGCCGAGCTGCAAGGCCCGTTCCAGATTCACCTGCGAACCGCTGCGGATGTCGCGCAGCGACGAACGGCGCATCGTTTCGTGCATGACGTCGGCAGTAAAAGAAGACGCCGTCATCGTCGTAACGGTCAGGCAGACGCCGTTGACGGCAATGCTGTCGCCGATCTGCGTTCCTTCCAGCACCTTCTTCGCTTCAACAGTCAGCCGAATGGAATCGGCCTTGCGGTCCATGGCGCCGACAGTTCCCAATTCCTCAATGATTCCAGTGAACATACGTTCCCTCCCGTTCCGCGTTATACGCCGTAATCAGGATATTCCCGTCATGAATCTCGGCATTTTCATACGTAAGCGTCATACATTCGTCAAGGCTGTCGACACCCATGCCGCCGACCGCTGTCGTCGCCTTCTCACCGCCGATTACTTTATTGCCGATAAAGGCATACACCTTGTCGACCAGTTTATGATCGAAGAAACTGCCGTGAATAGTACTGCCGCCCTCTACGAGAATGCTCCTAATGCCTTCTTCCCGATACAACAAGTTCAGGGCCGCCGGCAAATCGACGCATTTTCCGTCGTGAAGCGGCGCCAGCAGAATTTTGACACCTGCTCGCTTCAAAGCCCGCATCTTTTCGACGGGGCATAAGAAAGTCGTCACGACGATCGTCGTCGTCGTCTTGTCGGTAACGACTAACGACTTCAGGGAGATTCGCCCCTTTGTATCGAGAACGACACGGATCGGCTGATGCGGCGCGTCGTGATCGTCCCGCCTGATGCGGCTCGTCAACAGAGGATTGTCGGTTTCCACTGTGTGAATGCCGACGAGGATCGCGTCGTAAGTCGAGCGGAGATAATGCCCGTGCGACCGCGCCCAGTCATTCGTAATCCACTGCGACCGCCCCGTCCGTGACGCCGTGCAACCGTCGAGACTCTGCGCCAGCTTCACGGCGATAAAAGGCTTTTCGACAAGCATGTTCTTGATGAAAACTTCGTTCAGCTGCGCCGCTTCTCCCGATAACAGGCCGATCTCTACGGGAATGCCGGCCTGCCGCAGAATGGCGGCCCCTTTACCGGCTACAAGAGGATTGGGATCCAGCATGGCCATGTATACCTTGGCAATGCCGTGTTCGGCCAGCGTCTTGGCGCACGGCGGCGTCCTGCCGTAATGGGAACACGGTTCCAAGGTCACGTAAGCAGTTGCACCGTTGGCGGCTTCACCTGCTTCACGCAGAGCCCAAACCTCAGCATGCGGCGTGCCGGCCTGATGATGGTACCCCTTTCCGACGATCCTGCCGTCCTTGACGAGAACACAGCCGACAGCCGGATTGGGCGTCGTGTAGCCGAGTCCGAGCCTTGCCAGAGCCAGTGCTTCTCTCATGTATTCTATCGGTTCCAACACGTTCCTTCCTTTCGGTATCATATAAAAAAAGGCTATTGGGAGCTGTTCCAATAGCCTTTTAAGCACAACAAAAACAAGCCTGCCGTCTTTTTCCATCCAGACTGTACTGTCGGTACCGAAATCGCATCGGTTCAACCTCCGAAGGAGGTTAGCGGACTATGACCGCCGGTCAGGAATTGAAAGCGTCGCTTTCGCACCTTGCCCCAAAGACTATATGATACGTATAGTATTTACAGAAAAATTATATCATAAAGGCATACGCATGACAAGTATTACCGCAGCGCAGCAATGGCGGCCCGCCTGTCTGCGGCGCCGAAAACGGCGCTGCCTGCAACGAGGAAGGTCGCGCCGGCGGCTTTTACGGCAGCGGCCGTATCCGCATTAACGCCGCCGTCGACTTCAATAACAGCCGTTTTATTGCCGACTGCCGCCAGAAGATCTCCGGCCTCCTTGATCTTGGCGAGGGTGTACGGAATGAACCGCTGACCGCCGAATCCGGGATTGACGCTCATGATCAGGATCATGTCGAGAAGCGGCGCCACGCACTGCAAGGTTGCTACCGGCGTCGCCGGGTTCAGGGCCGCGCCGGCTTTCATGCCGGCTTCGTGAATCTGCTGCAAAAGACGATCCAGATGAGGACAGGCCTCCTGATGAACAGTTACGTACGTCACGCCGGCCTTGGCCAAACCGTCAACGTACGTTTCCGGATGCTCCACCATGAGATGAGCGTCGAGCGGCAGTGTCGTACAATTCCGCAACTTGGCGATAACCGGCACGCCGAAGGTCAGATTGGGAACGAAATGGCCATCCATCAGATCGAGATGAATATAGTCCGCCCCTTTGGCTTCCACGTCCTTGATCTCTTCGGCCAAGCGTGAGAAGTCGGCAGATAAAACAGAAGGTCCGATGTATATCATTACCGTCATTTCCTTTCTTTGAGAGAAGTCATGATCTTACAGTATGTTTCATAGCGCTCCGGCTGAATCAACCCGTCCGCTAAGGCGGCCTTGACGGAACAATCCGGCTCCGTCAGATGGCGGCACGACGAAAAACGGCACTGCCCCGCATAGGCGGCCAGATCGGGAAAAAGTCCGATCACTTCCGTTTCCGCCAGATGTTCGAAATCGAGGGCGCTGAAGCCGGGCGTATCGACGACAAAAGTGTCCGGCGAAAATTCCATAATCTCCGAATGACGTGTCGTATGACGACCGCGCCCGATTTTTTCACTGACCGCGCCGACGGACAGGTCACTGCGGCCGAGCAAACGCGCCAGGAGACTCGATTTGCCGACACCGGACGGCCCGGCAAAGGCCGTCATCTGCCGCGGCAGTATGGCGCGCAAAGCCGCAAGGCCTTCACCGGAATGAGCGGAAGCCAGATAGACTTCATAGCCGCATTTTCGGTAAAAAGCGGCATATCGTTCCGCCTGCTGCCGATCCAGATCACACTTGTTGAAACAGAGTTTCGGGTGAATATGGTCATATTCACAGGTCATAAGCATCTTGTCGACCAAAAATCGATTCGGATCCGGCGACCGGGCCGCCATAATGATCACCATCTGATCGATATTGGCGACAGCCGGACGGCGCAAAGCGTTCCGCCGCGGCAAAACGGCTTCCACTACGCCCTTTCCGTTCCCCAGTTCCGTGATTTCAACAATATCGCCGACGACGACCTTCGCCTTCATCCTGCCGCGGCGGCGGCATTCGGTCAACCCACCGCCGCAGCGAACGTAATAATAGCCGTTATAATTTTTGATGACACGTCCTGTGGTCATGTTCCTCCTAGAGATTCTGTTCTTGTACTAAAACATTATTGACATATACCTTTACATGGGTTTTCCCCGTACCGCTGACATTTTTTGTAATACTGTCACCGCCGGACTGGTTGCGGTCGTAGACGACGCGCGAGCCGTTCTCATCATCAACGACAATTTGAACATGTTGATTGGCGGCACCGGCAGGCACGCTGATATTGACGGTTCCCGTCCGCGTCGTACCCGTTTCTCCGCCTTGGTTCGAATCGGTTGCGGCGGCAGCCGGATAGATAACGGAAAGATCGACAGTGCTGCCGTCTTTCGGCGTCTGCGTCGTGACTTTGGCTTTGCTGTTGTCTTTCGCCGCATCGAGTCCGGAAATGGTGCCGACCGTATAGCCCGCGCCTTCCAAGGTCTTAATCGCGTCGGTTAAGGTCATGCCGCTCGTGTTCGGCGCATTCTTGGCCGATTTTTCGCTGCTCCCCTTCTTGCAGACGACAACGTCGATCTTCGTACCTTTTTTGGCTTTTTGCGGCGCCGACGGCGTTTGACTGATAATCTTGCCGTCACCATACTCGCTGCTTTCGGCATAGCTGACATTGCCGATGGAAAGCCTGATTTCCTGCAACTTCTTATCGGCCTCTTCAACAGTCAGTCCGCGCAAGTCGGGAATCAATACTTCCGAACCGCTCGCCCCTTTGCTGACCGTAAGATAAATCGTGCGGTTAGCTTTGACGACGGACCCGCCTGACGGCGTTTGCGAAATGACCTCTCCGATCGGCACCTGGTCATTTTCCATTTCCTTGACCGAAACGGCAAGATCTTTCTTTTCCAACATACGGCGCGCGATTTCGATCTGTTTCCCGGTCACATCGGGCACGATGATATCTTCCGTGCTCCAGAAATTGCCGAAGGAGAAAAACGCCCAGGCAAAGGCGGCAATGAAAATGCCCAGCATCGTCACGATAATCGATTTTTTCGAATGGTTGCTGATCGAGTCGAGAAAACGAACGAAAATATTCGCTTTTCCCGGCTTTCGCGCCGCCTCTTCCTGCGCGGCGACAGGCGGCAGCTTCTGCGTATTAAAATTATTTTTGATGATCGGCATGGCGCCCTTATTCGTATTGACGAATCCCTGCGCCAGCCGCAGCTCGGCAATCATTTCCCCGATCGTCTGGAACCGGTCGTCGGCGTTCTTGGCCATGGCTTTCAGGATGCAGCGCTCGACGAGCTGCGGTATGCGGCGGTTGTATTTCGTCGGCAGCGGAATTTCATCCTGCACATGCTGCAGCGCTATACTGATCGCCGTATCTCCTTCAAAAGGAACGACGCCGGTCATCATTTCATACATGACGACGCCGAGAGAATAAATATCCGTCCGTTCGTCGACCTGCCCGCCGCTCGCCTGTTCCGGCGAGAAATAATGGACGGAGCCGAGAACCGACGTGTCCGCCATTTCGGCGGCATTGGAGTTAACGGCTCGGGCAATGCCGAAATCGGCGACTTTGATCCGTCCCGTCTCGGTGACCAGAATATTATGCGGCTTAATATCGCAGTGGACGATACCGTTGGCATGGGCGTGCTCCAAGGCTTCGCCGATATCGAAGGTAATCCGCATGGCCGTATTGATCGGCAAATGGCCATGCTTGGAAATGTAATCCTTAAGCGTTTCGCCGCGGACGAATTCCATGACGATATAGTGCACGCCGGCATCATAACCGACGTCATATATATTGACAATATTGGGGTGTGAGAGCCTGGCCGCCGCCTGCGCTTCTTTATGGAAACGAACGACGAAATCATGGTCAATACCGTATTTGCTGTCCAACACCTTGATGGCAACGATGCGGTCAAGGAGAATGTCCTGCGCTTTATATACGCTGGCCATACCGCCTTCACCTACGAGCTCCAATATTTTATATCTGTTATCCAAAATATGATTAATCATATTTGATGTTCCACCACTTTCTCCGAATCTCCGAGCCGTACGCAGCCTGTTCGTCGCGTCGGCCTATGATGTCATAAAGTAGCTAAAATTGCGGTAACATTATCTTTTGCGCCTGCTTCATAGACCAAGTCAAAGAGGCGCCTGATGATTTCTTTTTCGCTGCGGCGATAATCGCTGAGCGCTTCGACGATAATTTCTTCCGACAGAGATGACGTCAGTCCGTCGGAGCAAAGGAGCAGTCTGTCGTTTTCCCGTACCGGAAAGGCGCCGATTGCGACTTCCAGTTCCTGATCGACGCCGACAGCCCTGGTCAGAACGTGACGATCGGGATGATCTGCGGCTTCAGCTTGCGTGATCCGGCCCTGATCAAGCAGTTCCTGTACGAAGGTGTGATCCGGCGTAATCTGTGTCAGGTCGCCGTCACGGAAAAGATAAATGCGGCTGTCGCCGACGTGCCCCCAAAAGGCATTGCCCTCCGACAACGTCAGGAGCGAAAGCGTCGTCCCCATTCCTTGCAGAGACGGTTCGATCGCGATTTTGCTGAGGATGCATGAATTGGCATATTGGATCACCTTTTCCAGCTGCCTGGTCGAGGCATAGGTATAGTTATTGAAGTAGTAAAGAACGGCTTCCACCGCCGTTTTGCTGGCAATTTCCCCGCCTACGTAGCCGCCCATCCCATCGGCGACGAGCATAATGTCACGGGCCTCGCTGATTGCGAAGGCGTCTTCGTTCAGGCTGCGGACCAGTCCGATCTTCGTTTCACCGTATATTGTCAAATTTTCACGTCCTCTCACGGCTTCAGCTATGTCCACTTTATTAAACACATTTTTATAAAAAGTGTCAAGATTCCTCTTGCTCCCGCCGAATGCGAAGCTGTCCGCAGGCGGCCCGGATCCGACTGCCCATTTCCCGCCGCAGCGTAACCGGAATGCCCCGCTCCTTCAAATACCGGGCGAAAGCGTCAATCTCCCTGCGCGCAGGCCGCCGCAGACCGACGTCATAATTATCGTTAATGGGGATCAGATTGATCAGGATGTTCTTTCCTTTCATGAGGCGCGCCAGTTCTTCGGCACAGGCCGGCGTACAGTTGACATCTTTGATCAGAATGTATTCATACGTTACCTTGCGCCCCGTTGCGGCAAAATATCGGTCGCCGGCAGCGATAACGGCAGGCACGTCATAAGTATCGGTAAGGGGCATGATCTGCCGGCGGATTGCATTCGTCGGCCCGTGCAGCGAAATGGCCAGCGTCAGCGGCAAGCCTTCTGCCGCCAGTCTGTCTACAGCAGGCACGATTCCCGACGTCGACAGAGCCATATTGCGGTATCCCAGATAAAACGTATCTTTCTCGTGGATCAGGCGAAGAAAGGCCAAAACGTTATCATAATTCAACAAGGGCTCGCCTGTTCCCATGATGACGACGGAGTGCAGATCGGGCGTCACATATTTACGGAAAGCCAGCAGCTGTACCACCATTTCGCCGACACTCAGGTTGCGGACGAAGCCGTTCTTGGCCGAAGCGCAAAAAGCGCAGTTCACGGCGCAACCGACTTGCGACGAGAGACAGACGGAATTGCCATAGTCATGCTTCATCAGCACGGTCTCCACCGTTTCGCCGTCATGCAGTTCCAGCAACAATTTGACCGTTTCACCGTCAGCCGCTTCCTGCCTGGCGAGAAGCCTGGGAAAGTAAATGGGCAGCTTCGCCTTCAATACGTCTCTGTCTTTTTTCGGTAAAAGTATCATTTCGTCCCAGTCGAAAACGTGGCGTCCGTAGATGTACGTGAATATCTGATCGGCCCGAAATCGCCTGATTCCCTGCTGCAGGAGAATCGCTTCCAAGGCTGTTTTCGTCAGACTGAAGATATCGATCATGGCGTACCTTCTTTGATCATTTTAGCAATAAAAAATCCGTCCAGTCCGTCGCGCTGCGGCAAGAGCTGCAAATAAGGACCTGCCTGCGCAAAGCCCAACGTGCTGCCGATGGGCACGACAGTGAAGTCGCCGTGTTCTTTCAGAAAAGCGTCGACAACAGCGCCGTTCTCCCCATCGTTCAGCGTACAGGTGCTGTAAACGAGGACGCCGCCCGGTTTGACGCATTTGGCGGCGCTGGTCAGGAGACGGAGTTGGAGCTGCGGCAAATTGCGGAGATCGCCGGGACGTTTTCGCCAGCGCAGATCGAGCTTGTGCCGCAGCACGCCGAGCCCGGAGCACGGTGCGTCGACAAGGACGCGGTCGGCGCTGGCGCTGTAAATATCACCGATCGTCATGCCGTCCTGCAACAAGGGGCGCACATTGGTCAAACCGAGACGGCGGGCGTTATCTTCGATAAGTTTTATTTTATGCTCGTAAATATCACAGCCGTATACGACGGCCTTATTGCCGCCAAGCGCTGCCAAGTGCGTTGTCTTGCCGCCGGGGGCGGCACAGATGTCAAAGATGACGTCACTCGGCTGCGGTCCGACGACGTGAGCCACCAGTTGTGACGGTTCATCCTGAACGATAGCGCCCTTACCGACGACCTGTTCCAAGCGCCTCATGCCGGGATTCGTTTCCAGATAAATGCCTTCACTGCTGTGAACAGCTTCATGGCAAGCGATATCCGCTTGCCGCAGTTTCTCCATCAAAGCCTGTCGTGTCGTCACCGTCGTATTCGTTCGCAAACACAGTTCCGGTTTGCCGTCAAAATAGCGGCACAGCGACAGCGTATCGGCGGCGCCGTACCATTGCAGCCACTTTTTGATCAACCATTCCTGTTGGTGATAGGTCAGGGACAGATGACGGACGAGGTCGTCTTCCGCCGCAGGAATGACGAATTCGCTTTTGCGGCGGATGCTGCCGCGCAACATGGCGTTAACAAATTTCGCCATGCCGCTGTTGCCAAGCTTCGTCGCCAAATTGACGCTTTCATTGCAGGCAGCCGATTCGGGCACTTTATCCATTTGATAGATCTGGTATATACCGAGCCGAACGATAACCAAACAAAGAGGATCGAGCCGGCTCAGACTGCGTGAGCTCAATTGGCCGATAATCCAATCCAAATAGTTTACATGACGCAGCGTACCGTATACCAACTCCGTATAAAAACGACGGTCTCTGTCGGTCAATTTATTTTTCTCTATCGTTTGCGAAACGACAATATTGCTGTAACCGTCATCCTTACAAATCGTGAGAAGGCTGCGGCAAGCAAGTTCACGCACATTCATGAAAAACTCCTATCTCATTTATCATCATCAAAAAAGAAACTGCCGTGCCCTTTCTTCCTTATCAACGGATTACCCGGCAGCAGTCAGCTTTTCGCCGACAGCGGGCTGATGGCTTTGCAGGAATTGGGCCGCCGCCATTCGCTTCCGGCTCTCTGGCTGCAGCTCCGTAATGCGCAAAGCGCCTTTCCCCGCCTGCACGATAAGCGCTTTTTTCGTTACTGCAATAATCGTTCCCGGCGCGGCATCGCCTCCTTCGGTAACATCGGCCGCCCAAATTTTCAAGCGCTGCCCCTGCCAGAACGTATACGCGCCGGGATGAGGATCAAGAGTACGCAACCACCGTTCAATAACGGCTGCATCTTGATGCCAGTCGATATTGGTCATTTCTTTCGTGATCTTCGCCGTATAGACAGCCAGCCTTTCATCTTGCGGCCGCGCTTGGCGCAAAGCCTGTGAAAGTTCCGCCAGTACGGGCAAAAGCGTCTGCGCTCCCAATTGAGCCAATTTGGCAAACAAAGTGCCTGTCGTTTCCTTAGCTGTCAGCCGTATTTCCGCCTGTTTCAGAATCGGGCCCGTATCCATTCCTTCGTCCAGCCCCATAATCGTCACGCCGCTGACGCCGTCGCCCTCTTTGATGGCATACTGAATCGGCGCGGCGCCGCGAAAACGGGGCAGCAGCGAAGCATGCACATTGAGACAGCCATACGGCGGTATATCCAAAATCTCACGCGGCAAAATTTTACCATAGGCGATGACGACGATCACAGTCGGCGCATAGGATCGAACCAGCGCGACAGACGCCGCGGGCCGCAGGGAGTCAGGCTGATGGACAGGCAGTCCCAAGGCCAGGGCGGCTTCTTTGACCGGAGAGAACGAGACCTTTTTGCCGCGGCCTCGTTGCTTGTCGGGCTGCGTAAAAACAGCGGCGATCGTGTGTCCCGCAGCGTGAATCGCCTGCAAAGCCGGCACGGCAAAATCCGGCGTGCCCATAAAAACAATGCGCTGTTTTTCCATCATTCACCGACTTTCCGCAAATTAGTTGCCTTTTCAATGAAGAGATCGCCCTGCAGGTGATCCATTTCATGCTGGAAAATACGAGCCAGAAACCCTTCCACCTCGTAAATGATCTCCTTCCCGTAACGGTTGCGCGCCCTGACGGTGATCTTTTTATGCCGGCTCACGTCACCGTAATAGCCGGGAACACTGAGGCAACCTTCCGCGCCGAGTTCCATTTCTTCCGACGCCTCCAGCAGTTCCGGATTAATCAGTTCAATAAGGCCGTTGCCGTCGTCAAGGACGACAAGTTGCAGCGATTCGTTAACCTGCGGCGCGGCAAGACCGACTCCTTCGGCGGCATACATCGTTTCCGCCATATTATCCAATAAGCGCTTAATGCGTTTCGTAATCGTTTTGACCGGTTGCGCCTGCCCTTTCAGGACGGGATCGCCGGCTTTTGTAATGCGTAAAACAGCCATCTTTCACCTCAACATATGATTGCCTGCCGAAAAGGGGGCGGCAAAATAATCATTCCAACGGATTGCTGCGGCTTACAGCCGAACAACAAGATTCCATATCTAAATAATTATATACCATTCACCGCAATAAGCATAGAGCGACGTACCGGTTGGAGCGCAGTCACTCAAAAGACGAAGTCATCTTTGCGCCATGCCGTCTGCCGCCATGATTAATAACGTTCTTACTTCAATAGGTCGGTTCCACATCAATCATGATGCCGTGCTGCCAGAAAGCGGCTGCTTCTTTCATATACCCTTTTACCGCCTCCATATCCTGACCGCGCAGGAGAATGACAAGCCTGTACTTATTGCGTATTTTCTTGATAATATCCACGTACGGACCGATTACTTCCACATCCTTGCCGTTTTCGCCGCAAAAGCCCCGCAGCAAGGCGGCCAGTTCATTGCCTTTCTTACCGGCGACTACCTCGTCGGCATCGGTAATAACTACCTTGATCAACGATGCAAACGGCGGATAACGCAATTCTCTGCGAAAGACAAGCTCGGCCTCGTAAAACGCGCGATAGTCCTGGGCGGCACTGCACTGCATGACATAATGCTCCGGCGCATAGGTCTGCATGACGACGCGGCCGGGAAAATCGCCGCGGCCGGCTCTGCCGGAAGCCTGCGTCAATAGCTGAAAAGTCCGTTCGCCGGCCCAGTACGCCGGCAGATTGAGAAGACTGTCGGCAGCAAGGATGCCGACGGCGTTGACTCCGGCGAAATCATGTCCTTTGGCGACCATTTGTGTGCCCAGGAGAATATCATATTCGTGGCGGCGAAAAGCTTCAATAATATGATCGCTGCTGTTTTTCCGCGTCGTCGTATCCTGATCGAGCCGAATGATGCGGGCCGCCGGAAACAGTTCTTGAAGCCGAGCTTCCACTTTTTCCGTCCCGGAGCCGAAAAACTTGATAAATTTGCTGCCACAGGCAGGGCAAACGACTGGAACGGCTTTTTCAGCGTCACAATAATGGCAACGCAGCGTTTCGGCATGTTTGTGATAAACCATCGCTACGTCGCACGTATCGCATTTGACAACGTAGCCGCATTTGCGGCACATGACGAAGGTCGAAAAGCCGCGGCGATTCAAGAGGACGATGGCCTGCCGCCGAGCTGCCAGCGTCTCCGCCAGAAGCGCTTCTAAAGAGGAAGAGATGACGCTGTAGTTGCCGCGCGCCAGTTCTTCCCGCATATCGACCAGTTCCGTCTGCGGCAGCGAACGCCCCATAACTCGCTTAGTCAAGGTCAGCAGCGTATAGACGCCGCGCCGAGCCAGATAATAGTCGGCAATAGCCGGCGTAGCGCTGCCCAAAATAACAGGACAATCGTAATAAGCGGCTCGTTTTCTGGCAACGGACACGGCATGATAACGAGGCGATTCGTCCTGCTTATAAGAACTGTCATGGCTTTCATCGACGATCACCAGCCCCAGCGCCTGCACCGGCGTGAAGACGGCGGAACGGGCGCCGATGCAAATATGGCTCTCGCCGTTTTGCATGCGGCGGCGGTTGTTTTCCCGTTCCCCTTTGGAAAGGCGGCTGTGCATGACGACGACGTCATCGCCGAAACGGGCCGTAAAGCGTCTGACGATCTGTCCGGTCAGCGCGATTTCGGGAACCAGGACGAGAACCTGCCGTCCTGCGGCCAAGGCATCCTTCGCCAACTGCAAATAGACCTCCGTCTTGCCGCTGCCGGTAACGCCGTGCAGGACGAAGGTTCGATGATGCCCCTCACTCCGCACGCTTGCGAGAACAGCCTGCTGCTCGTCAGTCAAGGGCCACGTCGTATCGGCGGCGGCAGCCAGTGGCAAAGCCGTCGTCCGGCGAATTTTGTCCCTTCGTTCAGCCAGCCCGGTCTTGCAAAGCGCTACAGTTGTATCGCGGCTGTAACCGCTTCGCAGCACATCGGCCAGCGGCATTTCGCCTTTTTCCTGCAAGAGCGACAAGAGTTCCGCCTGTCTCTTGCGCCGCCGCAGGATACCCGCCGTATCGGCAGCGCAAAAGACGAGATACGGTTCCGTTTTCGCAGCGATTCTGTTTTCCGTCACATTTCTGCGAAGCAGCAAGCCCTGTTTCAGCAGTCTGTCGACGACGCCGTCGCCAAAGCGGCTGCGAAAGTTTTTTTCCGCCTGCTCCCCTTCTGCCGCCGCAAAGGCCAACGCCGGCTCCGACGCGGCAACGTCGCTCCCCCTTGCCGAAAGAGAAAGAACGCGGGTTTGGCGCAGACCGTGCTTTTCCACCATAAAAAGGCGCAAGGCGTCGGCAAAGTTGCAAACGTAGTACTGGCTGATCCAGAACGCCGTATCGATCATTTCCGCTTGAAATCCCGCCTCTTCCGACAAGAGAGCCGCCACGTTTTTCAAAGCATACGGAGACGCAGCCGCTTCACCTGACCGCAAAGCGATAACGACGCCCTCTTCATGGCGGGAACCGAAAGGAACGAGAACGCGGTCCCCTACACGGAGCCGCAGCGACGGCGGCACGCTGTACGAGAACGTTTGCTGCAATCGTTTTGCCGTAATGTTGATAATAATGTCAGCAATCATTTTCATTCCTCCCGGTAACAAAGAAAGGGAGACTCTCGTCTCCCTTTGACCGTACGATATGATAATTATAAACCAGCTTCACTGCGAAGTACAGCCACTTTATCCAGCTGCTCCCAAGGCAGATGAAGATCGTTCCGGCCGAAATGGCCGTAAGCGGCCGTCTGCTTATAGATCGGACGCTGCAAATCAAGCATTTCAATGATGCCTGCCGGACGCAGATCGAAGTGTTTGCGGATCAAGGCGACAATCGTGTCCGTGTCGACGTGACCGGTACCGAACGTTTCCACATGGATCGAGACGGGATGAGCCACGCCGATGGCGTAAGCGAGCTGGATTTCGCACTTATCGGCAAGGCCTGCCGCAACGATGTTCTTAGCCACATAACGGGCGGCATAAGCAGCGGAACGGTCCACTTTCGTAGGATCCTTGCCGGAAAAGGCGCCGCCGCCGTGGCGCGCCATACCGCCGTAGGTATCGACGATAATTTTGCGTCCAGTCAGCCCGGAATCACCTTGCGGACCGCCGATGACGAAACGGCCCGTCGGATTGATAAAGAGCTTTGTCTTTTCATCGAACAGTCCATCGGGAATTTCCGGTTTGATGACATTTTCGATCAGATCTTTTTCTATCTGTTCCCGCGTCACTTCCGGACTGTGTTGCGTCGAGATGACGATCGTGTCGATGTGTACGGGTTTGCCGTCTTCATATTCGACGGTGACCTGCGTTTTGCCGTCAGGACGGAGATAGGTCAGCACGTCTTCCTTGCGGATTTTTGCCAGGCGACGAGCCAAACGATGAGCAAGTGAGATCGGCAGCGGCATGTACTCGTCCGTTTCATTGGTCGCATAACCGAACATCATGCCCTGGTCGCCGGCGCCGATGGCGTCGAATTGTTCGCCGTTGCCGGCCTTGGCTTCAAGGGCCTCGTCAACGCCCATGGCAATATCCTGAGATTGTTCGTCCAAAGAGACAAGGATACCGCAGGTATCGCAGTCAAAACCGTACTTGGCACGGGTGTAGCCGATGCCGCGTATCGTCTCACGGACAATATGGGGAATATCGACATAACAATTGGTGGAAATTTCTCCTACGACATGCACCATTCCTGTGGTAATCAGCGTTTCGCAGGCTACGCGGGCATGTTTATCTTTTGCCAAAATGGCATCCAGAATGCTGTCGGAAATCTGGTCAGCTATTTTGTCGGGATGTCCTTCTGTTACGGATTCGGATGTGAAAAATTCACGATTTTTTACCATTACCATTCCTCCTGTAAAAAAATTCCCCTCTGCAAAAGAGGGGTTCTTGTTACCCATCTTCCAGTGAAAGCACTGTTGGAATTAGCACCTTTTCAATAGTGAAGGTTGCTGCGGCGTCATCGGGCCAATCCCTCTGCCGACTCTTGATGGAACATATGTAATTTACGGTACTTAGTATTATAGAATAAGGACGAAAAAAAAGCAATAGATCGCCGTCGTTTTCCTATATCGCAAGCGCATGAAAATCATGCCTTCCAGTCTCGTCAAACGACACAGACAAGGACACTTTGCGGCTTGCCTAAAGTATCCTCGCCTCCACGTTTTTATTTTACGCCTCAGCGCTTTCTTTCGCAGCGACCAAAGCGGCGCCGGCGCTGATGATCTTTTGCGCTAATTCAAACTTGCTCATCATTTCCATCGCCTCGCTGCGCCCGTCAGGGAACAAAAAGGTCGCTATATTCGTCGTCCCCTGAAACCCGGCGCCGGCGACGCTGACATCATTGGCAACAAGCATGTCGAGGTTCTTTTTCTTCAACTTACCCATACCGTATTCGATGACATTGGTCGTTTCAGCGGCAAAACCGATCAGTACCTGATGCGTTTTTTTCTGTCCCAACCCATACAGAATATCAGGATTCTTAGCCAGTTCCACAGTCAACGTTTCCGACGATTTCTTAATTTTATTTTCCGCCGGCCTGGCAACGCGATAATCGGCAACTGCCGCTGCCTTGACGACCAGATCGACGGAATCGTAAATCTCCTCGCAAGCGGCCTGCATTTCCAGTGTCGTGCCGACATCGATGCGATGCACGCCTAACGGCGCCGGCAAAGCTGACGGAGCCGCGACGAGAGTCACATCGGCGCCGGCCAGCATGGCCGCTTTGGCAACGGCAAATCCCATGCGGCCGCTGGAACGATTGCCGATATAGCGGACCGGATCGATCCGTTCCCGCGTACCGCCGGCCGTGACCAGCACTTTTTTGCCGCGCAGCAGCGCCGAACTGCAGGTAGTCTTTTCGATATATTCGACAAGTATGTCGGGATCGGGCAGCCGACCGACGCCGTCAATGCCGCAAGCCAAACGGCCGCTGTCCGGCTCGGCGATGACATATCCCAAGGCCTTCAGCTTCTGCAAATTCCCCTGAACGACGGGATTGAGATACATATTGCTGTTCATCGCCGGCGCGATCATAACCGGCGCTTTTGTAGCCATCAGCGTCGTTGTTGCCAGATCGTCGGCAATGCCATTGGCGATTTTGCCGATAATATTGGCCGTCGCCGGAACTACGACAAACGCATCGGCCCAGCGAGCCAGGGCAATGTGCTCAATATTGAACTCAAAGGTATCGCCGAACATATCGACGGCAACGGGATTTCCCGTAATTTCACGCAGCGTCAGCGGCGTGATGAACGCTGTCGCATGCTGCGTCATCACGCATTTCACGACAGCCCCTTCCTTGCCGAGGAGACTGGCCAAGGCGGCCGCTTTGAACGCGGCGATACCGCCGCTGATGACAAGTACGATCTTCTTGTTAGCGAGCAACATGAGAATTCCCCTTTTTATTTAATTCCGACCTTAGGCACTTCATATTTAATTTTTCCTTCGTCAATTTCTTCCATGGCGACGGAAACGACTTTGTTCGTATCGACATCAACCAAAGGGTCGTCGCCGTCCGTCAATTCGCGGGCTCGTTTGGCCGCCAACGTTACCAAGGTGTATTTGCTGTCCACTTTCGTCATTAACGATTCCAATGTCGGTTTAATAAGCATATTATTCTCCCCTTTTATACTGTTTCAAGACTGCCGTAATGGTATTGTCATTGCGCGACGTCTTCCGGCATTCCGCAGTCAATATGGCATCGGCCTGGCAGACGGCCCGCTGCAGATCATCATTTATGATAACATAATCATACCGTCTTATCCAGTCCAGTTCACCGCGCGCTTTGGCCAAGCGTTTGCAGATGACTTCATCACTGTCGGTGCGCCGGTCGCGGAGCCGCTGCTCCAGTACGGCCAGACTGGGCGGCAGGATGAAGATCAGCACGGCTTCCGGGTATTTCTCCTGGACCTGCATAGCGCCTTGAATGTCGATTTCCAGCATGACATGCCTTCCTTCGTCCAGCCGGCGGAAAACGAAATCTTTCGGCGTCCCGTAATAATGGTCATAGACCTTGGCATACTCCAAAAAAGCGTCGGCTGCCAAGAGCGCTTCAAAATGAGCGTTGTCCGTAAAACGGTAATTGACGCCGTCGATTTCGCCGGGCCGAGGCGGCCGTGTCGTCATGGATATGGAATAGCCGATCTCCGGAAAGTCACGGCGCATGGCGTCACAGATCGTGCCTTTCCCGGCGCCTGACGGGCCGGAAACGACGATGAGAAGTCCCTTGTCTTTCGCCGCCATTATCCTTCGTCTCCTTCATCCGGACACATGTCGCTCACGTCTTCGCCGACATGCAAAATGCGATGGGATATCGTTTCTGCCTGAATTGCCGAAAGAATAACCTGACCGTGATCCATAATCAGCACTGCCCGCGTCTTTCTGCCAAAGGTCGCGTCAATCAGCGTATTGTGCTCCCGCGCTTCCTGCACCAATCGCTTGATCGGCGCCGATTCGGGGCTGATAACGGCCACCACCTTATGCGCCATGACCATATTGCCGAAGCCGATATTTAAAAGATTGAAATTCATAGCCGTCTCCATTATTCGATATTTTGAATCTGTTCGCGAATCTTTTCCAACTCGTTTTTCAGCTGCAACACGTATTCCGTAACCTCCAGATCGCCAGCTTTGGAACCGATCGTGTTCGTTTCGCGGTTCATTTCCTGCATCAGAAAATCAAGAGAGCGGCCTACGTCATTGCCGTCGCTTAAAAGTCGTTCTAATTGTAACACATGGCTGCGAAATCGTACAACTTCTTCGGTAAAATCCGATTTATCGGCGTAAACGGCAATTTCCTGCAGAATCCGCCCCTCGTCGGCACTGCTGCCGGCCTGTTCCAGCATCTTTTCAATCCGCTTGCGCAGCCGCTCTTCGTAAGCCGCCATAATCACCGGACGCCTGGCGGCGATTTTTTCAATGATCTCCTGCAAAGAAGCCGCACGCGCCGTCAGGTCGCGTTGTATCGTTTCTCCTTCACGGCGCCGCATCGTCATAAGACTCGTCAGCGCCTCTTGCAGCGCCGTTTCGAATACGGGACGACAGACTTCGGCGTCGATCCGCGGCGGTGTCTCCGTAAACCAATCTTTTGTCAGCGACGCGACCTCGGCAAGCGATGTCGAACCGCCGTCAAAGCACTCTTCTCTGGCCCGTTCCAGCGCTTCCTTACAGGCCCGCAGCGCTGCCAGATCGACCGTAATTTCCGGCGCCTGCGGCGCAATTTCCCTAACCGTTACGAAAACGTCGACCTTGCCGCGGTGTAAGTGTTCCTTAATCTTTCTGCGCAACCCCTCTTCAAGACGCAAATACGAATGGGGCATACGAATATTTAATTCCAAAAAACGTTGATTGACGGAGCGCAGCTCTATTGCCACTTCGATGGAGCCGTCACTATGGCTGCCGCCGCCGAATCCGGTCATGCTGTTCACGCCGATTCCTCCTCCCGGCCCTTTCTCTGTTCTTCATCAGGCGCTTGTTTTCTTAGCGTAATACAGAGGCCGCAAGCTGTCAACAGGAAACGCAGTTTCTCCGAAAAAATTCCCTTTTCCCGTTTGAAATCGTTTCCATTCCCTTTACCGAAGATTTACTAATTCGCATAAATCTCCTATAATAAACGGTAGTATAAAGGAGAAAAAACATGAATCTTGACGGTATTACCTTACATTCCATTACCACCGAATTGACGGCCATCCTTCATGGCGGCCAAATTTCCAAAATCTACCAGCTAAACGGCAGGGGGCTTTATTTTCGTATCTTCAACGACAGCGGCTTGCACCACCTGGTCATCACCCTCGACGATTCGCCCCGCTTGTACGTGTCTCCTGTCATGCCGCCGACACCGGATGTACCGACGGGCCTCTGCATGTTCCTCCGTAAATATTATGAAAACGGCCGTATCGCTTCGATCAGGCAACTCCACTTGGATCGCCTTATCGAAATTGCCGTTGACGTCCTCGACGTTTCGGGAAAATTGGCGACGCGGAAGATTCACATCGAACTGATGGGAAAATACAGCAACGTCATCTTTACGGAAGACGGCATCATCCTTGAAGCGCTGATTAAGACGAGAAAAGACAAACAGGCCCTGCGCACGATTTCGCCGAAAGAGCCGTACGGGTTCCCGCCGAACTTCATGCGCATGAATCCTTTCGAATTTACGGCGCAAGAGATTGCGGAGATGCTGCGCAGCACTGCTGCGGACGAAACGCTCGGTACGTGGATGCTCCGCCGTTTTAACGGCATGAGCACGGTCGTCCTGAATGAGCTGTCTCTCCTCTCCGGCATAGCCAAGGACGCTTCCGTCAAGTCACTGACAGCAACAGAACTAACCTGCTGGTGCCGACATATCGCCGCCTTGGGACAAGAACTCCGTGATGTCAGAGGCGCTTACGTCTACACTGACGGCAAAAAAGAGGTGCTCTTCCCGTTGCCGCTGCAATCGTTCGCCGCCAAGCCGGTCCGCCATTACGCTTCGATCCAGACCTATCTGAGCGAGTATCAGGCCGAACACGGCAGCCTCAGCGGCGAGCAGGAACGGCTGCGCAAAAAAGTAGCCAAAATAATCGAAAAACAAGAAAAAAAAATCAAACGTATTTTTCAGGAACTGAAAGAAACGGCTAAAATGGATACGTACAAATTGTACGGCGATCTCCTGATGATCTACGCTTACGAGAAACACGCTCATGAAGACAATGTGACCCTTATCAATCTGTTGTCGGAAACACAGGAAGCGGTCACGATCCCCCTGAATGCTGCGCTTTCCATGACAGATAACGCCAATCATTATTACAAGCGGTACACAAAGCTGCGCAACCGTAAACAGAAATCAACGGAACTGCAGCGGGACAATCAACGACAACTGGATTATTTCCGTTCCCTCGAATATTCTTTGGAAACGGCCGTAACCAAAGACGAATTAGCCGACATCAGGGCGGAAATGCAGCAAATGAATCTGCTTCGCACCAATGCAAAGGAAAAACTAAAAAAAGAATTTGCCCAAAAAATCCGTACCGTTTCTGCAGACGGCATGGAAATCTGGATCGGCGGCAACAACAGACAAAATGATTTCCTGACGACAAAAAAAGCGCATCCTTATGATCGCTGGTTCCATGTCAAGGGGCAGGCCGGCTCTCATGTCATCCTTGCCTGTCATAAAGGCGAGCCGACAAATGCGCAGTTGGAAAAAGCGGCGCAGCTCGCCGCTTATTACAGCCAAAGCCGCCACGACACCAAAGTCGAAGTGGACAGCACGTTGGTACGTCATGTCAAAAAACCGGCACACGCCGCGCCGGGCTACGTGATCTTTGAAAATCAAACGACATACGTCGTAGAACCGAAAAACTGGCCTGTCGATACATAACTAACGAAAAAAAGCCGCGCTCAAGGAAATATATCCTGATTGCGCGGCTTTTTATGCCATTGAAGATCAGACAAAAATATTCATTAAGAGCGTAATGATCATAGAATTGACAAAATCGATGATCAACGCCCCGACCAGAGGAATAACGAAGAAAGCAGTCGGCGCCGGACCGAATCCTTCGGTCATCGTCGACATGTTGGCAATGGCATTCGGCGTAGCTCCCAGCCCGAAGCCGCAGACGCCTGACGACATGACGGCAGCTTCGTAATCGCCGCCCATGAAACGGAAAACGGCGAAGTACGCGAAGAAAGCGATAAACACGGCCTGACTGAGGAGCATGACCACGAGGGGAACGGCCAAATCCGTAAGTTGCCAAAGCTTCAAACTCATCAGAGCGCAGGAAAAAAAAATGGTCAATCCCAAATTTCCCAGAACTTCGCTTTCTCGCTGATATACCTTGTAGATATGCGTCATATCGGCCACATTGCGGATTACGGCGGCAACGAGCATGGAGCCGATATACCCGGGAAAGATCAGACCGATGCTGACGAAAAATTTACTTACCAGCGTCCCGATCCCCATGGCCAACAGCAGATGCGCCAAGGCATTCATGAAGCGGAAATTATTGATCGTCTGCCCCTTTCGCAGTTCTTCTTCAATGATCTTTTCTTCACCTTTTCTGGCCGATTCCAGCTTTTCCAGTTCCGGTTCGAGACTTGCCGGATCAAGCCGTTCCCCTTTAGCGTGGCTGACCAACCGATAACGGTGCACCAGACTTTCGCCGACAGGTCCGCCGATCAGACTGCCTGCAACGAGCCCGAAAGTGGCCGATGCAAAGGCGATCGTTAAACCGCCGTTAAGGCCCAACGATTCGAGAACAGGGCCGAAGGAACCGGAAGTACCATGGCCGCCTACCATAGGAATAGAGCCTGTCGCCAGCCCCATCAGCGGGTTGAGATCAAAGAAATACGACAGCGATATGCCAATGGCGTTTTGGCAGCAAATCAAAATAGATGTAATAAATGCCATTTTAAAAACTAAAAGGCCGCCTCGCTTGATCAGATTGATACTGGCAGTGTAACCGATACTCGTAAAAAAGATCATCATGCATACGTCTTGCATCGTCGTATCCTGTTCATACGTCCAGATTCCCTTGACATACAACACGCAATTGACAACGGCAAATACGATGCCCCCCACGACCGGCGCTGGAATACAGTACTTCCGCAGAAAGCCGATCTTGTACCGCAACCAAACGCCCAGATAATAGACGGCAATGGCGGCCGCCATCGTTTGGTAAATATTTAACTTTACTTCCATCTTTTTCCTCCCTTTAATTTTGCTATGCAAAATTAATTTTTGTTTTTCGAAACTACGCCATTTATTTTATTAGAAGAAAGTCGTTTACACAATAAAAAAATATATTGATTCCCCTTTTCTCTATTTTCCGAATCGTGTCTCCCCTCAGACTGTACTCTCCCACTTTCCCGTAGAACCTATCGGACGATACGCGTATACGGCACGGACAATGCTCTCGCCGGCTGCAAACTTATACAGCATCAGGCGGTACCGGAACGGCTCCCGGCGATGAGAAAGCTGCACGTCGGCGTTCTTCATCTCCTAGAGTTCGCGTACACCGTACGAACAGGCCGCATCATTTTCATGATAAAACCCCGGCTCCCGTTATGGGGAGCCGGGGTTTGCGATACGCCCGATTACACGGTCCTTGCTCAAAAATTTCGCCGCTTAGTTATTTTTTCGGTTTTTCCGGTTCTTTTACGTCTTCCGCGATACCGGCAATATCCTTTGCATAGGCGACAAATTCTTCATACGGCGTATTCGCATGGACTACCATCCGCGCGCCGTCCGGTGAACCGCCGCCATGCATACAGCCCGGGATCCCGCCGCCTACAGTCAGCCATTCGCTGAGACGGGCGGCGCGGGCTCTCGTATCGGCAGATACGTTGACGCCGGCTTTCACGTATTTCTGGATCATCGGCCCTAATTTGGGATCCGTAAAGTCGCGATACGACGGGAAACAGCCTGTTTCTACGATACCGCCGCCGATTTCCTGACAGAGCAGTTTCGTCTGATACGGCAACGAAGCGACATGAATCTTATTGACATGCGCAACTTTATTATCCGACAGCCAGACGCCGGTTTTATGTTGTCTGCCCAGTGCCATGGCTCCGATACCTACGGCATACGTCGTTTCGTTGTTGACGCTCATATTAATCATTTTGTCCTTAAACGGTTTTGACGACAAGCCGTTGGCGCGGATCATGAGCGTAGCTGCGCCGATCATGACGTCACCCTGTCCTGCTACGCAGGCGCCGATACAGGCGCGGTAGTTTGCCGTAAAATATTCAATGACTTTGCCGCTGTATTTAAATTCACCTGCCATAAATACGCGGCCTTTCGGCACGAATACGCGGTCAAACATCAGATAAGCCTGCGTGACGCCGGTAATCGGGGAATCAAAGCCTTCCTCTGCATCACGACAGTCGCTGACATGCCGCGTTTCCACGATCGTAAGGCCTTCAATGTCCTTAGGAACGACACAGGACAAGGCGTAATCTTTATCGCCTTCTTTGTATCCGGAGCCGGGCAGCAGGAAAATTTCTTCAGAAGCCGCAACGCCGCAGATCATGGCCTTACAGCCGGAAATAACGACACCGTCATCTCTGTATTCCACGATGTGCAGATTGCTGTCCGGATCAGGCTGTCCCGACGGTTTTAAGGAACGATCGCCCTTCGCGTCCGTAAGCGCGCCGGCAACCAGAATCCCTCTTTCTTCAGCAGTCAATAACCATTGTTTCAGCCGTTCGTGATAATCGGTACCGTATTCTTCATCCATATCGGACGTAATGGCCCACATCACATTCTGCGCGTTCCACCCGACGCAGAAGCCGCCTGTACACGTGCCGCATTTATGATACATCGTTCGTTTCAGACGGGCGTTGTTCATAATGTCCTCTTGCGAAAGCATCAGGCTGTTTTGCCGCATAATTTCTTTTCCTGTCAAGGAAGACACGGTAACGAAGATATCCTTCTCTTCAGCACTGTTGGCTCCGTCAAAGCCTCTTGCATGCGATTCTACGGCTTTACGAGTATACGGGTGTGTCGTTACGTCTTCAATGAGTTCTCCGAATTTATACACATTTGGCCGCATTGATTTCAGAGACTGCAAATATTCTTCTCTCGTTCTTACCATAATCTTTCCTCCTTTACACTGACGAAACTTGACTGAAAATACAAGCTGAACGGGCTTTCCTAAATCATCAGGTGCATTGCTTTCGCCGACTGCAGCAGTTCTTCGCGGAACTTGGGATGGGCAACGGAAATTAATGCTCGTGCTCGCTGAGCTGCTGTTTTGCCTCTAAGTTCCGCAATTCCGTACTCCGTTACAATACAATCGACATCACCTTTAGAAGTGGTAACATGAGCCCCTTCAGTTAAAAACGGCTTGATCTTGGATATCGTATCATTCTTGGCGGTAGCGTAAGTGCAAATAAACGAGCGGCCGCCTTTGGACCAATTGGCACCGCGAATAAAATCGACTTGTCCGCCGGCACCGCTGATGTTCTTATGACCGATGGATTCGGAACAAACCTGTCCGACCAAGTCTACTTCCACACAAGAATTGACAGATATCATATAATCATTCTGCGCAATGATGCGAGGATCATTGACATAATCAACGGGATAGAACTCGACTCCCGGATTGTCATCAATATATTCAAACAAGGCCTGTGACCCGATGGCAAAGGTAGCTACAGATTTTCCCCGATTGATGTTCTTGCAGCTGTTGTCCACAGCGCCTGACTGAATAAGCTTCACAAAACTGTCGCAGAAAAGCTCTGAATGGATGCCCAAATGTTTTTTGGCGCTGAGAAATTCTCCTACGGCATTCGGAATGCCGCCGATCCCAAGCTGCAAAGTGGCGCCGTCAGGAATGCGCTCTGCAATCAGCTGACCGATGCGTTTATCCTTTTCACTGCATTCGCTGTCCGGTATCGTCGGCAACGGTTCGTCACATTCGCAAATCGCGTCCACTTCGGAAATATGAACAAAATTGTCACCTAAAACGCGCGGCATGTACCGGTTTACTTCCAGAAAAACGTAACGGGCATTGCTCATCTGCGCCCGCCCTTCCGCCGCGCCGACGCCGAAGCTGAAGAAACCGTGCTTATCCATCGGCGAAACCATGGCGTAAAAAACGTCGGGAGACATATTCTCCCGCCACATTCGGGGAACTTCATAATAAAAGTTCGGCATAAAATCAGCCCGGCCTTCCCACACGGCTGGTCTGGCTTTACCGCTCGTAAACCAAGGCACGTGAATAATTTTGCCTGCGAAAACGGGGTCCAAGTACCGTTCCTCCCTGCTGGCCAACAGCATATGATGCTCAATATTGCGCAAATCCTCGCGCAACACCCGTTCCGCCAAGGCCTTCATAATGGCGCTCGGCTCTCCCAGCGCCGATGTGGCGGCACAACAGAACCCGGATTGTATGTTTTCAACAATCCGTTCCGCCGTCGTCAGCTTTTGTTGATAGATTTCCTGATAATTCACCTGATTCGCCTCCCTTTTTATCGCAATGTATATATGAATATTACCCGATCATACACATCGTCTAAAAAGCAAGAGATACCGCAAACTTATGTTAATTTTATTATATCATTCTTATTAATTTTAAGTCAATATATGTAAATTCCTAAATAATTGTAAAATTTGTTTTTTTATATTTTAAAAACTATTTTTATTTTTCTACTGTAAGTAGTTCGACAAATTCTGATAACAGCGAAACTATTCCGGCCGTTCAACTGCAACTACGCCTTCGGAAAAGCGGTCGCCGAAATGATCTTCCTGCGCCGTATTTCCCATATATCAGTACCCGTATTGCCGACGATAGCGTCGCCAACACAGGACAACAAACGCCAGCGCCGACATTTCAGCAATGACGACGGACCACCAAATACCGCCGACACCAAAGAAAAGCGGCAATAAAAGAACAGCGCCGCTTTGAAAAACGAGGATCCGCAGGAGAGATATGACGGCTGAAACGCGTCCGTTATTAAGGGCCGTAAAAAAGGAAGAACCGAACGTATTGAACCCGAGAAAAAGAAACGACAGCGCATAAATAGAAAATGCCTTTTCCGTCATTTTCCACAGCTCCGGATCATATCCGACAAAACACCGGGAAATATCTGCAGCAAAAAAAGACGCGAAAAAAGTAAGAACCATGCCGGACACGCCGATAACGGCCAAGCTTTTATAAAAAAGATTCCGTACTTCTCCACTGTTCTGCGCGCCGAAATGGTAACTGATCAGCGGCGACACGCCCATGGCATAGCCGAAATAGATGCTTTCAAAAATACCGTTGGCATA
This sequence comes from Megasphaera vaginalis (ex Bordigoni et al. 2020), assembly GCF_900240295.1. Taxonomy (NCBI): domain Bacteria; kingdom Bacillati; phylum Bacillota; class Negativicutes; order Veillonellales; family Veillonellaceae; genus Megasphaera; species Megasphaera vaginalis (ex Bordigoni et al. 2020). Next base: position 51,242 of record NZ_OEQB01000001.1, read on the forward strand.
AAGCATGACGCCATAGGCGGCAATGCCGTCAGCACCGAGGTAATCCATGAGCTGCAGATTATAAAGGATACCGAGAACGGAAGCGGACAGGCTGGTCAACATTTCGGAAAAACCGTTACTGCAGGCCTGCCGCACAATCGGCCATTCCACAGCGGTCCGAACCAAGCGAAGCGTACTCGTATTGTGACAGCAAAAATAGACCAACGGCGTCACACCGCCGAGAATTTGCCCCATAACGCTTGCTACGGCCGCCCCGGCAATACCGTAACCGCAAAAGACGATGAAGATATAATCAAAGACAAGGTTCACAACGCCTGAGGCAATCGTCAGGTAAAGACCGTATTTCGGTCTTTCCGCAACGGACCAAAGGGCTTGAAACATGACCTGCATCATAAAAGGAACCAACCCGGCCAAATCAATTCGTCCATAAAGAAGACAAGCTTCAAACAATTCTCCTTCCGCTTCCATTGCGATCAGAAAATACGGTAAAATCCATTCGCTGGCCAACGTGATCAGGATGCCGCTACATAAAACGACATAAATAATCATGGAAAAATACCGCTTACCGTCTTTACTTCGGCCTTCTCCCAGTGTCTTGCCGATGACGGCGGCGCCGCCGGCTGAAAGCATGAACGCCAGAGAAGAAGGAATGACAACAGCCGGAGTCAGCAAATTAATGGCGGCAAAGGGAATCTTGCCGATAAAATTGGATACAAAGAAACCGTCGACGACATAATAGATGGAAAGGATGACCATCATCCAAACGGAAGGTACGACAAAACGCAGCAGGCGACGGTATGTAAAGTGATCAGACAATTGAATCGTCATTATTCCGCCTGCCCTGCATGGTACGTCATAATGGACGCGCCGTCCGTGTCCTTCCAGGTAAAGACCGTGCCGTCCCAAACCAAATACCCGTGCCGGCTGCCTTCTTTCGGCAGCGACAGCGAACCGGGATTCATATACACGTATCGTTCGTGAACGACACATTTCGGCACATGCGTATGACCGTTAAGCAAGATCGTCCCACGCGCCAAAGGCGGCACATTATGCTCATTATACCGATGACCGTGCGTTGCAAAAACCGTCACAGCGCCGTCACAAATATACGCGTAAGACGCGAGAACGGGGAAATCCAGAACGGCCTGATCGACTTCAGCTTCACAGTTGCCGCGGACGGCGACGATATTTTCTTTTAATCCGTTCAACAGGTTTATGACGGCTTTCGGTTCATAATCACGGGGCAAGTCGTTACGCGGCCCGTGATAGAGCAGGTCGCCGAGCAAAAGCAGCCGCTCGCCGCCTTCTTCCCGAAAAAGGCGGCATAATTCGCGACAATAGTAAGCCGATCCATGCAAATCGGCGGCGATGATCCATTTCATAGCTAAAACTCCCTTTCAGCGCAGACGGAAAAATGCAGATTGCGATAAAACTCGTAACCTGCATTGATCGGACTGTTCTATTTTATTCGATTCCGAGATCGGTCAGCAATTTGCCGACATGTTCCTTGGCATTGACGCCGCGATATACAGCGGTAACGCGCCCCGTTTCATCAATAATGAACGTCGAGCGGTCAATGCCGATATACGATCGCCCGTAGAGTTTCTTTTCCCGCAGCACATCATAACACTTGCAAAGGCTCTCGTCCGTATCGGATAAAAGCGTAAAGTGAAGGGCGAATTTTTTCTTGAAATTCACATGCTGCCGCACCGTATTACGACTGACGCCGAGAATTTCATAACCGGCCTGTACTAACTTGGCATATGCGGCATCAAATTGCTGCGCTTCCAAAGTACAGCCTGCCGTATTATCTTTCGGATAAAAATAAAGGATAACTTTTTTACCCAGAAAATCATGCAGCGAAACGGCTTTTCCCGCATCGCTCGTCACCGTAAAGTCCGGCGCCTGCGCACCGGCGATAATCTTTTCCATAACCGCTCCTTTCCCGTGCATGCCGTCTGCTGCAAACAGCACGAAAGTTATTCGACGACACGGATGATTTCAATTTTTTCGCTTCCATCGGGTTTGACAACCTTATCATAGGTCTTGATCGCAACGACGGCAACAGGAATACCTGCGCAGAAACCGGCAATCGCACCGCTTTGTCCATCGTAACCGAGATTTGCGCCGGCGAAATATCCGATAAACGTACACAGCAATACCAAAAACAGGGGCAGGCCGAAGCAGAGAACGGCACCTGTCACCATATGATTATCGGGAATCGTATATTCGACATATTGCCCTTTCACCGCGCCGATCGTATTGACGGCGTCGATAACAACGTTATCCTGACACATGGAAGAACTGCACGGCGAATACAAATGATTCCGGTTCGTCTGCAATTTCGCCATCCCGTTCGGCAAAACTTCTTCAATCATGCCTGTATTTTTCTTTAACATAAGCGTGACCACCTTATTGTCTCATGCATAATCAATACACTTTTTGTATTCTTTTTCTATTATATCTCTCCTGCCACGTAAATTTCAACTGTCATTGCGAAAATCCGCCCCTTTTCCGCGACATCATCGACCTCCCTCAAGCCGCGTCGTTCTTGCCGCAGTCTCCCCATCGTTCCCGGCATCGCCGAAAAGAAACAACAAAAAAGACGAAAAAGCCGGCGCCGCTATTTTCCTTTTCAGTCAAATAACGCGTCTGCTTTTTCGTCCCTGCCGTAAGCGTCATACCGATGGCAATGCCTTTCAGTAAAAAGCGGTTGTAAAAACTGCCGTCATAACCGGCAAAACGGGTTTCGAAACGGCTTAAACTGCTTATTTTACCTTAAAGACAACAGTAATATGCATTTCTTCCGTCTGATCGCCGTATTCAACCGATGATTGTGACGCCCCCAAAGCCGTATCCACCTTGGCGGTCATCAGGCGCATAGGATAACGCGGATAGTCGGTGTTCAGCGAATCGACGCCCAGGACGCGGGTTCCCAGCGCCGCCGCCAACGCATCCGCTTTTTGCCGCGCGTTCTTGGCGGCTTCAATCAACAGATTCTGCCGCTGCGTTTCTTTGTCCTTATCATTGTAGTCGAGCTTGGCCAGGCGCACCGTATCAATGCCGGCGGCGGCAGCCTGATCGATGACCTTGGACGTCTTTGTCCGATCGTTAACCGTTACTTGCAACGTGTTGGACACGACGTAGGTTTTGCGATACTGGTCGGTATCACCGATGCGTACATTGCGCTCATTGATGTGAAAATCCTTCGTGACAATATCGTTGTCAGGAATTTGCAACGTTGTCAGAGAGTTGCGGAAAGTACGGGAAACGCGATCATTTTCCGCCTTGGCCTCTGCCAGCGTATCCTTTTCCGTCTGCGCCGTCACCATGACGACGGCCTGCCTGGCCATATACGTTTCCTGCGCATATCCGTCAACTGTAATGGTACCGTAATCGGCGGCCAAAACAGCCGGTGCGGAACACGTCAGCATCAATGCTGCGGCGATTGCTGCAAATTTTTTCTTCATATCTTCTTACCTCCTTATTCGTCTGAACCGTTACGCGTTACGATAAACCCGTACCCAAAATAAGCAAGTACGGATCGCCGTCTCCCTTCACCAATTCAACGTAAAGCGACTTGTCGCGAATCCAGCCGTCATCATCCAACAGGCCGTTGCCGGCCAGCCATTGCCCTGCCGTATTTTCATCCGGCAGCGGTCCTTCCGCCGTCAGGCGCAGAGAATAGGAAACGCGGTAAATGATCTTTACGTCTTTCGCGTTATCTGCGACAGGCAGAGGCTTCACGTCGAGATCGGCATATTCATAAAGCTTTCCCGATTCATCGGGACTGCGGGACACGTATTGATCGAGCCAGGAGACGAACAATCGCTGTACCAGGACCGTATCGTCTTCGTTGATCAACTCTTTATGGCTGCTGACGGGAACAAGCGCTTCCGTCGCGCCTGCTTCAGGCATACGGACAGTCTCGGCCCGGACAGACGGTGCCGGCTCAGCCGGTACCGTCGCCGGCGACAAGAGGCGATATATGCCGAAAACAAGCAGGACTGCTGCCAACAAAAGCGCAGCCGCAACGGCCAAAGGGCGTAAGCGGCGTTTTTTTCTCCTTTTACGCATAACCATATGAAGCTCTCCTTTCAAAAATACCGAATTAGAAAGAAAAGGATGTTTGTTGTAAAAAAATATCGGTTCCGTAAAAAACGATGACGTACTCAAATTATAACCGCTTGTCGAAAAATCTGTCAACAAAGAACGAAAAGATTGACAGCCCTTCATTACGCCGCCTCTTTTCAGCGGCTTCGCCAAAGACGCACAACCCCTATATCAGCCGGCGGCACCGTTGCGGCGAAACGAGTCGCCTTCACGCCGGCGTCAGTTACCGCTATCCGTATCGAAAGATACCGTCTCTCTCCTATTTATGCAAAACGTTGGGATAACAACATACAATATCTGCGAATCCGGTTATACTTTTTTCAAAAGGAGGGATGCGATGATGTGGGAAGTGATCCCCAATTATTTTAAGGATGAAAAGCGGTGCATCCGCTGTGGCTGCTGCGTTACGATCTGCCCGGTAGACGCGATCAGGATGATGCCCGACGAGAAAGGCGTCGTCCGGCCTTCCTACGAAAAATACAAGTGCATTCGCTGCAATCGCTGCACCGATGCCTGCGAAATTTTTGAAAACTACATGCTCGGCGGCTCGGAATGATCCCGGCATGCGCGAAATCGGCTAAACGTGCTCGACAAGCAGCTCTCCTCATCAACAACAAAGGGACTGTCCGTTACAACGGACAGTCCCTTTGCCATCTTGGCGATAAATTGAGTCGACAGGCGACCGCTATCGTTTCACCGGCAACGACCGGCTGAAATAAAAATAACAACCTGTTGTAAAGAAACAGGCGGCAACCCAACAAATGGGACTTGCCGCGCAAATGCCGAAATAGCCCCATATCTGCGCCAAGATCAGTGCCGCCGCACCGCGCAGCACCAGTTCCAGAACACTGCTGGCAAAGGGTACGACAGATATTCCCATACCCTGTAACGTATTGCGATAGACGAAGATTTGCCCTAAAAAAACATAGCAAGGAACGGACATGTGCAGGTAAAGTGACGCCTGGTCCAGGAGAAAATCGTTTGTTTCCGTAAGAAAAAGACTGATCAGTTCACGGCCGAAAAGATACATGGCCAGCGCCGAAACGGCGCAAAGACAGAACAGGAGCAGCGAACACTGCCGCACGCCCTGACGAATGCGGTCATATTTTTGAGCGCCGTAATTCTGTGCCGTAAAGACGGCAATGGCAATGCCGAAAGAAATCATCGGCTGCATGGCCAGCTGCTCAATACGCGTCGCCGAGATGAACGCCGCAATCGTTTCGGCGCCAAAGGTATTGCACACGGATTGAACGACGATAATCCCTAATGAAATGATCGTAAATTGTGCCGCCATCGGCATGCCGATGCGCAAATGGAGCCAGGCAAACTCCCTGTCCAAGCGCCAGTCCTCCCGTTTGAGTCTGAGCAGGGGAAACCGTTTCTTAATGTACAGAAAGCATAAAACTGCCGATATGCCCTGCGCCACGACGAGGGCGACCGCCGATCCCGGCACCCCCCAACGGAAGTGCTGAATGAAAACCAGCGCCAAAACCACATTGAGGATTGAAGAGACGATCAGAAAATACAGCGGCGTCCTACTGTCGCCGAGGGCTCTGCAAATGCAGGAAAGCAGATTGTAGAGCATCATGACGAGAAGCCCCTGCGCGATGATCGAAATATAATGAAAAGCGTCGTCATAAAGCATAGAGGAAACATTCATCAGCGACAAAATCTGCGGCAGCAGAAAATGGGCCGCCACGATGAGGATACCGATGAGCAGAAACGACAAACTCGCCGAAGTTGCGACAGACCGGCGAACACCGTCATAATCGCCGGCGCCGAAACGCTGTGCCGTCACAACGGTAAAGCCCGAGGCCAGACCGATCGTCATCCCGAGCAGCGCCATAAAGATCGGCGCCGTAGAACCGACAGCGGCCAAAGCGTTAACGCCAATAACCCTGCCGACAATGATAACATCGGCAATATTATAAAACTGTTGAAAAACATTTCCTATCAAAAGAGGGACCGTAAACGCCACAATCAGTTTCAGCGGATTCCCTTCCGTCATACTGCGAACCATATACTCTCCTTACTTCCGTCGTATTTTTAATTTCTTTTTAATCGAATGCAATAACAAAAAGGTCGTATTTTAATCTTGTTCTCATCTCGCTGTCGTACAATGGAGCTAAGAGGTGATACGATGACAGTACCATATAAGCACAAGAACAAGCGATACGGCCGGCCTATATGCCGTGTCCAATTCATGACGCTCTGCACGGACAGAAAACGGCCCATTTTGGGGTCGATCGTCCATGACGGCGAAAAAAATGTTTGGTTGCCTTCCGTCTGGGGCACTGCGGCGACAAAGGCGTTGACAAGTTTGCAGCAGTATAACCGCACTATATTGATAGAAGACTTTGTCGTCATGCCCAATCATATCCATCTGCTTCTGGTGTACAAAACCTATCGTTCCAATCTGAGCGACTGGTTCGCCTTTTATTGCAAGCGATATATATTGCATGCCATGAAGCGATTCCGTTTTTCCGATATGGCCGTGTGGGAAAAGAACTATGAAGCGTCCTATTTACATTCCGAAGTGATCCATTCCGTATTCCAGCAAAATATTGAAGAGCACGTTTCGCGCTGGCATTACGACGCCTATTATACGCCGACGCCGGCCAATCCCAACACCTTCATAGAGAAGACAAAAAACTGATGCTCTTTAACCGCCGTTCACTGCACTGACTGACGTACGCATACAGCAGGTCTTCCAACAGCGCCAGCCCCTTGGCGCTAAAACGGACAGTCTCCCGGCGGTCCCAATCATATTCCAGCACGCGCCGCCAAAAAGCGCGAAAAGCCGGCGTGAGGCGTTCTTCGCGCCATTCCGCTCCGGCGTCTTCATCACTTAAAATCGTTTCCCCCGCTCCGGCAGCCCCTGTCCGATAAAGGCGAACCGTTGCCGGATCAGGGGCGAAGCCGGTCAAAGAAAGCAACTGCCAACCGGCAATGATCGTCACAATACGGCAGTCCTTCACACATACGGCGTCTGCATACTGCGAAAGCAGCCGATACAGCGCAGGATCCGCTTCCTGCGGCGGAACCAGGGCCAAAAACAGTTCCGTAAAAATTTGACTGTAAACGTATTCGTTCCACGTCAGATTCTGCAAATACCGATTTACGGCACATTCATATTCGCTCAATATGCGCACATTTCCCTGCCGATAGATCTCAAAGGAAATTTTGCTGAACGGAAGCGGCGCCGCCGGCATTCCCTTCCGAACGCCGCGCCCCTTCTCAGTTAACACCCGGAGCAATCCTTCCTGCACCGTATAAATTTCCAGAAAGAGCTGCTTTGCCGCCTGTTTGTGCACGCGCAGGACGATTCCGTCACAGCGGGACGGCAATCCCGGCGGCGCACCGCTCTTATGTTTCGCCATCGCGCTCCCCTTCTTCGTCCTTTGCCAATTCCCCGTTCTCCGCCAACGGCACAGCCTTGAGGCGGGATATGCGGAACCCCTGCGTTTCCAGGACTGTAAACCGGTAAAGGCCGATGCGAACTTCATCACGAATGGACGGCGCCTGGCCGAGAAGATTGAAAACGTAACCGCCGATCGTGTCCGTATCGACGTCGTCTTCCACGGGAATGCGCAAAAGCTCTTCCACATCGTCGAGCAGTACGGTTCCGTCAAATTCATAGCCGCCGTCTGGCAACGGCTGTATTTCTTCTTTTTCTGCCGTATGTTCGTTGCGAATATTGCCGACAAGTTCTTCCAGAATATCTTCCAGGCCGATGAGCCCTACCGTACTGCCGTATTCATCAACGACGATGGCCAAATATGTCCGTTGCGCCCGCATCAGCTGCAACAATTTCGACACTTCCATGATTTCGGGAATCATCAGGATAGGCCGGTTGATGAGCCGCAGATTGCCGCGCCGATGGATGTATAAATCCAGAAAGTCCTTGATATGTACCAAGCCGATAATATGGTCCTTATCATCTTCACAAAGAGGATAACGGGTATGGCGGGACTGGCGGATCGTATTCAGATTCTGATTCATGTGATTGCCGACAGTGAGACAGACGATATCCTGCCGGGGCACCATAATTTCTTTAGCCAACAAATCGGCGAATTCAAAGACATTATCGATCAATTCGCTTTCGATTTTATCTATCTTCCCGCCCTTATGACTGGCCGTCACCAGCATGCGTATCTCGTCTTCCGAGTGAGACATGTCGATCTCGTTGGTCATGTCGAGTCCCTGACGGCGCAGGATAAACTGCCCGACTTTGCTGCCGGCCTTGATGAAGGGAGAGAACAGATTGCTGCAGCCGTGCAGCACGGGACCGACAATGCGCAGCACCTGTTCAGGCCGCTGCAGCCCGACAGATTTGGGAATCAGTTCCCCGAAAACCCAAAGAACGGCACAAACTGCCAGCAACAGACAGACCTCCATGCCGGCAATCAGCCATATATTGCCGATGAACACCTGCAACCGATCGTACGAATCGCGAAAAAGCTGCAAAAAAACGACGCCGGCGGCAATGCCGGAAAAAACCATGCCGATTTGCGCCATGCCGAGAAAAACCGTCGGTTCGTCATAGAGCTTGAGCATTTTCCGTGCCGATTCATCGCCTTCGCGAATCAGATCTTCAATATATTCACGGCGCAACTGGGCAAAAGAAAATTTTCCTGCTACGCAGAACGCATTGACGACGATGCAAAGAAACAAGAGGGCGACATAGTATAATCCATCCTGAAGCGGTATCTCCATGTAATATTCTCCTATTCGTTCTTATAGCCGAATTCGCTGAGAGCCGAGGCCTGGTTACGCCAGTCTGATCTGACCTTTACCCATATGTCCAAATAAACGGTATTGCCCAAAAGATGTTCGATCTCGCTGCGCGCCAAACGACCGACCTCTTTTAAAACTGCGCCGTTTTTCCCGATTACGATTCGTTTTTGTGATTCCCGTTCGACAAATACGGTCATGCGGATATAGATTTTGCCGCCTCGCTCCTTCATTTCGTCAACATAGACGGCAATGGCGTGAGGTACTTCGTCCCGCGTTGCCAGGAGCAGCTTTTCTCTGACGATCTCGGCGACCAGGAGGCGTTCCGGCTGATCGGTCATCATGTCATCAGGGAAATACTTCGGTCCCGACGGCAAAAGTTTACACAGTTCCGCAACCACGGTGTCGACATTATCCCCCTGCAAGGCGGAAATGGGGATGATCTGCGCAAAATCATAGAGATTGGCATAGTCGGTGATTTCTTTCAGGATATCGCCTTTGGACAGCTTATCGATTTTATTGATCAGCAGAAAAACCGGCACGCCGGCTGCCGCAATTTTATCAAGAACAAACAGGTCTCCAGGTCCCCGCTTTTCATTGCCTGCAACGAGGAAGAGAACGGCGTCGATATCCTGCAGGGACTGATACGCCATTTCGTCCATAAATTTTCCGAGCTTATGCCTGGGCTTGTGAATCCCCGGCGTATCCAAAAAGACAATTTGGCAGGCATCGTCCGTATGGACGCAGAGGATGCGGTTTCGCGTCGTCTGCGCTTTATCGGAAACGATCGACACCTTCTGCTTGATAATGCGATTGATCAGCGTTGATTTACCGACGTTCGGTCTGCCGACGACGGCTACAAATCCGGATTTAAACGATTCGTTCATATAAGCTCCTTTACAGTTACAAGGCGGTACGATCAAAGGGAAGCGGCAAAAGTTCGGACAATGCCACAATGCGGGGCGGAGAATCCGGCGCAGTCAGAATCACATAGGGAATTTCAAATTCTTCCAGCACCTGCCGGCAAGCGCCGCACGGCGACGTATAGCCGCGACCGTCGCTGACAATGGCCAAAGCTTCAAAGCTGCGGCAACCTGAAGCGACAGCATGAAAAACGGCGTTCCGTTCAGCGCAGATACTGAGTCCGTAAGACGCGTTCTCCACATTGCACCCTGTATAAATAACGCCGTTGCTGCCGAGCAGAGCGGCGCCGACGGTAAAATGAGAATAAGGAACATAAGCGAATTCTCTGGCGGAACCTGCGGCGGCGATCAATTCCCGCACCGTTTCTTCACTAATCATAACGCTTCCCCCTGACGGACATATCCCAGACGCTGTAAAATGAATTCTTCTTCCTTGCGCATTTCAGCCTTATCCTCATCTGTCAGATGATCATAACCAAGGATATGAAGCATGCCGTGAATCGTCAAATAAGCCAGTTCCCGCTCAACGGAATGACCATATTCGCCGGCCTGTTCCCGAACCTTGTCCAGAGAAATGACAATATCGCCGAGATATGCCGCATCAGGTCCGTCATAGCCGTCGGCTTCGCCTTCGTTCAAGGCGAATGAAAGCACATCTGTCGCCCTGTCGATTTGCCGGTAATCGCGGTTCAATACCCGAATATACTCGTTATGGCAAAGAAGGATGCTGATTTCCGCGGCAGGCCCCAATCCGTAGACCAATGCGGCTTCCCTGCAAACGCGCTCGATCACCTCTTCATACGCTTCCCTGCGAGACTCTTCCTCTTCGTAATTAATACGAATATCCATAACCTGCTCCCTTCAATCCTTTTGATAAAATTCCTCGTAAGCCCTGATGATCTTGCCGACCATATCGTGGCGGACAACGTCTTCATCGGTAAAAGACACCATGCCGACGCCCTTGACCTTGGCCAGGACCCTCTCGGCCTCAGTCAAACCCGACATTTTGCGGTCGACCAGGTCAATTTGCGTCTTATCGCCGTTGACGACGACGCGGGAATGATTGCCCATACGGGTCAGGAACATCTTCATCTGTTCACGCGTCGTATTTTGGGCTTCATCGAGAATAATAAACGATTCTTCCAACGTCCTGCCGCGCATATACGCCAACGGAGCCACTTCGATAATATTTCTGTCAATCAGCTTTTGAAACTGGTCGTATCCGAACATGTCAGCCAACGCGTCATATAACGGCCGCAAATAAGGATCGATCTTTTCCTGCAAATCGCCGGGCAGAAAGCCCAGCTTTTCACCGGCTTCGACGGCAGGACGCGTCAGAATGATCCGCTCCACCTGGCGGTTTTTTAAATAAAAAGACGCCAAGGCGACGGCTAAATAGGTCTTACCCGTGCCGGCGGGCCCGATGCCGAAGGTGACGAGATTTTTGCGGATAGAATCGACATACCGTTTCTGACCAGCCGTCTTCGGCTTGATCAGCCGGCCCCGCGCCGAAATGCTGATCGTATCGCCGTAGATTTCCCGCAGTTCTTCGCCTTTGCCGTTTTTGATGCACAAGGAAGAGTACCGCACATGTTGTGTCGTCAAATACGTATTTTCGCGGTTCAAATAACGAAGTGCCGCAAAAACCTCTTCAATAGCGCCAATATCCGTACTGCTGCCGACCAGAAAGACATTCGTCCCCCGTGCGGCAATCCGGCATTCGGGAAATTCATGCTGCAAGACTTTCAAGAATTCATCTTTCACGCCGAAAAGCGCTTTGGCTTCAGCCGGATCGGTAAAATTCAGTTGTTTTTCCATAACCGTTGCAGGCTCCTTTTTCCAATCATTCCGTAAAATGTCGAACAGCTTTTCCATGCAAATAGTTGCAGTCCTTCCCCTGCCAGGTGTCGAGCCGCTCCAGTTCGGCATCGATCATATCGCGAATGCGCCACCAGCCCATGCCCCAGTTGGCGAAATCGACGGCTTCCTGCGGCGCCCTGCCGATGAGTCGCTGAAAAACGATATCCGGCCGCGAATGAGCCAGGAAAAGGACGACACGCCGTACGTAATCCTCGACGGAGATGAGCGAGATCTTGCCGTCGCGATACCATTCCGCCATCAATGTATTCTTAATGATATACAATGCGTGAAGCTTTACTTCCTGCGTCGGCAGCGCCGAAATGACGCGGGCCGTTTCGACCGTGTCGGCGTCATCCTCGCCGGGCAGACCGATGATTACGTGTGTACAATTTCGAAACGGATAAGCGGCAAGCATAGTGACGGCATCGATGTATTCAGCCAAACCGTGACCGCGATTAATCAGTTTCAATGTTCTGTAATTCACTGTCTGCAAGCCCAACTCGACAAGGATGTCGACATGGTATTTCTCCCTGATCTCCGCCAAAATATCAAGATACGTTTCATTGATGCAGTCAGGACGCGTGGCAACGGCCAGCGCGACGACATCGTCTTTGCACGCTTCTGCCAAATACGAACGGAAGAGAGGAGGCGGCAAGTAAGTATTCGTGAAGTTTTGAAAATAAGCGATAAATTTATGGGCCTTATATTTCGGAACGATATGGGCCTTATTGGTTCTGATCTGTTCGCCGATCGTCACCGACGCCGGCAGGTTTTCGTACCCGGCACCGATGGAACCGCAAAACGCGCATCCTCCGGTGCCGAGGCGGCCGTCCCGATTGGGGCAGGTATCGGGGATACTGATCGGTAATTTATAAACTTTTTCCCCGTATTTTCCTTTTAAATATGTCGAATAGATACGATATCGTTCTTTCATATAACTCCTTCCGCAGCCAGCGCAGCTTTATCCAGAAGGCGCCAGCAAACGCCGTCAGCACCGCTTTCCGCTAAGATATAGGCTGCTTCGTCAGGTCCGTCTGCGTAACGCCGCAGTTCCTTCCCGACAGCGGGCGTAATGGGCCAAAGATGATAACGCATCTTAATATCACGCCAATTTGTAAAGCGGTAACCGGTAAAATACGCCGCCGGTCCTTCTTCCCTGCGAAAAAAAGGATCCGTCAACTGCCGCGGCGCTTCTTCCCAACCGAGGAAAGACGGCTTGAGACGAAAACGGAAACAGGTCAGCATGTCCAGACAGAGAAGCTGCCTGGCTACATCCTTTTCTTCCGCCGTAAGCTCCGTCAGCGCCGTCAGCGAATCCCAGAGAAAATGACAGACCGTCGCATCGGAAACGGCAAGGCGATCAAAGCCGCGGCACAACCAATGATCGGTCAACCGCTCATAAAAGGAAAACCAATCGCCGGCAAAGAAACGGTCAACGTACGCCAGCGTATACGAAAATTTCCCGGCATTATAAATTCGTTCAAAAACGTCTTCAAAAACCTTCATCGTACCGACCGCTTCATAGGAAAGCCATTTCGTGGCCAAGACTTCATACGGTCCGCGCAGTTCATAGGCGTAGTCCTGCGAATAATCCCGCCGTATACCTGAACCCTTGAGAAGTTTCAGAAAGCCGATCTGCAACTTATGGGGCTGTAGAGAATAAATATCGTTGAAGGAGCGCCGCAATGCCTGCATCGTTTCATAAGGGAGCCCGACGATCAGATCAAGGTGGAGATGAATGGTGCCCAATGAGCGGATGACGTTCATGACATGAACGATATGAGGCCAGTCGTTATGGCGGCGAATCGCCTGCAAGGTCGGTCCGTAAGTCGACTGAATGCCAAGTTCCAGTTGGATCCGTCCCCGCGGCGCCTGTGACAACAGCGCCAGATCTTCCTCCGTCACGAGTCCCGGTTCTATTTCCAAATGAAAGTTCACCGTCGCCTGAAGAGAAACCATAAAGGCCAAAATGGGCCGATAATGCCGCGGATTACAGTTAAATGTCCTGTCAACGAGTTTAACCTGCTTGACGCCTGCGGCAACCAGTCGCTTCAGTTCTTCAATCACCAATGCGGCAGACCGAAAACGCACCGTATCATCTCTGCCGGAAAGGCAATATTGACAATGAAAGGGACAGCCGCGAGAGCTTTCATAATAGACAAGTTGATGAGACAAGGAGGCTAAATCCGCATCATCATAAGGAAAAGGCAAGAGATCAAGATCAGGCACTTCACGGATCAATTCATTGCCCTCAATCGCTCCGTCCGCAGTACGTCTCAAGACGCCGCCGACAGCCGTACCGTCTTCTCCGTTCAGCCAGGAAGCGATCAGTTCCGGCAGGATCGCCTCGCCTTCCCCCTGGAGAGCATAATCGATATTCCCTTCCGCCGTCAACAGTTCCCGCGCCGTATACGTCACTTCCGGACCGCCGACCATAATCGTCACGTCAGGACAAATCTGCCGCAACAGCGAAATGAGATGCAGCGTCATATCAATGTTCCATATATAGCAGGAAAAGCCGATGACATCTGCGTGAAACGCGTGAATCCTGCGCAAAATATCATAGGCATTATGGTTGATCGTATATTCGGCTGTCTCCACATTCCCAAAACCCTGTTGACGACACGCCGCCGCAAGGCAGCGAAGGGCCAGCGAAGATTGAACGAATTTTGCATTCAGCGTCGTCAATAAGATCTTCATCAAAGAGAAAAAAGCCTCCTCTATCGGTAATTTACCAAACTATTCAGTACCCTTATTATACTGCAAAGCCGGAAGAGTGACTAGTCTTAAGAAAACATGAAAACAGCAGTGACGGCATGCCGCAACTGCTGTTTTCATGTACTTCCGTCGCACAGGCGGCAGCGCCAAAAAGCCGGCGTCTGAAAGCAGTCGGCCTCGCTTCGTCCACCGTGAACATGACGCCGCCAAAACAGCGCAATCATACGCCAACGCCGTTGTCCAAAAAAAATAACACCGCCAACACCGGCGTAAAACAACTTCTTCACGTACGCGCGGTCTCCGGCGGTTTCTCCTTGTTGTTATCATCATCAGTATAGCATAATCGACAGTGTTTCTCCATAATGTCAGTTCAAAATTTACGAGTTCTTTATATTTCCAGTTTATTAGCAAGAAAAACAACGGCAAGTCCTACCGGACTTGCCGCAAAAGGTCTTACTGTCTACAATTTGCCCACCAGGTCGAAAGACGGTTTCAAGACGGCGTCACCGGGATGCCAGGAAGCCGGGCACACTTCGTCTCCATGCGCGCCGACAAATTGGGCAGCCTGCACCTTACGCAACAACTCATCTGCGCTGCGGCCGATATTACCGGCGCTTACTTCATACAGCACGACTTCTCCCGCCGGATTGATGACGAAGGTTCCCCGTTCCGCTTTTCCTTCTGCCGTAATATAGACGTCAAGATCTTTTGCCAGCGCCCCCGTCGGATCGCCCACCATCGGATACGTTACGGTTCCGATCAAGGGCGACGATTCATGCCATGCTTTATGAACAAAATGCGTATCGCATGAAACGGCATATACTTCACAACCAATCTGCTTAAAATCAGCATATTTTCTCTGCAAGTCTGCCAATTCCGTCGGGCACACGAAGGTAAAATCGGCAGGATAAAAGAAAAGGACACTCCATTTGCCCTGCAAATCTTCCTGCGTCACATCTCTGAAACCGTTGTCAACGTAGGCTTGCGCCGTAAACTCTGAAATTTTTTTACCATTTAACGACATAATTTACCTCCTTGCATACACGTTAAAGTATATCGATTTAGTACTCTTTCAGTATACGTCATCCATCGTTATATGTCAAGTTAAATGATAATTATTTTCATATAAAACTCTCCGCACGAACCAACTTTTCTTCCAGAATCGCTTTATCCGCGACGCCGTCTTGCTGCCAAATCAGTCTGCCGTAACGGCTGACGACGATCCATTTGGGAACACTGTACACAGACAATTTCCGGCTGTCTTCAAGGCGCATCATATACAACGGGAAAGAAAAAGAGCGGCTTTCTGTTCGTTCCTTCTCTTTTCTGTTACCGCTCTCAGGAAACGATATGGCTACAAAATGAATCTGTTTCCCGTATTTTTGTTCCATTTCCTGGAGCAGCTGCAGCTCACCGTCACTTTCCCTGCTCCAAGGCATCCAGAAAAGCAGGCAAACGGCCCCGTCATTACAAATATTACGCAATTTTATATTGCTTCCATCCTGCGCTTTCAGGACGACATTCTGCACCAACACTTCCGTTTCGGCGCGACTGATTTCCTGTTGTTCTTTTCTATCTTCTTCGTACTCGATAGCCGGATCTTTCCCCGGCCAAAAAAAGAGCGTAACGACAATACAAATACTACCCAAAATAAGACTGATCGCCTTGCGTTGTTTGCCCGTATCCATACTCACCCTCTGTTCCCGAAAAAATAGCGTCCGGAAGGCGCCGGAAATCAACGCTCCCCATTGATCTGACCCGTTGTTGCGAGCCGTTTCGTCCAGCTATCGGCAATAGCGGCAAACTCGTCAAGAGAAAGGGTTTCGCCGCGTCTTTTGCCGTCGATGCCTGCAGCAGACAGAATCGCCTCCACGTCATTTGTCGGAAGACCGGTTCCTTTCAACGCGTTGGTCAGGGTTTTGCGACGCTGCCCGAAAGCCGCTTTGACAGTCTGGAAAAAGCGGTGTTCTTCGAGAACCTGCACCGGCGGCGTCGGCCGTACATCCATGGCGACAACAGCTGATTGAACGGCGGGAGGCGGCAGAAAGGAGGCCGGATTAATCACAAAAGCAAGGTGAGGTGACGTATAATACTGAACGGCTACGGACAACGCGCCGTAAGCTTTGCTCCCCGGCCCGGAAACCATACGTTCCGCCACTTCCTTCTGAACCATGACGACCATCCGCTCCATTGGCAGCCGTTCTTCCAACAGCCGCAAGATGATGGGAGTTGTAATATAATACGGCAGATTGGCGCAGACGACAAAGGGCTTATGATTCATCAGCGCCTCAATATCGACCTTCATGATATCGTCATGAATGATGCGTACATTATCGTAAGCTTCCAAGGTTTTATCCAAAACCGGCAACAAATTGGAATCGATTTCGACAGCCGTCACGGCAGCGCCCGTTTCAGCCAACGCCTGCGTCAGCGTACCGATACCGGGGCCGATCTCCAACACGGGCATCCCGGCATGAAGCGACGCCGTCTCGGCAATATGACGGACAACGGGAGGGTCAATCAGAAAATTTTGCCCCAGCTTTTTATTCATATGTAAATGAAATCGCCTGACGAGATAATGAACAACATCGGGATTTGCCAAATCAGAACTTTTCATCGCCACCATCCTTTTGCAGTTGCCGTAACGCGGCGTCCCACTCTTCTCGCGTAACGCCGTAATGATTCAATCGTTTTAAAAATTGCTTGGCATTGCCGTAGCCGATCCCCAGTACGGCGCCCAAAGCCGCTCTTTTCTCAGCCGCCGCAGTCGTTCCGTTCAAACCGGCAGACAGAAGATCGTCTGCCGTAAACGTCTCGTTCACCGTCATCACTGCGCAGCGGCACTTGTCAAGAGCGGAGCGAATGGCCTCCGGCGACGCCTGTTCCACACCAAGATCATTGTTGGCGATGGCGTCCTTTCGGGGAATGAAAGCGTGCTTGGCACGGGGAAATCGTTTGCTCAATGCCCGACGGATTTCTTCGCCGGCCCGATCCGGGTCGGTGAGGATAATGATGCCGCGGCGCTTATAGGCATATTCGATTTGCCGCAGCGTATCGGCGCGAAGACTGAAGCCGTCCGTTCTGATCGTATCGACATCGATGCGAGCGGACCGGATGCGCGCTTCATCGGCGCGTCCTTCGACAATAACCACTTCCCTGATCACCGCGCGCCGCCTCCTTTTTCGCAGATATATTGCGCCGCCGCCAAAACAGCCAAGATGTTGTGTTCCAAGACGATGCCGCCTTGCAGGTAGATCAGATACGGTTCACGTATGGGGCCGTCTGCCGATAATTCGATGGAAGAGCCTTGCACAAAATCACCTGCCGCCATGATGATCTTGTCGGCATATCCGGGCATGGCATCGGGAATCGGCGTCACATGGGCGTCGACAGGAGAAAAGGATTGGATGCCCTGACAGAAAAGACGCATATTTTCCTCATTCTGCAGCGCAATCGTCTGAATCAGATCACAGCGCGGCGCCGCTGCAGACGGTGAAACGGCAAATCCGAGCCGTTCAAAAACAGCGGCAGCAAAGACAGCCCCTTTGATAGCTTGCGCCGTAACATGAGGCGCCATAAAAAAGCCCTGGAAAAAAAGACGGTAACCGCCGGCGTAGGAGCCGAGCTCGGCGCCAAGACCGGGCGCCGTCAGATAATCGGCGGCGCAGTCTACCAGATCAGCCCGGCCGGCAATATACCCGCCTGTCGGCGCAATACCGCCGCCGGGATTCTTGATCAGCGAACCGGCAATAATATCGGCGCCGGCTTCAAGCGGCTCCTCCGTAGCTGCAAATTCGCCGTAACAATTATCAACAAAGCAGATCGTTTCGGGACTTTCCTTTTTAACGGCGGCAATGATCTTCCGCAGATCATCGACCGTCAAGGACGCGCGGGAACTGTAGCCGCGCGACCGCTGCAAAAGGACGACTTTCGGTTTGTCAGCGGCGACGGCGCCGCGTATGGCCTGCAGATCGTAGGCATTATCTTTAAGAGGCACTTCCTTGTAACGGACGCCCCGCTCTTTGAGGGAATGCCGACTCGGACGGGCATGGCCGATAACGCCTTGCATCGTATCGTAAGGGGCCCCAACCAAAGAAATGAGCATATCGCCCTGCTGCAACAGCGCGCAAAGAACCGTCGCCAAGGCATGCGTGCCGGAAACGAAATGAGGACGTACCAGCGCCTTTTCGGCCTTAAAAACGGCGGCAAACACTTCTGCCAGCTTTTCACGGCCCAAATCACTGTACCCGTACCCCGACGTACCGGCAAACTGGTAGGCGGAAACCTGCGCCTTTCTGTACGCCGCCAAAACCTTTTCCGTGTTATAAAGACTCACGGCATCTATCGCTGCAAACTGCGCCGCACAAGCTTGCAGCGCCTCCTGCCTGAGTGTATCCATCTGAATCGACAAACCCTTCCATCCCTTTCTTATATCATATTCCGATTCCTGCGCCGCGTATATCGGCGATGACCGTGCGAGCCAAGGCTGCTTCGGAATCGTACTTTTCCTTTTCATACCAGTGAATATACGGCATCCGCCTGTACCACGTCAGTTGCCGTTTGGCAAAACGGCGGGTGCGCGTCTTGATCGCCGCAGTCATCGCGTCATACGTAATGCGCCCGTCGAGGTAAGCGGCAATCTCTCCGTAGCCGATAGCCTTCATGCCTTGATCCGACTCTGTCAGCCCTTCCTTCAACAAGGCTGCCGTTTCTTCAATCCATCCGGCGCGCAACATTGCGTCAATCCGCTTTTCAATACGCTCATAAAGAACGGGGCGCGGCAACGACAGGCCGATGACAAACGCATCATAAATCAATGCCGACGCTTTGCCGGCACGAACGAAGGCAGCGCCTTCCCCTCTGCCGACGGCGGCAACCAGACGGATCAACCGTTGTCTGTTGGCCAACAGCTCATGCCAGTCATCAGGCTGCCAATCCGTAGCCGCCGTAATATACGACTTCAACTCTGCCGGCGTCATCGACGCAACGGTTCGCGCGGCCCGCTCCCGTTCATGCGGCAATACCCGGGGCGCCGTAAATTCATATCCTTCCAGCAAGGATTGCAAATACAAACCCGTACCGCCTACAATAATCGGAAGTTTCCCCCGTTCATGGAGAGCAGCGATTTCCGCCTGCGCCAGCGCACAGAAACGAGCGGCGGAAAAGGGCTCGTCGGCAGCGGCAATATTGATCAAATGATGACGATAGGCGGAAAGTTCCTCCTGCGTCGGCTTGGCCGTGCCGATATCCATGCCGCGATAGATCTGATAAGCATCGCACGAGACCAGTTCGCTGTGAAATTCTTCCGCCAGGAAAAAGCTCAACGCCGTTTTTCCTACTGCCGTAGGCCCGACAATGGCAATAACCGGTTTCATTATATAGAATCACTCTCCAAAACGGCATAACAAATGCGGCTGTATTTACCGCCAACAAGGCGCAGTCCAGGAAAATCCCGACGCAGCCGGTCAAAACGGCGGCCTTTTATGACGATCCGCCGCGCAGCTTTTGAGGCGGCCAGGCGAATCAACGCAGGTGTCAAGAGCTGATGATCCATCAGTGGACGCAGCGGTCGAAAGGCGCAGCTGCTTTCAACAGGTTCGCTGAACATGGGATCGAAATACAGAATATCATATGGCTGCGCCGTACGATCGCGCAAATAGTTTTCATAATCTCCCTGCTGCAAATGAATACGCCGTAAAGCCTTCGTGACGGCAAGATCGTCATGGTTGAAATGTGCAAAGCCCCAACCCGTGACGGCCGCCAGGAGCGGTGACGCTTCTAAGGCATCGACGACGGAACCAGCCGGCAGTGCATAGGAGGCGATAACGGCATCGGCGCCGAAGCCGCAGGTGCAATCCAGGAGACGGACCGGTCCGGTCGCGGCCAAAGCCTCCAGAAAATGATCCGGCACCCCCTGTTGCAAATGAAGCAACCGCAACTGCGCCATATTCAGGTGGAACCGGTGCCTGCCCCGATCAGTCGTTATTTCCGGCCCCTGCGTCGTATAAACGAGGAGGTTGTCGTATTCTTTCTGTAACGTCTCATGAGAACGGCGACGGCGCAAAACGAAGGCGGCGCCGATTGAAGCAGCCCAGCGCGCCGCTTCTTCCTGCAACGTTGCAGACGCTTTTAACGACGGCGTTACCGTGATCACAGCAGTATTCATGTCCGCTTAAAAAGCCTGGCGAGGTCGGCAGGCGTGAAGCGCACGATGATCGGTCTCCCGTGCGGGCAGACGAAAGGCTTTTCCGTTTGAAAAAGCGCTTCCAGAAGCTGTTTCATTTCCCGTATATTCAACTTATCGCCGGCTTTGATCGCACCGTGGCACGAAAGATAGGCCAAGGATGTGTGCCGCAGCATCGCCTTATCCAAAGACGGCTGCAACGTCAAAATCCGGCAAATCTCGCGAAGCGAATCGGCAATATGGGGCGTCTGCAAATCACAGGGTACGGCTTCCATGCGCAGCGTCGACGGACCGGCAACGGAATAGGCATACCCAAGATCGACAAAAACGTCTTGCCGCTCTGTCAGAAGCGCCATATCGTGACTGTCGACTTCGACAAATTCCGCCGTCAGCAGCTGCTGACTCGGCAGTGCTTCCGTCCGTTTGCAGAAGGTATCGTAACGCACCCGTTCATGCGCCGCATGGTGGTCGATCAGATAGAGATCTTCCCCCTTTTTGGCAACGATATAGCAATCCGCCACTTCACCGAGAGGAATAAAGACATCCGCATCGCCGTCAAACGTAATGACAGGCCCTTGCTCTTCTTCGGTACCGGGAACCTTGCTTTCCGCCGCCAAAGCCGCCGTAAAGGCCGCTGCAGCAGCAGCCGGTACATCGTCAGGCGTCAATACCGGTTCATACGGGCGCCGCGGCGATTCCCCGACATGTTGCTGCGCCGAAACTGCCGGCGCAGCATAAGTTGTCGCCGGAACCGACGGTTGCGCCGAAGCGGTAAAAGGCAGTTCCGATTCCTGCGGCGACGCAATGTCCCGCAGAGGTTCAAGCCTTTCGCGCTGACGCGGCGGCAAAGGAGCGGACGCCGCGATCGTTTCCGGTCTGTCCTGACTGACCAGCGCCGTAACGATGCTATGATAAACGGCGCGATACACTTCCTTTTCGTCGGCGAACTTGATCTCCGTTTTGGCAGGATGAACATTGACGTCGATAAAAGCCGGATCGATATCGATTTGAAGTACGGCCAGGGGATATCCCGCTTTCGGCAGCATCGCATGGTAAGCATTTTCGATAGCTTTATAGATAATACCGTTCTGCACGACCCGACGATTGACGATACTCGTCTGCCAGGCACGGCTGCTCTTCAGCAATGACGGCTTGCCGACAAAACCGGAAATTGTCAGCGTTTCCCCTTCATAAGTTACGGGAAAAATCTCCCGCGCCGCGGCTGCACCGTAAATGCCGGCAATCGTTTCCTTCAGGTCTCCCTGCCCTCCTGTATGAAGCGTTGTCCTGCCGTTCGTAATTAAGGTGAATTCAATACCGCTGTTGGCCAGGGCCAGCTTTGTGACGATCTCGCTGATCTTGGCACTTTCTGTCCGTTCGCTTTTGAGAAATTTCCGCCTTGCCGGCGTATTGAAAAAGAGCTCCGCCACTTCTACCGTTGTCCCGACAGGAGCTCCCGTTTCTTCTTTTTCTTTGATAACGCCGCCGTCTATCAGCAGCTGTGTCGCCAACACGGCGTCTCGCTGCCGCGTCGTAAGGGTCATCCGCGATACGGCGGCAATACTCGGTACGGCTTCACCGCGAAAGCCGAGAGAAGTGATGGCAAATATATCTTCAACGGAGCGAATTTTGCTCGTGCCGTGGCGGATGAGGCATTTTTCCGCATCTTCGGCACTCATGCCGCAGCCGTTATCGCTGACGCGCATGTACGACTGGCCGCCGTCGGCAATTTCCGTCTCAATCGCCGTTGCACCGGCGTCAACGGCATTTTCGATCAACTCCTTAATGCATGACGACGGCCGTTCGACAACTTCACCGGCAGCAATTTTATTGGCCGTCCCTTCGTCAAGCACATGAATCAGAGAACTCATTTCATCCCGCTCCCTTCTTTCGCCTCTTTTTGCAGGCTATATAAAAATGAAATGGCTTCAATAGGCGTCATCGTCGCAACGTCGACAGACAGGAGCCGTTCTGTCAGCAAATCCGTAAAGAGACTTTCCGATAGAGACTGTGCCGTTTTTTCGGCGGCAAGCGGCGGCGCCGCGGTATCACTTTCGAGATCGTTGAGAATGATTTCAGCCCGCTGCAAAAGCGTTTCCGGCAAGCCGGCCAGACGCGCCACGTGGAGACCGTAGCTGCGATCAGCGCCGCCGGGAATGATACGGCGCAGAAATTTGATGCTCTTGCCGCGTTCCTTGACGGCGACCGTATAGTTCTTGATTTTTTCGGAGTCCTTCGCCATGGCAATCAGTTCATGATAATGGGTGGCAAAAAGCGTCAAGGCGTGAATCTGCCGCAAGCAGTATTCAATTACGGCGCGGGCAATGGACATGCCGTCAAAGGTACTCGTGCCCCGTCCTATTTCATCGAGAATGAGCAGGCTGTCCGCCGTCGCATGCTTCAAAATATACGATACTTCCTTCATTTCCATCATGAATGTACTTTGGCCCGTCAAAATATCGTCACTGGCGCCAATGCGCGTAAAAATACGATCGACAGGGCAGACGGAAGCGGCGCCGGCAGGAATGAACGAACCGACTTGCGTCATCAGTACCAGTACGGCAACTTGTCGCATATAAGTGGATTTTCCGGCCATATTCGGTCCCGTAATGACGAGAACTTCATGATCCTGATGATTCAGGACAACGTCGTTCGGAACAAAAAGCTCGCCTGTCACATATTTTTCAATAATCGGATGTCTACCGTCTTCAATGCGGATCATGCGCTGCCGGTTCAGAGACGGCCGCGTGTAATGGTTTTCATGCGCTGCACAGGCAAGGCTGTACAGGCAGTCCACCTGCGCGATCGAGCGGGCCGATACCTGCATGGCCGGAATAGACTGTTGCAGTTGTCGGCGCAATTCACCGAAAAGCTTGTATTCAAGCGCCAGCATCCGTTCCTGCGCCGTCAGCACCTTCACTTCAAAATCCTTCAATTCAGGCGTAATATACCGTTCGGCGTTGACCAGCGTCTGCTTGCGGACATAATACGCGGGAACAGGCTTCGTATTGGCATGGGAAATTTCAAAATAATAGCCGAATACCTTCGTATAGCCGATCTTCATTTTGATTCCCGTTTTCGCCTTTTCCCGTTCCTCCATCTCCTGCAAGTATGCATGGCTATTGGCGGCAATATGACGGATCTCATCCAACTCGTCGGAATAACCTTCGCGAATGACGCCGCCGTTGCGGATCACGGCTCCCGGTTCTTCTTTTACGGCACGGCACAACAGATCGTAAACGGCGCGATGTTCATCGATTTTCTGCTCCGCCTTTTTCAAAACGGCGGCCCCGGCTTGTGCCAAAATGCTCTTCACCGCCGGCAGAACGGACAGCGATTCACGCAGCGCCACCAGGTCTTTGGGGCTGACCGTGCCGGTTTCAATACGCGTCAGTATCCGTTCAAAGTCGTAAATGCGCAGCAGCGTACTGCCGAGTTCCTGCCGCATCATTTCGCGTTGAACGAGTTCTTCCACTCCGTCCTGCCGCGCTGTGATCTCCTGAATACGTAGCAACGGCGCTTCCAGCCATTTGCGGAGAAGGCGGCCGCCCATAGCGGTTTCCGTCTTATCAAGCACGGACAAAAGAGTTCCCTGCCGCTTGCCGTCACGTACATTCTGCGTGATTTCCAGATGACGCAGACTGGATGCATCGAGAACCAGATGCCGTTCGCGATCGATGGGCTGCAATGACGTTACATGGGAAACGGATGACTGCATGACTTCGCTGACATAGGTCAAAAGAATCCCGATGGACTGCGCCGCTTTCCGGGCGGGCGCCATCATTTCCGGCGCAAAATACGCGTCGCATTTTCCTTCGTAATCGACAGCAGCATCTGTCTCATAAGCGGTAACCGTACATTGCATGCCGCGCGAAGCAAGGTATTTTTCTATTCCGGCGGCAGCGCCGTCAAGCTTTGCATAGAGCAGCTCGCTCGGCTCATAAACGGCCAGCAGATCGAACAGGCGATCTTCCATTTCCGTCAACAGGCAGACCGCCCAGAGGCACTCGCCTGTCGTCACGTCGATAAAGGCGGCGGAGACATCGTCGTCTTTACCGCTGATGCAGGCGATATAGTTGTTTTTTTTGGAGGCTATCGCATGCTCCAGCGTAATCGTCCCCGGTGTGACAATTCTGATGATTTCACGCTTAACAATGCCTTTGGCGGCTTTCGGATCCTCCATTTGCTCGCAAATGGCGACTTTATACCCCTTATGGACGAGACGCTCGATATAGGTATCGGCAGAATGGAAAGGCACGCCGCACATGGGCACCTTTTCCTTATTGCCGCCGGCCCGGCCCGTCAGCGTCAGATCCAACTCCCGGGAAGCCGTCAGCGCATCATCGAAAAACATTTCGTAAAAATCGCCGAGACGGAAGAAAAGCAGTTTATCACGGCACCGCTCCTTCACTTCCAGGTACTGCTTCATCATCGGTGTCAATTTCGTTGAATCAGCCAAAATTACCTCCTATTTTACAAGATGCCCTTTCAAGACCCACGTTTGTCCTTTATCAATGCAGACCGGTACCGTATCGCCTACGGCGACGGAGCCGTCTTCTTCCCAGATAACCATCTTATTGCTCGATGTGCGGCCGAACCAGTGTTTGGCATCGTTTTTCGTCGGCCCTTCGACAATGACGTCATAAATACGCGTTTCCATCGCCCGGTTATATTCGAGACTGAACACGTTTTGTACATCCATGAGCCGTTGTAAGCGGCGATTCTTTTCTTCCTGCGAAATCTGACCGCCCATCTTTGCCGCCGGAGTTCCCGTACGCGGCGAATAAATAAAGGTATACGCCATGTCATAGCGAATTTGCTTCAACAGGTCCAACGTCTCCGAAAACATCGCTTCCGTTTCGCCAGGAAAACCGACGATCAGATCTGTCGTCAGCGCCAGATTGGGAATTTTTTTGCGGGCATACGCCACAAGCTCTCCGTAATGCGCTACCGTATAACCGCGATTCATCTTTTTCAGCAACTCGTCGGAACCGCTCTGAATCGGCAAATGCATGTGGGAAACGACTTTTTTTGACGCTGCCAGCGCATCAATCATGGCAAAGGTCATATCCTTCGGATGACTCGTCATGTAACGAATACGCTCAATGCCGTCAATACCGTCAAGAGCCCTGATTAAAGACGAAAAACCGGTTCCGTCTTGCAGATCGAGACCGTAGGAATTGACGTTCTGCCCCAGCAGCGTAATTTCCTTATAGCCTTCGGCGGCCAACGCCCTGACTTCTTTAAGAATATCGGCCAGCGGACGGCTCACTTCACGGCCGCGGACATAAGGAACGATACAATACGTGCAAAATTTATTGCAACCATTCATAATCGGCACCCAGGCAAAAAATCGCTGAAACCGTCTGGCCGGCAATTCATGAAAAGCCGGCACCGCCATATCGGCGGCCAGATACTGTTTAGCCGTTTTTTGTCTGGCTTTGATCAGTTCGACAAGTTTATGAATATTATGAGTACCGATGACCAGGTCAAGGTGCGGCGCCCGTTCAAATAACCGGTCCCGCCACTCCTGAGCCATACAGCCCGTTACGGCCAGGATCAGATTTTTATTGCGCTCCTTTAAATGCTTCAATTCACCGATCTTGCCGAGCACCTTTCCTTCCGCCGTTTCACGAACGCAGCAGGTGTTGATCAGAATAACGTCGGCCATGTCGATCTCATCCGTCATGCGGTAACCGAGTTCTTCCAACTGTCCGGCATAATGTTCGCTGTCTGCTTGATTCATCTGGCAGCCATAGGTCATGATAAAATAAAATGCATTGTTCTGAAAATCCATAGATAACGTCTCCGTCTAATATCGTAAACATAAAAAGCAGGTTGACACTTAATGATACCATAGGCGTCAGGTAAAGTAAAATTTAAAACAGGCCCAACACAGCGCTGAGCCTGCATCCGTACCGATACGCCGCTGCCGCCTTACCGGCGCCGCGCGTTCTCAGTCATCATCGCGCATGAACCCGTTTGTCTTACGCATATCGAAAAGGGAAGCGATAAAGCTTTCAATGTAAGGCAGAAAGGTACGGTTCCGTACCATTTCCAAAGCCTCCGCCCGCGTTACCCAACGGGCGGCGTCAACTTCGGATGCCTGCAGCCGAAGCGCATTGATATCAAGATCTTTGTGAACAATATAAATATCGTCAAAACCGGGCACAAAGCGCAGACGCATAAGTGGCGGCTGGCCTTGCAGGTCGAGACGGATCCCCATTTCTTCCCAAGCCTCCCGTTCGGCAGCGGCCTGGCTCGTTTCACCGCTATGTACATGACCGGCAACGGTGACATCCCAACGACCGTTAAGGGGATCCCGTTTATTGCTTTTATTTCGCTGCTGTATCAGCAGGCGTCCGTGACTGTCAAAAAGGCAGACATGGACAATAAGAAAATATTCTCCGTCACGCAGATTTCGTTCCTCTTTCCTGGCTATCGTCCTGCCTGTGACCTGCCCCGTATAATCGTATATATCCAGCTGTTCCATGCTAACGCTTCCTCTCCGCTGTTGTTCGGTTATCGAAAACAATCTGTTTTCCGTCCTTATTTTAGCAAAAATCGGCTGCTCGTAAAAGTCGCTTCCCCGCATCAGCGGCACAGGCAGCAAGTACTTCCCATCCCTCTTCCTGGCGGTTGCAACGAAAAACGGCTGCGCCGTGAAAAACAGGCCTGCCGTCGCCACTTTCCGCTGTTGTCGTGCTTGGTGCCGTAAAAATGAAACGACCACCGGTTGATTAGTCCGGTGGTCGTTTCATTTTTAAAAGGAGATCTGACAATGCTATTATCAGGCGGTTTTTTCTGCATGTGTTGTCCCTCACCCATGCTTTACCCACATCTATACTATACCACTTTATCATTTTCATGAAAATATGTATTTTACAAGAATTAAAACGATATACCCATGGACGGGAACAGCATTTTTAACTGCCTCTTTATATTTTTTACTTAATCGTTGTACAAATCCGAAAACAGAAAATTTTTACAGTCTTTATTCTTAAAAGTTATTGTTCAAATGCATAAAAATTATTGATTTTCTACAAAAGTTGCTACTTTCTCAACGATCCCCGTATCACCGGCAGGGGGATTCAACGGTCTGCAACGATCAACGCTCCCTCCACCGCTTATATACCCAGAGGGCAAAGATCAGATAAAAGGCCATAACGGCCAGTACGTATTTAAAAATCACAACATAGCCTACTGCTCCGGCTGCCGCACCTAAAACGATAATACCGGTACAGGTGCCCAGATCGAGCATGTTATAATATGTGGCACCGGCATTGCTGCGCCGTTCAGGCGCCGCCGTATTGAAGAGCCAGGTCATGACGGACGGCATCACGAGACCTGCGCCGAGACCGAAAAATGCGGAAGAAAACAGGAGCATCGCCGCGGAGGAAGCGGACAGGAGGAGGAGTAAAAAGACGCTGTAAATAAGCAGTCCCGGTATGATAACGGAAAAGGGACCGCGACGGTCATAAAGCTTGCCGCCGAAAAGCCGGGAGAGAAAGGTGAATAAGGTACCGATAAGAAAGAAAAAGCCGCTGTACGGGATCCCTTTCTCTTGTGCCATAAGCGGTAAATACGTGTTAACGCTGGCAAATACAAAGCCGAAAAGAACAGCAAAAAGGGAAATGATTCCTGTCCCTTTTTCATAAAGCCTGTTTTTCAGCGGAAGAGGAAGTTTCTTTCGCGCCGTCTCTGCAAGGCTGCTCTTCTCTTCCTTTTGAGACCCGGAAACGCAGCGGAACAACAGCAACGACAAGAGCGCCGCCCCTGCCGACATGGCGAAAAGCGCAACGGCATTGACATTGCTGAAAACGGCGACGCCAATAGCCGGCGCCGCTCCCATGGAAACGGTATTGCCCAATCCGAAATAGCCGAGACCTTCGCCGCGATGGCGTAAAGGTATGACGTCCACAGCCAGCGCCGCAGCAAAGGTCGTGCTCAGACCAAAGCCGAAACCGTGAACGATCCGCGCCAGCAGCAACGCATGGAAATTTGTAAACATACCGTAGCTGACCGTTGCGCTCAGCGATAAAAAAAGCCCCAGAACAAGGCAGCCCCGTTTGCCGAGACGCTGAACAAAGGCGTCTGTAAACAACCGGACAAGAATGGCCGAAAACGCAAAAATGCCGGCAATAATGCCAATTTCACTGCCGCTCGCTCCCAGCGAGGCGGCATACATGGCAATTGTCGGCACTAAGCAATGAAAATTAACAAACAACAACCCATTGGCAATGGTAATCAAAACAAAATTTTTCGTCCATATCGTTCTTTCCGTCATGCTGCTGCCTCCGAACTTCCGATCCAACATAATGTATACCGGAATAATTATACTCTTCTATGCAGCGGTATGCAAATAATTTGCTAAAAGAACGGATCAAAGATAGCCTTGTTCACAAAGGCTCGTGTAAATGCCGTCGCCAATAATAATATGATCCAAAACGGGGATCTCCATAACTCTGCCGGCGTCGGCTATCTGCCTCGTAACCCGGATATCATCCTGACTCGGCGCAGGATCGCCTGAAGGATGATTGTGAAGCAGGACGATGGCAGCCGCATTATATTGCAGCGCATAACGAAAGACGTCACGGCCTTTCGCCAAGCTGGCATTCAACGTTCCTACGGTAATGGTGCGGACAGCGATAAGCTTATTCTTGGTGGACAAATATACAGCGGTAAACTGCTCTTGCTGTAAATACCGCATATCTTCCATGACGTAATCGGCGATGGCTCGAGGCGAGCTGAAATCGGGGGCCGTCTGCTTAACGTGCTCCTTGGCAATACGCTTTCCCAGTTCAACAGCTGCACAAACGGTCACGGCTTTGTCTCTGCCGATACCGCGAATGCGGCAGAGATCGGCAACGCTGACGCTGCCCAAATGACAGATATTTTCATTTGGCAACGAACGGATAACGGTTCTGGCCAGATCCAGCACGGATTCACCCTTCAAGCCCGTGCGCAACAGAATGGCCAACAAGTCTTGCGTACTGACCCCGTCAGGGCCATAGTCCAAAAATTTTTCTCTCGGCTTCTCACAGGCAGATAACTGCCGCAGTGCCAAGGTCACAAAAGAACCTTCGCCTTCTTCAGCATCGTCTGAAGCTGTGCCAACGGCAAACCGACCACATTCGTGTACGAACCGTTCAACTTGGTGACGAACGAAGCGGCGCCGCCCTGTATGCCATAGGCGCCGGCCTTATCCAACGGTTCGCCGCTCTCAACATAACCGGTGATCTCTTTGACTGTCAACTTACGGAACCAGACATCGGTCTTGACCACTTTCGTTTTGACCGTTTTGCCGCAAACCAAGGCCAAACCGGTATACACGCTGTGCTGACGGCCCGATAAAGCCTTCAACATTTTGACGGCCTGTGCCGCGTCCTTTGGTTTACCGAGAATCTTCCCGTCCAGGACGACAACGGTATCCGCGCCGAGAACCCATTGATCAGGATAGGTTTTTGCTACTTCACAGGCTTTGCCGCAGGCCTGTTTCAAAACAAATCGTTTCGGCTTTTCTTTTTTTGGCGCCGTTTCCTCATACGTGCTGGCCGTCGCTATATACGTTGTCAACTGCGTCAGCAACTCTTTTCGCCGCGGCGATTCCGAAGCCAAAATCAACACACTGCTTCCCTCCTCATAAACGCTTGCAAATCAATCCGGCCAAGACAATGCCGATAATACTCAGCAGGTTCGGCGCAAAATGAAGCCCTAACTGAATATCCATGATATACAGATTGAAGCGTACATTTTGTATGTCCATTATTTCATAATGTCTGGTCAGCATCGGCAGCATGGCGCCGAACGACGACGCAGACAAAATCTCCCCGATAATTCCGCCCAAGATGCCTCCGACGACGAGGAAAAGCACAAAAAACAACAGACTATGCGACGTTACGGACTTCATCATTCAGCCTCCCTATGAAAACTCTGTATTCATTATACAAGCTGCCTTTCTGCGACGCAATAAAAACGGGAAAAGTTTACACGACATGGCAACAAGGATCGTATAATCCCTATGCCGCAACTCTTCCCGTTCTCTCTTACCTCATTATTTTTTTTGCATCTTCGCCCAGGTGTCGCGAAGCCCTACGATCCGGTTGACGACCAAGTGATCTTCTGTCGTATCTTCGTCAATGACGAAATACCCCTGCCGCAGGAACTGAAACTTGTCGCCGATTCCGTAAGCAGCCAGAGCCCGTTCCGCCTTGCCGTGACAAACTGCCAAACTCTTCGGATTGACCTGTGCCAGAAAATCGCCGTCGCCGCTATCCGTATCAAGCAACAGCGAATCATAAAGCCGCACTTCCACATCGACGGCGTCTGCCGCATTTACCCAGTGAAGGGTCCCTTTGACTTTTCTGTCAGCGTTGGCGCCGCTGCCGCTCCTGCTTTCCGGATCATACGTGCAGCGGAGTTCCGTGATCCTGCCGCTTTCATCTTTGATTACCTCTTCGCACTTGATGATATAGGCATATTTCAGACGGACCTCTTTCCCCGGCGCGAGACGGAAGAATTTTTTGACCGGCCTTTCCATGAAATCGTTTCGTTCAATGTAGATCGTCCTGCTAAATGATATTTTTCTCTTGCCGAGCGCTTCGTTTTCCTGATTATTATCGGCTTCCATCAATTCCGTCCCGCCTTCGGGATAATTGGTAATAACAACCTTCAGGGGATCAATGACTGTCATCAAGCGCGGCATTTTCAGCTTCAGATCTTCGCGAATGCAATATTCCAACAACGCCGCATCGACAGTACTGTCCGCTTTGGCAACGCCGATGCGTTCACAAAAATCGCGGATCGCCGCCGGTGTATAGCCACGGCGGCGAATACCGGCGATCGTCGGCATGCGGGGATCATCCCAGTCGCTGACGATTCCCTTTTCTACGAGGAGACGAAGCTTTCGTTTACTCATGACCATCTGCGTAATATTCAGGCGGGCAAACTCGATCTGTCGCGGCTTCTGCCCTTGCGGATCTTCCCACTCTTCCAGGCACCAGTTATATAAAGGCCGGTGATCTTCAAATTCCAACGTGCAAATGGAATGAGTAACCCGTTCAATGGCATCTTCCAGGGGATGCGCGAAATCATAGATCGGATAGATGCACCACTTGTTTCCCGTCCGATGGTGAACAGCATGAACAATGCGATAAAGAACGGGATCGCGCATGTTGATATTCGGACTGGCCATATCAATTTTTGCCCGAAGAACCTTTTCACCGTCTTTATATTTGCCTTCTTTCATTTCGGTGAAAAGACGGAGATTCTCCTCCACGCTGCGATTTCTAAAGGGACTTTCCTTTCCCGGTTCATTAAAAGTGCCGCGGTACTCGCGGATCTGGTCCCCTGTCAAATCATCGACGTAAGCTTTCCCCAACTTAATCAGCTTTACGGCGTAATCATAAAAGATGTCAAAATAATCGGAAGCGAAAAAAAGCCTGTCATCCCAGGAAAAACCTAGCCATTCCACGTCTTTTTTAATGGCATTGACGTATTCCACGCCTTCCTTCGTCGGATTCGTGTCATCAAAGCGCAGATTCGTCATGCCGCCATACTTTTGGGCAATGCCGAAGTTGAGGCAGATCGACTTGGCGTGACCGATGTGGAGATATCCGTTCGGTTCCGGTGGAAAACGCGTATGAACGCGCCGTCCGTATGTATTGGCTTCGTTATCTTCATCAATAAAATTTTCAATAAAATTTTTTGTCAGTTCCTGATCCATGAGCATGCTTCTCCTTATTCTTTTGATGCCGTTATTGTACCACATATTTCACTGCCAGACCAGTTGGCACCTTCATTTCAACTATGTTTTGCCGACTTTTTACGCCCGCCGGGAGTACGGAATATGGTATAATAAAACCATGCCAATGAAGGAGGATTGATTGTCATGCAAATACGAAAACTGGTAACTTTTGAAGATATGGGGCTGATGCAATGGGGCGTTCTCAACGAGACCGAAACGGGCGTATACAGCGCCCTTGCCTTGGAAGAAGCTTTTTTTACGCCATTGCCCGAAATGCTGAGTGAATTTATCCGTCAGGGAACGGAAGGCCTTTTGGCTCTGGCCGACGGTTTGGAACAAAATGAACGGGAACAGGCCGTACCTGCCAGGCCGCTCGATACGGTGACTATTTTATCTCCTTTTCCGCGCGTAGAGCGGAACATCTTTTGTATCGGTAAGAATTATACCGAACATATTGCCGAATTCGACAAAACAGCGCAACCTGACGTACCGAAATATCCGATCATCTTCACCAAAGCCGGTACGGCCGTCATCGGTCCCGACGACGCCATTGACAGTCACGAAAACGTCACATCCGAAGTCGACTACGAAGGGGAATTGGCCGTCATCATCGGCAAGGCCGGCGCCGATATCCCCGCCTCGGAAGCGATGGACCACGTCTACGGCTTTACCATTCTCAACGACGTGACCGCCCGCGACCTGCAACGCAATCACCGGCAGTGGTTCCACGGAAAAAGTCTGGACACGTTCTGCCCTGTCGGTCCGTACATATTGCTCCGCGATGCCGCTCCCGACACCTTTGAAGTCATTACGAAGGTCAACGGAGAAATTCGTCAGGACGGTTCGACGGCCGATTTGATCTTCCCCATTCCCCAACTCATTGCCGTCATTTCCCAGGGAACGACACTGCAAGTCGGCGATATCATCGCCACAGGCACGCCATCTGGCGTCGGCGTCGGCTTCACGCCGCCCCGTTACCTGCAAAAGGGAGATACCGTCGAGATCACGATCCCTCAGATCGGAACGCTGAAAAACACGGTCAAATAGAAGGCATAATAATAGCGGTCAGCCACTTCGGTTTGACCGCTATTATTATGCCTTTCGACGATAAAAAGATCTCTCCGAAACAATTCGGAGAGATCTTAAGTGTAAAGTCAGACTTATGCAGCAGGACTTTCCTTGGAGGATGCGACGCCTTTCCACACCAAACCGATAATAAAACCTGCCAAGGCGAAGAGAACCCACCCCATACCGAGTGAATGGAGCGGTACCATCGTATTGAAGAAGGTATCGATTCCGCCGAGGGATATTTTAGCGGTCTGCGTACCGTTGATCAAGGCCGGCATCATCGTAAGACCGACAGTCCACGCATAAACGCATTGACGGCCGCCAAAGGATTTATGCAGGAACGTGAGAATAATCAGAACGACGACGATAGGATATACGAACATCAATACCGGAATAGCGGCTACGATGATCGTTTTCAAGCCGAACATGGCAACACCGAAGGAAAATACGGAGAAGATGGCGACATACGTCTTATAACCAAAATGGCCTAAAAGCAGTTGGAAATAGGTTGCACAGGACGTAATCAGGCCGATACTTGTCGAAAGGCAGGCCAAGAGCACGATGATCGCCAAAATAATGGCCCCGCCGTAACCCAAAAGAATCTGCGCGCTATTGGAAAGTACAGGAGCGCCTGTTTCCAAAATACCCATTTGCGTAACGCTTTCGGCGCCAAGCTTGGAAATAAAGATGTAAACGAAAGCCAGGCAGCCTACGGCGACAACGCCTGATTTGAAGACTTCTTTGGTAATCCCCATCGTGCTCGTTACGCCGTCAGCAACGATGAATTCGATAACCAGTACGGAGAAGACCAGAGAAGCGATGGCATCCATCGTGTTATATCCTTCCAGGAAGCCCGTTACCCACGCCGTACCTGCCGTCGCGTAAGCATCGGTCGGAGACTGCGGTACGCCCAACGGCGTAATGAAAGATTTGGCAATCAGGATAAGGATGGTAATTAAAAGTGCGGGAGTAAGGATCTTGCCGATACGGTCAACCAATTTGGACGGTGTAGCTGACAACCAGTAGGAAATAACAAAGAAAATAACGAGAAATCCCGTCATGATCATATCGTTGCCACCGTTTTCCAGGAACGGGCGGACGGCGATTTCATAAGAAACGCTGCCTGTACGCGGCGTAGCGAAGCACGGTCCGATAGCCATGTAGGAAATAACGGTAAAGCAGACGCCGAATACGGGATGAACACGGCCGGCCAGCTCTTCCAGATTGCGGCAGCCCGAATACCCCATCGCCAAGACCCCTGCCAACGGCAGACCGACACCGGTAAAGACGAAGCCCAGTACGGCATACCAGACGTTCGTACCGGCGTGCTGCCCCATGGAAGCCGGGAAAATCAGGTTCCCTGCCCCGAAGAACAGCGCAAAGAGCATGAGACCAAGTGGAATAAAGAAATTCTTGCTTTTTGTTGTTTCACCCATACATAATTCCCTCCATTCAAAAAAAAATTAATGATAAAAAAGAGTAAAACGTATTAAATAAAGACCTCAATCTAAAATTATTTTATCATAAATATATTTTAAAATCATTTCATTTTTGCATTTTTTAGATATTAATCAATATTTTTAATTTTGTTTTAATAATTAAGCTTATAAAGGTCATTCAAAATGAATTAATGTAATCTTTTAGATTTTCAAACAATCTTATATTCTCTTCTTTTTTACGCACAGCGATGCGGAAAAACGTTGAATCCAGTGCCGGATAATTACTGCAGTCACGGATTAAAATATGATTTTTTTTCATATGCAAAGAAAGCATTTCTGCATTTATCGCATCTGTCATCCACGCAAGAAAAAGAAAATTTACGGTTCGGGGATAAATATGGAGATGCGGAATCTTTTGCAAAAGAGAAACAAAATGATCGCCTGCCGATTCGACAAACGATCGTGACAAAGATTGGTAGCCGCTGTCGGCTAGCGCCGCCGCCCCCGCTTTTTGCGCCAAAATATTGACGTTCCATACATCTTTATGTTTTTCCAGCAAAGAAAGAAGCGTCTGATTGCCGATACCGAAACCGAGACGCAGACCTGGCAACGCATAGAATTTCGTCAGCGACTGAATAATAAACAAATTGTCGTACTGTCTGATCAAGGGAAACGCCGTGTAAGATTCCCGATCCTTTCGGAAATCCAAAAACGACTCGTCCACGATTACGGTCATATTCTTTTTTGCCGCATGAGCAACAATCGTTTCCACTTTTTCCCGATCGAGCAAGTTTCCCGTCGGATTGTTGGGATTGCCCAGAACCAGGCAATCTGCGCCCTCCATCGCCGACAACAACCGTAAAACGTCCAAGTCAAAAGCCGTTGTCGCCGTCATGAAAAAATATTTCACACCGGCATTTCCGGCAAGCGCCGCCCGTTCGTATTCATTGAAGGACGGGACAGGCAAAAGCACCGTTCGGGGACGCAGGGCATGAAAAAACAGATAGAGTAATTCGGCGGCGCCGTTACCGAGTATCACGTTTCCTGTCGGCACCTGATAAAAGGTGCCGATAGCCGTCTTTAATTCCCGTCCTTGCGGGTCGGGATAGTGAATGACCTGTCCCCATTCCCGCGCCAAAACGTTTCGCACAGAAGACGGCAACCCGAGGGGGTTGATGTTGGCGCTGAAATCCAGCCACGCTTCGCCGTCCGGCGCCGGTTCGTAAATATTGCCGCCATGTTCAAATTCTCGTATCATCATATCACCTGCATGTCATTTCATACCCGCCGTCAATAAGACGTACCACATCGAGGAGCCGCCATTCCGGAAAAGCCGCAGCGATCTCCTCGCCCATCTGCCGCACCGTTTCCGGCGTCAACGAGACCGGAAAAAAAGCGCCTACGACAGTACCGCTGTGAGCGCCGCAAATACTGACGGCGCCATATTGCCGCGCCGTTGCCGCCAAAACTCCCAACTGCGGCTTTCTGAGGATTTCCTGATTCAGGAACAAACTCTCTGCCGCCGCTTGCAGCACATCGTCGACGGTCATGGAACAAAGCGTTTCCGCCGGCAGGCGCAGCCTTTTTTCCCCCTGCGTTGCAAGCTTGCGATGAAGCGCCAGCGTATCTACGGAACCGCCCATGTCGAATACGGCGATACAGTAAGGCGGAATTTCCGTCCAGCGATGCAAAACGGCGCCGTGTACATGATCAAACGCAACGATGCCGCGGCAGAAAATTCCGTCCGTCGGTTCGACAGACGTTGCCAGAACGGCCGTTTCCGCTTCGGATAGTCTCCTGCCGAACGCCGCAGCCGTAGCAATGATGACGGCGCTGACGTCGGCGCTGCTGGAAGCCATGCCCTTGCCTTGCGGCAGCTCGGAACAAAGGGAAAGGGAGAACGGAAACCGGCTTTCTCCCAAATACGCCAACGTCCGCCGCAAAGCGGATCGACTCTTTTCCCCCAACGGAACGGCCGGCCGGCAAGTATCCGAAATAAAGACAGTCGTATATCGATTGACCGGCGCTGTTACCAGGAAAGGCGTCGTACCGGCAACTCCCTGCAGCAATTCGCCGCAAGATCCGGGAACGCGAACACGTATTTCCATTTTATAAAAAAGCGCGGCAAAGTGCCGTAAGCAAGACAGCCAGCAACGTTGTCATATACATGAGCTGTACCGTCTGCGCAATCTGCCGTGTCCCTATAGGCTGCTGCTCATCACCCATATAAGCCCGGAACGACTGCTTGCCGAAATAGGAATTGAAACCGCCGAGCCGAATCCGTAAAGCGCCGGCTACGGCCGCTTCGGCATAACCGCCGTTCGGGCTGGGATGCTTCAACGCATCGCGCAGCATCATCTTCCAGGCGTTACGATAGGAAAAGCCGAGAAGAGCGGCGGAAAAAACGAGGAGCAGCCCTGTCAGGCGCGCCGGAATGAGGTTGAAAACATCGTCTGTCCTGGCGGCGACACGGCCGAAGTACAGGTACCGCTCATTACGATAACCGATCATCGAATCAAGAGTATTGACGGCGCGGTACACGGCCGCCAGCGGCAAGCCGCCGAGGGCGAAAAAGAAGAGCGGCGAAACGATGCCGTCGATCGTATTTTCAGCGACCGTTTCCACAGCGGCCCGCGCCGTTTCCCGCTCCGTCAGCTGCGCCGTATCACGGCCGACAATAAGAGCCAGTTTCGCTCGCGCTTCCGTCAGACGATGGCGCAACAAGCTGTTGCGAACGCTGCCGCCGGCACGAGCCAGCGCTCGGGGACAGATAAAGAAACTCAACAGTATCCCTTGTATAACGGCCGAAAAAGATGGCTCGGTATAGGTGTCTAAAGCCCAGACGAGAGCGTAAAAAAGATCAAAAACGGCGCTCAGCATAACGGCCGTAAGCAGAAAACCAAAGAAAAAGCGGCTGTACCGGGAATGCGCTTCTCCATAAAAAAAACGTTCCAGTGCACTGATGGCCGCCCCCATGACGGCAACAGGATGAAACCTGCTTTTCGGATCACCGATAATGCAGTCTATAAAAAAAGCCGTTAATGTTGTAATCATCCCTTATCGTCACCTACAATCCGCCAAATCTTCTCCAGATCCAGATGCGCTGCCGCAATCGACGCCAGCCGGTCATATTTTTTCTCCTTCGCCGCCTTGTAATTGCTAACCTGCGTCAGCGGCAAAAGCCCTTGCCGCCGACGCAGGCAGTTAAGAAGCTCGCGGCGAAAGATGTCGTTATCAAAAATCCCGTGCAAATACGTTCCCCAGACCGAACCGTCGGCCGTACCGGATCCGATCGGCGCCGAACAAGGAATTCCGGAGCGTGAAATCACGGTCAGCGGCGTATCGCCGTCTCCATAGTCCGTACGCCCCATATGAATTTCATACCCCGAAAGGAGCGGCGCCGTCAACACGCCGCCGGCAAAACGAAGGCCCGTGCAGGATACGGTTGCCTGCGCCGTCGTTTTCTCGACCGCCAGAGTCGTCTCCATCGGCAGCAGGCCCATGCCGTCAACGGCAGCGTGCGCCGTCTCGACATGGAAAGGATCGTATATCGTACGGCCCAGCATTTGATACCCGCCGCAAATGCCGATGATGGGAATCCCTTTCGCCGAGGCGTCGAAAATCGCTTTTTCCAAGCCTTTTCGGCGAAGCCAAAGCAGATCGTCCGAAGTATTCTTACTGCCCGGCAAAATAATCAGATCGGCCGCAGTGATCCCCGTCGCATCGGCGACATAATACAAGTCCGTATCGGGTTCAAAAGCCAAGCTGTCAAAATCGGTAAAATTAGAGATCTTCGGCGTCGTCACAACAGCAATTTTTATGCCTTCGCCTCGAGGCGCCGCCTTTTTATCGCCGAGCGATACCGAGTCTTCATCGTCAATGCCGAGATCCGGAATATAGGGCAAGACGCCGAGAACGGGCTTACCCGTTTTCTTCTCCAAAAAGGCCACCGCCGGTTCAAAAAGACGGATATCACCGCGGAATTTATTGATGACCAACCCTTTCACCAAGTCCCGTTCGGCAGGGTCCAGCAGTTCCAACGTGCCTACCAGCGCCGCCAGTGAACCGCCGCGGTCAATATCGGCGACTAAGATAACGGGAGCGCCCAAATGCCTGGCAACACGCATATTGACGATATCCGTATCTTTCAAATTGATCTCCGCCGGACTGCCGGCGCCTTCAAGAACGATCATGTCATACGCCGCATCAAGCTTTTCCAGCGCCCGAACTACCGCCTCAAAAGCTTTCAGCGAATACGATCGGTGATACGCTGCGGCAGACATTGTACCTACCGGCTTCCCGTCAATGATGACCTGTGACGACGCATTTCCCGTCGGCTTCAACAGGACCGGATTCATTTCGACAAGAGGCTCCAATCCGGCCGCTTCGGCCTGCGCCACCTGCGCTCTGCCCATTTCCCTGCCGTCGGCGGTAACAAACGAATTCAGCGCCATATTCTGGGCTTTAAAGGGGACTGTACGCAGACCGCTGCGATAAAAAATGCGACACAACGCAGTCGTCAAAATGCTCTTGCCTACATGGGAACTTGTCCCTTGGAACATGAGATATTTAGCCAAAGTAAACTCCTTACCGGATAACTCCGACGACCGTGAAACCGGCCCGGTCCGCTTGCCGGCGATGCCGGTCCCGTTCAATAAGATTGCGCGCCCTCTGCAAGGCCGCGAAGGACCCTCTTTTTACTGATGCTTACTGACGGTAAAGGCTCGGCACGCCGTCAACATCGGCGCAAGTCGTTTGACAGCCGGGCGTACTGCAGGACCAAAATGCGCCGTAAGGACCGTCCCGCCTGATAAAACGACCTGTCTTGCAGCGCGGACAAACGTACCCGTTTTCTTCTTTTCGCGTCGCATCGCCATCGGCCGATGCCGGCTCCGTATGGCGGCAGCGCGGATACGCCGTACAGCCGTAAAAATCGCCGTATTTCCCATGCCGCAGCACCATCGGACTGCCGCAGTCAGGACAGGTACCGGCCGCACCGCCTGTCATGGGTTGAACGGCGGCCTGACCGATGAGCCGCTCCAGGAAAACCAGCTGATCGCGAAGAAATTCCTGTACGTTGTCATTTCCCGAACTCATCCGATTAAGCCGCTCTTCCCAAAGCGCCGTTTCATCGGGATAGACCATTTCATCGGGCAACGCGTCGATCAATATATACGCGGCCTCAGTCGGGCGGAGATAGTTCTTCTTCCCTTCTTCAACAAGGAATTTACGCGCAATCAGCTCGCCGATAATCGTTGCCCGCGTCGCCTCCGTGCCGATTCCCTGCACTTCTTTCAGTTTTTGTTTCAGTGAATCGTCTTTGACGTATTTATAGATTTCCTTCATCGCCGCCAGCAACGTTGACGACGTAAACCGCGGCGGCGGTTTCGTCGCTTTCTCGGCAACGTCGCCGCTGCGATACGTAAGATGATCTCCCTTTCTGACAACGGGGAGTTCGTCTTTACCGTCTTCTTCGTCTTCCCCTTTATCAGTGCCGTACAACGTCTTCCACCCCGCATTGGTTACCGTTTTGCCATGGGCAATAAAGGTCTCGCCGACAGCGGTGAGGCAAATGCGCGTCTGCTCATACTCGTGCACAGGATAGAACTGCGCCAAATAAGCTTGCGCAACAAGAAAATAAATATGCTGCTCCGTTGCCGTCAATTTGTCGAAGGAACAACGCACCGTTGTCGGAATGATCGCATGGTGGGCCGTAATTTTACCGTCATTCCAGGCCCGACTTCTGATCTTGCCGTCACCGCCGACCGCCCAGGCCGACAGCTGCTCCTGCCCCGTCTTCTGCAGATTTGCTAAAATGACCGGTACATCTTTTTGCTGATTAACCGGCAAATATTCGCAATCCGACCGGGGATATGTCGTCAGTTTCCGTTCATATAATCGCTGCGCCGTATCCAATACCTGCTGCGGACTGTAGCCATAGCGTTTGCCTGCCAGAACCTGCAACGTAGACAGCGACAGGGGAAGGCGCTGCGATTCCCGTTTTTTCGTTTTTTTCCGTTCCGAGACGACGCCGTCAGGAGCCTCGGCAAGGCGCCGCAACAGTTCTTTACCGATACGGCTGTCAAGGCAGCGGCCTTCCGGATCGAGTCCGGACTGCGTATCCTTAGGTTGCCACTGCGCTGTCAATGTGCCGTTTTCATGTGCAAAGACGGCTTTGACAAGATAATACGTGACGGGCCTGAAGTCATCCAGTTCCCGCTGACGCCGCACGACAAGCGCCAACGTAGGCGTCTTTACACGGCCGATGGGAAACACGCCCCGATGGCCCTGGCGGCGTGCCGCCAACGTATACGCACGGGATAAATTCATGCCCATGAGCCAGTCGGCGCGGCTGCGCGCCAATGCGGAATCGCGAAGCGGCGCGAAGTCCCGGTTGTCCCGCATTGTTGCCAAGGCCTCATGAATGCTTTTTTCATCCAGCGCATTCAACAAAAGCCGTTCCACCGGCTTCGCATTACCGACGTAATCAAGGATCTCGTCGATGAGCAATTGACCTTCCCGATCAGGGTCTCCGGCGTTAACGATCGTATCGGCAGCACCTATTAGCTCGCAGATAATCGCGAACTGCTCTTTGCTGGCAGGGCTGACGATAAGTTTCCACCGGTCGGGAACGATAGGCAGATCCTCGGTGCGCCACGTCTTGTACCTGCTATCATACTCATGCGGTTCCGCCTGCTGCAAAACATGACCGTAAGCCCAGGTAACGACACCGCCGCCGGTTCTGATAAAGCCGTTGCCGCGCTGCTGCGGCGGAGGCAGACATTTGGCAAGTTCTCTGGCCATACTCGGTTTTTCCGCAATAAAAAGTTTCACCCTGCCCGCCTCCTTTTTCACTGATTTTCACTTCATCCGTAACTACTGTACAACAGTATATGATACCGTATTCCTGCGGAAAAAACAAATCATACAAAAAAGCTGCAAGGCAGTTTCTCACTGTCTTGCAGCTCCGACCGTATGACCTAACGGGACTTATATCCGCCGTATGCGGAAAGCTTCGTCTTATCATGCAGCATGTCACGAATCGATTTTCCCTGCCGCAACTCCTGGAGCGCCGCCTTCCCCTTGTCGGACAGACCGGCATTTTCTTTTTTTCCTAAGAGGCGCGTTTCCTCTGTAGCCCACAACGATCCGGTATTTTCATTGCGCCCTTGCAACACGTAGAGCGTATCGCCCTGCTCGCCGGCCGCCACCAGTCCAATGCCTTTTTCCTTCTGCCAAAGCGCGGCTGCGGCGCAAAGAGCGGCATCGTCACTGCGTTTGCGGTTGAGGACCAGTACCAACTTCGTGTCCTTGTATTCCGTGCAGAAGTTAAAGTCGCCTTGCGAATCCATGGCGGCAAAAGCGGGACCTCTGCCGTGATAAAGCGGACGAATAACGGAATCGATGGTTTCCGCCTTGCCGACCCCCTGTGTCTGAGCGTGAAGATCGTAATCGTAAGCATTGATATAGCGGCCCTGCTCGTCTTTTTTGTTCGTCATGGCCACGATGCCGTCAACGCCGGGAATGCGGAAATAATCGACTGCGGCCCGAACGACATCCAAGGGAGACGCCGAGTTGATCCACGTATCGATACCATTCGCATCGAGAGCCGCGTAAAGTTCCCTGATTTCGGGCGTTACCGTGATCCCCTGCTTGAAGGAGACCGTTACGGGACCTGCCGCCGACACGTAGTCCTTCGGGCTGGCATAAGCGCCTTTGGTCCAAGTCTGCCCCTTGGCGGGATCCCCATAATAGCTGTCGCACTGATACGCCAATGCATGTACCTGTTCCGGCGTCATGCCGGTAAACCAATACGTTACCCACGGGTAAGACACGGAAGCGTCCATCGTTTCGCCGATAGCATCATAGAGCCAACGCATCTTTGCTGCAAACTCCTGATAGGAGCCGCTTCGACGGACACTTGCAGGCTGCTCCCTGCCGGCGACGGAAACGTACCCGCCGGCATACAACTCGCCGTATGCTTTCGCCGCATCGGCAATGGCGCTGCGAATGGAAACCTTTTTGCCGGAACCGTCGTCAGCGCCGTAAGTCAAATCAAGTTTTGCCGCAGGGATTCCCGTTTTCAACACGTCTTCCATCTTTTCCGGCGCAACGGCAAAGGCCAGATGGTCAAGCTGCCAGATCATCAACTGTTCTTCAACGTCCATAACCGACGTCGTATTGTCAAAGTCGAAAACGGCATACGGACGGTTTTCTATGCGGTAATCAGGCGACGTATTCCCGTACGTTTTCAAAAACGCATTCAGTGCCGTTTTAACGCTCGGTTCAAGATGCGGGCTCGTTACTTCTTTCACCTTTACACTCGCCATAGCAACCGTATCCGCCGTCATCGCTTCAGGCGGCGCGGCCAGAACGGCAAAGCAGTTAAAGGCCATCAAAGCGGAAACGGCGCAGACTGCCGCGGCAGCCTTGCAAAATACAGATTTGCGATTCATCGTAGCTGACATAAAAATCCCCTTTCTTTGTACGTAACTTTACTATTGAGTATACCGGCCATTCGTATAAAAAAAGGGATTTTTATGTCAGTTTTCTGTAAAATGAAACGACCTGCATCGTCGCTTCCTATCGGCCCGTCACCTTTGCCAAATAACCGGCGGCACGAATAATTCGCACAAAAGACGGCGGTATCTCCCGACGCCCCAACAACTGGCCGATAACCCTGCCCAGGATAACGCCCTTGTTGCTGTAAAGCCAGGCAAAATAATACACCTCCTGCTGAGCCGTGTTGCGGGGATTGACATTCCACAGCAGCCGCGGCGGGTAGTCGTGATAATTCAGATTAAGCTTGCGGCAGGCCTTTTTCAACATATCCGCCGTCGCTCTCGCATGCTCGCCGACAGCACTGTCGGTAATGGCATTGAGCAGTTTTCTTTTATCCTGCTGCAGCAAGGTCTTGACGATATCCATTTCAAAGCAGATCTCATCGGTAAAAAAAACGTATTTCTCCGCTTCCTTGTTTCCTTTAACATCGGCATCGTACAAGGACACCGTAGGTATTTTGAAATAGCGGAGCAGTTTTCTGATCTTGCTGATGGAACTTTCCCCTCTGGCATTGATCAGGCAAATGCCGTAATAATCGAAAGGAATCCCCAAGGTCTCGCCAAACAGCCGGAAACAGCCGTATTCGCTTTCTCCTTCCACGATGATGACGCTCCTTGAATAAAGTGCTTCTTTCACTTCCGGAAAATGCATGATCAGATGTTTTTCCAATTCGCCGTCAAAATGAAAGGTTGCGCCGCAGGCAGCCTGAACCGGCGAATGGGAGGCGCGGTAGAAACGGATGATATTCCGGTAGTCGTCAACCAGCGAATCCGTGGAATGGGTAACGACAAAGATCTGCCCGCGTAACCCGTCAATACCGAAAAGGCCTTTCAGCAATGCCGTAAAAACCTCGTCTTC
Source organism: Megasphaera vaginalis (ex Bordigoni et al. 2020) (assembly GCF_900240295.1). NCBI lineage: Bacteria > Bacillati > Bacillota > Negativicutes > Veillonellales > Veillonellaceae > Megasphaera > Megasphaera vaginalis (ex Bordigoni et al. 2020). Next base: position 95,447 of record NZ_OEQB01000001.1, read on the forward strand.
ATTATTCAGTATGCTCTTCAGATATTGCAGAACCCCGCGCTGCATATACGGATGGAGATGCACTTCCGGTTCATCGAAGGAAACGAAGAGGGGTAAAAACCGACGGCCGCCGGCGTCTACGATAAGCGTATGCTCCAACGGCACGGCGCGGCTTTTCGCCATCATGTAAATCTGCGTAAGAAGCTTCAGCGCTACTAGAGAAATAAATTTGATATTGTCGGCCCGCGGCAGGTCTTCACGGCTGAAGAGATGGGAAAGGATGAAAATATCGATATAATAAGCGGAATCATAGGCTCCGACTTCTTCTTCGTGTCTGATAAACTCTTTGATCTCCGGCGTCAAGGCGCCCAGATCCATTTGTCCATACGTGCAGAGAAGCTCTTCCAGTTCTCGATAAACACGGGCCGGAACGTCATCTTCACAATCATGCGCCGGCTCATTGGAAACGTAACGAACACGGCGAATGCTGTCAATAGACAGTCGTTCTCCCGTCGACTCGTCATAAAGACGGGGAAAGAGTTCATCAACTCTTTTTTCAAGACGAATAATGATTTCCTGTCGATGATGCGCCGGCGAGTCGGCAAAGTATTCCGTCTCATTCTCCAAGAGTCGCAGAGAACAATAAATGACGATCGGTTTTGCCGCGTCGCGATAATCTTGTTCCGTAATTACCGCGCCGCCGCTGAGAAGTGACAAGAGCCGCAAAAATCCGCTCTTGCCGATGGCATTTTCTCCGACCAGATAATTTGCCCTTCGATGAAAAGTCATTTCCACATCTTCAAAATTGCGGTAATTTTTAATGCGCATGTATTGGATATACAAAAGATCACCTGCCTTCTTTGCCTCTTTATCTTAATGTATTCGACAAAAAAAGACGACTCCCTGCAAGAGGCGCCGTCTTTCACAAGGCGAAACAAAGCGTTTGTCAGTCCTCAGCGTTTACCCGGCCGTAGCGGTAAGCCAGGGCGGCCAATTTACCGGAATACGGTCTGTAAGCCGCAGCCGATGCGAGTTGCCAGCACCAATTGCCGCCGACAATACCCGGCCTGTTCATACGAGCCTCGCTGCCGAGCGACAGTATATCCTGCAACGGCACAATGACCGTTTCGGCGCGCCGGCTGTAAAGGTATGCCAGGATCGCATCCATCAAAGCATCATCGGTAACGTCGGCGGCGCAGCCGAGAGCCTCCCGCAGACGCCGGCGACCGTTCTCATCCAAGTCATCATGATACCAACCCAAGGTCGTATTGTTGTCATGCGTTCCCGTGTAAGCCAGACAACGGGCTTCCGTATCGAAGCTGAACCGCCTGTCGGTCCGTTCCTTGCCATGGAAGTGGAGAACCCTCATTCCCGGCAAGGCCAATTCATTCTTCAACCGGCAGACATCGTCCGTAATGCTTCCCAAGTCTTCCGCAACCAACGGCAAGTCCCCGAGCCGCTGCCGTACGGCAGCAAAAAGATGTCCTCCCGGCCCTGTCCGCCATTTCCCGGCGGCAGCCGTTTTCGCACCGGCCGGAACAGACCAGTACGCGGCGAAACCGCGAAAATGATCGACGCGGATCTCGTCGACATCTGCCAAGGCCTTGGCAAAACGCCGCACCCACCATTCGTAGCCGTCAGCCGCCATCTTTTCGTAATCGTAGAGCGGATTGCCCCAAAGTTGTCCGTCGGCGCTGAAATAGTCGGGAGGTACGCCGGCAACGGCGGCGGGCCGGCCGTTTTCAGCAAGCTGAAAAAACTCTTGATGCGCCCAACAGTCGGCACTGTCATGGGCGACGAACATGGGCATATCACCTAGCACGACAATTCCTTTTTGCCGCGCATACCGATGGACATCGGCCCATTGTCTGTGGACTGCATATTGCAGCAGGCGTACGCGCGCGACGCCGGCATGCAGTTTACCGCTCCAGTATTTGACGGCGGCAGCCTGATGGCGGCGAATATCGTCCGGCCATTGCGTCCAGTCAGTTGTGCCGAAGTGATCGGCGACGGCGACAAAAACGGCGTAATCGTCAAGCCAATAGGCGTTGGCTTCACAGAACGTTTCCACGTCGCGCCGTTCCCCAGACAACGCCGAAAGGGCAGGCAAAGTCTGCAACAGCCCGTCTTTTGCCGCCTGCACGTCACCGCCGCCGGCGGCGCGTTCGTAAAAAGCAGCCAGATCCCGAGACGATATCCAACCCCAGTCCCGCAAGACCTCGAGGGAAATGAGCCGCTCGTTGACGGCAAAAGCCGAACGGCTGAAATACGGCGAATCGCCGTCAAGTGGCGGTGTCAGCGGCAGGATCTGCCATACCGATTGCTTGCCTGCTGCCAAAAAATCGACGAAAGCAACGGCTTCCTGCCCCAACGTGCCGCTGCCGCATATTGCCGGAAGCGAAGTCGGCTGGAGCAGCACGCCGCAGCGTTTCCGCCGGCTCTCTTCTCCCCGGAGGATGACGGCGGACAGCGGCGCCAAGGTCAGGGTAAAGGCGCCGTTTACCGTTTCCACAATAAGACCGGCACCCGTCAGTGAACGCAGCGTACCGCCGATCAGCCCGTCGGTATGAACCGTTACCGTGTGTTCTTCCCTCGTACTGCGATTGAGGGCAACGACACAAAGACCGTCAGCCGCAATATTACCGAATACATCCCTGCCGCCTTCAATGGCTCTGGCATAGACCAGCACATCGCCTGTTCCATATAGCGGCAAGTATCGGCCGGTCCGCAGGCAGGCAAGGTCGTTGCGCAGAGCCGTCAGCGTTTTTGTCCATGACAGTAGTTCCGCATCTTCCTGTCCCCAAGGATACGTCCGGCGGTTATCGGGATCTTTACCGCCCAAAAGACCGGCTTCATCACCGTAGTAAATGGACGGAACGCCGGGCAAGGTCATCTGCCAGGCCGACAGCAGGCGGAGCTTTTTCTTGGCCACCGCCGTATCGGTTTCCGTGCCGCCCAAGACGGAAAGGATGCGCTCCACGTCATGACTGCCGATGAGGTTCAGCATGGCGTAGGTGTGTTCGGGAGGATAGTTTTCCGTAAGGTGCATATATTGCGCCGCCGTTTCCGCAGCGTTGCGCACACCGTTTACGAAATCGATAAACATTCGCCGCAAGACATAGTTCATGGCGCTGTCGATATCATACCCGCAAAGGTACTCCCGTTGTTCCCCGTAGCTGATCTTATTCGACGCATCTTCCCAGACTTCGCCGATCAGCACCGCTTCCGGATCCGTTGCCTTCAACGTCTTATAAAAATCGCGCAAAAACGTCTCCGGCAATTCGTCGATAACATCGAGCCGCCAACCGCTGACGCCTTGACGGAGCCAATGTTTCAGCACGCTGTCGTCATTGCGGATAATAAAATCCAGGTAAGACGGTGCCGTCTCGTTAACGTTCGGCAGATCATCGACACCCCACCAGGATTCATATTCGTCGGGATAGTTCTTAAAGCGGTACCAGTCATAATACGGCGACGCCTGCGATTGAAACGCACCGACGCTTTCGTAGGTGCCGAAGCGGTTGAAATAGCGGCTATCGGCGCCGGTATGGCTGAAAACGCCGTCAAGAATAATGCGGATTCCCTTTGCGCCGGCGGCGGCGCAAAAGGCGGCAAATCCTTCATTGGTCCCCAAGAAAGGATCGATATTGTAATAATCGCCGGTACCGTAACGATGATTGCTGGCACTTTCGAAAACGGGATTCAAATAAATCGCACCGATGCCCAGTTCTTGTAAATACGTGAGTTTTTCTTCCATTCCCGCCAGGTTGCCGCCGAAAAAATCATAATAAACGATGGCCCCCTTTTCATCCTTACAGTAATAGGGGCGGTCATGCCAATCACTATGTATGACGGCGCCTTTTTTCCCTTGAAGTCGGACTGCAGGATCATGGCCGCGACAAAACCGATCGGGAAAGATCTGATAAACAATCGTGTTTTTAAACCAGTCGGGCGTTTTCATTTGCCGGTCATAAACGGTAATCTGATAAGACGGCGGCGGCTCCTTCCGAAGTTCGCCGACGCCGCCAAGATTATCACGATTATTGCCGTAGTAGAAACGATCGCCGCCGGCTTCGATCACAAAATAATACCACAGGAGGCAACCTCTCTCCGGCACAGTCAGCATACAGCCATACCCGCTACCGTCAAAGGCCATCGGCACCAGCTTTTCACCGCCGTTACTCTGCCAAAGCCGCAGCGTCACCGTCGCCGTTTCACCGCCTTTTGCCTCCAGCCTGATACGCACCCTGCCTGCCGTCGGCACGGCGCCGAAAGGATGTCGGCAGCCGCTGTTCCATGAATCATGATAAAAAACCGTATCCATAGCCATCTCCTCTTTGTAAAATCCCCTGCAGCAACAGGCCGTCGCGCAGGGGATTTTTCACAACTTCAATTTTCCGAAACCTTTTCATACAATGCGGCGTATGCGGCAGCTGAACGCTGCCAGCCGTAATCACTGGCAGCGGCATTTTTGACCAGCTGTTCCCAAATAACGGGCACCTCATAATAGCCTAACCCCTGCTTGGCCGTGAAGAGAAGTTCATGGGCATTAAAGTTCAGAAACGACAACCCGTTTCCCTTCCCCGTATACTTATCGAAGGGAATGACCGTATCCTTCAGCCCGCCTGTCTCACGAACGATGGGAACGGTACCGTACTTCAAAGCAATAAGCTGGCTCAGGCCGCACGGTTCATAGCGCGACGGCATGAGAAAAAAGTCGGCGGCCGCATAGACTCGGTGAGCCAGCGCTTCATGGAAGAGGATGCGGACGGCCATCTTCGTCGGATGACGCTGCGCCGCCTGGCGAAAGGCATTTTCATAAGCGCTGTCACCGGTACCGACGAGAACGAATTGAATGTCTTCACTCAGCAGTTCATCAATGATACGCAAAACCAAATCCATTCCCTTATCTTCAATGAGCCTGGTGACGATGGCAAAAAGCGGCACATTCCGCTCCGGCAGACCGAGTTCCCGCTGCAGCCGCTGCTTGTTGCCGCGCTTGCCGCTTTGCAGCGTCGCCGGCGTATATTGCACGGGAATGAATTCGTCATTCTCCGGATCGTACATATCCTCATCAAGACCGTTGATAATCCCGGTCAGCCGCGCCTTGCAAGTACGGATATAACTGTCAAGCCGTTCTCCGAAATAAGGATACGTGATTTCTTCGGCATACGTCGGGCTGACCGTCGTGATCTGGTCAGCATAGACCATGCCCGACTTCATGTAATTTACCGCGCCGTCACATTCCAGTTTGCCGCCGCTGAAAAGCGCATACGGCAGACCGATCACATCATTCATGACAAAGGGATCAAAGATCCCTTGATATTTCAAATTGTGGATGGTGTAAATAACCTTCATCTGCACATAAAAGGGATCGTGAATAAAATCTTCCTTCAAGAACGCACCCAGCAGCCCCGTATGCCAATCATTACAGTGAACGACATCCGGCTTGAAGCCGATTTTCGGCAACATCGCCAACACGGCGCGACAAAAATAAGCGAACCGTTCAGCGTCGTCGCCGAATCCGTACAGCTTATCACGCTTGAAATATTGCTCATTATCAATAAAGTAAAATCTTACGCCGTCTTTCCTGATTTCTTCGACACCGTAATAAAGCTGACGCCACGCAAGATTGACTGTGCCTGTCGTGACTTCCTTCATTTCCTTCAGCCATGTTTCACCGATCTGACTGTACTTGGGAATAACGACGCGAACATCCATTCCCCTGGCAGCCAACGATTTGGGCAACGCACCCATTACGTCGGCAAGGCCGCCGGTCTTGACAAACGGCACGGCTTCTGATGCTGCAAATAGTACTTTCATCATACGCTTTCTCCCCTCTGTACCTTGTCTGCGGCAGCATCTTTAGTGGGAATCTGCCGTTTTTCCCTTTTTCCCGCGGGCCGCAACATTTTTTTGCGAACTTGCGGTTTTTCCCCGCCGCCGGGGAGACGCGGACTTTGCCGCCTCCCCTTTTCCGACTTGCGTCTCTGTCGCCTTTCTCGATGTCCGCATGCGCCCTGACGCCGCTCGCTTCGTCCGCCCCCCGCCGCTAAGGGCTGCCTGCTCCTTTTTTTCTCCCCCGTCCTCCTTCAGCTTCAGATAAATCGTCGCCAAAGGCGGCAGCGTCAGTGCCAGCGATTGTTTCATGCCGTGCAGCGCAATGGGGTCCGTATCGAACGCACCTTTATTGAGGACATTGGACCCGCCGAAACGATCGGCGTCACTGTTAAAGACCTCGACATAGGTACCGGCCTGCGGCACGCCGATGCGATACGCCTGCCGCACAACAGGCGTAAAATTGCAGAGAACGACAGTCAGCCCCGCTTCGTCGCCGGCTCTGTAAAAAGCAACGGCGCTGTTATCGCAATCATCACAGCTGATCCAGGAAAATCCGTCCCAATCGCAATCCTCTTCCCATAGTTCACGGTTGTCCAAATAATAGGCGTTCAATTCCCGCACGTAATCGTGCATGCCTTTATGCATGGGATATTCCAGGAGATGCCAATCGAGACTGTCGTCATATTTCCATTCTATAAACTGCCCGTAATCGCTGCCCATAAAGAGAAGCTTTTTGCCGGGATGCGCCATCCAATACCCGTAGAATGCGCGAAGTCCGGCGAATTTTCGCCAATAATCTCCCGGCATTTTATCCAAAAGCGACTTCTTGCCGTGCACAACTTCATCATGGGACAAGGGCAGGATAAAATTTTCGGAAAAGGCATAACAAAGAGAAAAAGTGATCAGGTTATGGTTTTCCTTGCGGAAAAGCGGATCGAGCGACATGTATTGCAGCATATCGTTCATCCAGCCCATATTCCACTTATAGTTAAATCCCAAACCACCTACTTCGACCGGTTTCGTGACCAGCGGCCAGGCGGAAGATTCCTCGGCAATCATCAACGCGTGCGGATATTCTTTAAATACGGCCGTATTCAACTGCCGCAGAAAAGCGACGGCTTCCAAATTCTCCCGACCGCCATACTTATTGGCCTGCCAGCCGCCGTCTTTATGACCGTAGTCCAAGTAAAGCATGTTGGCTACGGCATCGATGCGGAGACCGTCGATGTGAAATTGGGAAAACCAGAATAATGCGCTCGAAATCAGGAATGACCGCACTTCAGTCCGGCCGTAATCAAAATTCATCGTATCCCATTCCCGATTTTCCGCCAGCGTCTGATTGCCCGACTCATAGCAAGGTTCGCCGTCAAAATGCCGCAAGCCGTGTTCGTCACGGCAAAAATGGCCGGGAACCCAATCAAGAATAACGCCGATACCGCTGCGGTGGCAGGAATCGATGAGATACATCAGTTCTTCCGGAGTACCGTAACGGCTCGTCGCGGAAAAATACCCCGTCGCCTGATACCCCCAGGACCCGTCGTAGGGATATTCGCAGAGAGGTAGGATTTCAATATGTGTATAATGCATATTGCTAACGTAGGCGACCAGCTGTTCCGCCAGCTCACGGTACGTCAACATGCCGCCGTCCGCATTGCGGCGCCATGAACCGAGATGCACCTCGTACGTCAACATCGGCCGCTTGTATGAATCATACGTACTGCGGCTTTCAAGCCATTTTTTATCATGCCATGTATAATGAAGCTTGGTCAGTTTTGAAGCCGTATTCGGGCGCACCTCCGAAGCAAAAGCGTAAGGGTCGCTCTTCAAAACAACTTGCCCGTCCTTCGTCGTCACGGCATATTTATAGATATCGCCTTCCTGAAGTCCTTCAAGATAAGCGATCCAAATACCGTTCCCCTGCTCACTGCGAACCATCGGCGATGCGGCCGGATCCCAGTTGTTAAAATCGCCGACAACGCTGACCTGCGCCGCATGCGGCGCCCAAAGAGCGAAACGAACGCACCCTTTGTGCTTCAAAACCGTAAAATGGGCGCCAAAGAGGCGATAACTGCTGTAATTCGTCCCTTGATGATAGAGATAGGTACTATACGCATCAACAGCACTGATTTTCATTGTCTGGCCTCCTTATGAATCAAACCTTCACACCCTGAATATGCCAAATGTCGGCGGCATATTGTCGAATCGTCCTGTCGCTGGAAAAATACCCCGATTGAGCGATGTTGACGGCGCTGGAATGCAGCCAGCTCCGTCGATTTTTGTACCGGCGCACGATCTCCCGTTGTCCGCCGCAATAGGCTTCAAAATCCTTAAGCACGAAATATTCGTCGTTTCGATCAAGAAGAGATTCGTAAAGCATACCGAAGATCTCATGGTCCCCGATGGAACCGTTAATAAGGGAATCCATCACCTTCCGTATGTTTTCATCGCTGCTGTACACTTCCCAAGACGAATATCCGCCATGAATATAGTAATTCATGACCGCGTCGGCCCGAAGTCCGAAAATGACGCAGTTCTCATCGCCGACACGACGGAGGATCTCTATATTGGCGCCATCCATCGTGCCCAAGGTAAGAGCGCCGTTCATCATGAATTTCATATTTCCCGTCCCCGACGCTTCTTTGCCGGCAGTGGAGATCTGTTCGCTCACATCGGCTGCCGGGAAAAGAATCTGCCCGAGAGAAACATTATAGTTTTCGAGAAACATGACGCGCAGCATCTTGCTGATGCGTCGGTCGTCATTGATCATACGGGACACGATGCTGATCAGGCGAATCGTCTGCTTGGCTTCATCGTAGCTGGCTGCAGCCTTACCGCCGAAGAAATAGGTCCGCGGCGCGATAACAAGAGACGGATCTTCTTTCAGACGACGGTAAAGATGCAGAATATGCAGAATATTCAAAAGCTGACGCTTATAGAGGTGAATCCGCTTGATCTGTACGTCAAAAATCGAATCGACATCGACAGATACCCCATATTGCTTCAACAAATAGCTGCACAGAATACGCTTCCGCTCCCGTTTGACTCCGTCCAAACGCTCAAGGAAAGAAGCGTCGTTACAATAGGCCATCAACTCCTCCAGCCGTTCGGGGCTGCCGTGCCAATCCGTACCGATCGTATCATCAAGGAGCGCCGCCAGTTGCGGATTAGCCTGTATCAGCCAGCGGCGGTGGGAAATGCCGTTCGTCTTATTGCCGAAACGTGACGGAAAGCAAGTATAAAGTTGATGCAGCGTTGAATCCTTCAAAATCTGCGAGTGAATTTCGGCCACACCGTTCGTGCTGTGACTCCCCAAGACGGCCAAATGCGCCATGTGAACTTGACCTCCCCAGAGGACCGCCACATCACGCGCCTTTCCCTCATCGCCCGGGTAAAGAGTCCGAACCTTCTTCAGCCAGCGCTCGTTCAGTTCTTCAAGGATCAAATAGATGCGCGGCAACAGTGATTTGAACATGGGAATGGACCAACGTTCCAAGGCTTCCGGCAAAACGGTATGATTCGTATAGGCTACGGTGCGTACCGTAATCTGCCAGGCCTGATTCCACGAAAGCCCTTCTTCATCCATAAAAATTCGCATCAGTTCAGGAATAACAAGAGCCGGGTGCGTATCATTGATATGGATGCCCATATAATCGGCAAAAGCGGTAAGTGGCGCTTTGTATTTCTTTTTATAATGGCGGATAATACTCTGAACTCCGGCGGACACCATAAAATATTCCTGCATCAGGCGCAACCGCCGTCCGTCTTCCGTACTGTCATCGGGGTAAAGAAAGCGGGAAATGCGTTGCACGCTGTCTTTGTACAGAAAGGCCTGATGGCGGTCGCCTAAGGATAATTCGCGATACACATCGTCGCGGGAATATTCTGCGCGCCAGAGCCGGAGCGTATTGACCGTGTTATTGCGATAACCGATAATCGGCACATCGTACGGCACGGCGCGAACGTAGGACGCGCCTTCATAGACGCATTCCAATTCGCCGTTGTCGGCAGGACGCATATAGGCATTGCCGCAAAAAGCGACATGAACGGCCTTATCAGCCCGTTTTACTTCCCAGGGAAACCCGTTGACCAGCCAATTATCCGGCAACTCTACTTGATAATCGTCAACCATTTTCTGTTTGAAAAGGCCGTATTGATACCGCAAACTGCAGCCGTGCCCCGGCATTTGCAGCGCCGCCAACGAATCGATAAAGCAAGCCGCCAATCTGCCGAGACCGCCGTTACCGAGACCGGGATCCCGTTCTTCCGGCAGGATATCCGCCAATTCCCAGCCCAGATCCCGCAGCCCTTCCCGGCAAACGGCTTCCCCGTCAACGCCGATCAGGTTCGATTCCAACAACCGGCCTAAAAGGAATTCGATGGAAAAATAATAAATTTGTTTCGTCTTTTTTTCAACATAGGCCTTATTCGTCCGTATCCAATTGTCACTTACCAAATCGCGGACCATGTACGCTATGATCTGATATACCTCGCTGCGTGTCAGATCGTGGAGTTCCTTATCATAGAGTATGCCTGCCTTTTTAGTAAACGCCGACTTGAATTCTTCCTTTGTATGCCATGTTTTCATTTCTCTTTCCAATCCCCTTTTTAAATGACCCTGCATTTGCCGATGCACATCGGATGCCCCTGGGTTCCCGACAGCGTCGCTTCAGGCTGAATAAGGGCATCTTTATCGCAGATGACATAATCCATTTGCGCATCGTCGCCGATAACGGAATGCTGCATGATGATACTGTTGCGAACGACAGCATTCCTGCCGATATGAACCTTGCGGAAAATGATGGAATTTTCCACGCGCCCTTCGATGATGCAGCCGTTGGCTACCAAAGAATGGCAAACCGAAGATTCTTCCATGTACTTTGCAGGCGTTACGTCCTTGATCTTTGTATAAATATGCCGTTGATACTGCTGAAACATCTTCCGCCACGTATCGTGATCCAGCAGATCCATATTCACCTGGTAATACGATTCAATGGAACTAACCCGTTTGGCATACCCCTCGTAAGGATAGCCGAAAACACGAAGTCTGTCGATATTTCGCTGTAAAACATCGCTGATAAAGTAATGATATCCTTTACCGTAGGCCTTGCGAATACATTGCTGGAATACGGCGGAATCGATCAAAATGCCGCGCTGATACATATTATCACCGGCGGCAACGGCAGCTTTGGCATAAATACCGACGACCTTATTTTGTTCATTGACCTGAAGGACATGGGCCTCTCCGTTGAAAGCTTCCCGCTGTTTCTGATAGATCATGGTCACATCGGCATTATGACGACGATGAAAATGCAGGACTTCATCATAATCGATATTCTGGACCATATCGCCGCCGGTCAGCAATATATACGGTTTCGACGAATGTGAAACAAAAAGCAGATTCTTATAATAAAGCCGAATATCTCCTTCCACCGGATTATTTACATCTTTCCAATCTACAGGCAAATAGAAAAGTCCGTCCCCTTTACGGGCCAATCCCCACTCTCTGCCGGAGCGGACATGATCCAGAATGGAACGCGCCTGGAGCGGCAGCAAAATGCCGACATTGTTGATCCCCGCATTAACCAGATTGGAAAGGGTAAAGTCGATAAGGCGAAACTTTCCTCCTATCGGCACCGTAGCCAACGGACGTTCTTCATTCAATTCCCGCAACGAACTGTCACTTTCCAAATTGATCAAGCCTATCATATCGCTGCTCATGCTTCCGCTCCCCCTTTACACGTTTTCTTCGCCTCTTCTTTTCTGCCCATAACCGCAACGGAGCCGTCTTCATTGTGAATAACGGCATTCTTGTAAATCGTGCAGCGCTCGCCGATGATCGCCTTGTCGACGACGGCGTTTTCCTGTACGACCGTTCCGGGCATAATAACGGAATTGGTTATGCGCGCACCTTTGCCGATAACGACATTATAGAAAATAACGGAATTGACGACGGCGCCGAAAACGGAGGAGCCTTCGGCAATCAATGAACTCTTAACGCTGCCTTCCGGTCCGATGAAATGAGGCGGCAGATTCTGATTGCCGGAATAAATGCGCCAATGAGGATCGTTCAAATTGAGCAGCGGTTCGTCGGCAAGAAGGTCCATATTGGCTTGCCAGAGACTGTCGATCGTGCCGACATCCTTCCAGTATCCTTCAAAGGGATAGGCGTAAAGCTCCACGTTATCCGCCAACATGGCCGGAATGACATTTTTGCCGAAATCATGTTCCGACTCTTTATTTCTCGCATCGGCAGTCAAATATTTCTTCAAAACATTGCGGTTGAAAATATAAATTCCCATGGAAGCCAGATTGCTTTCCGGTTTTTGCGGCTTCTCCTGAAACTTGTGGATCCGCATATCGTCGGCAGCGACCATGATGCCGAAACGATTCGCTTCATCCCACGGAACGCGAATCGTGCCGATCGTGACGGCAGCGCCGTGCTTTTTGTGAAAAGCCAGCATCTTCGCATAATCCATTGAATAAATATGATCACCGGAAAGGATCAACACGTAATCGTCGCCGATCATGTCAATGAAATTCATATTTTGATAAATGGCGTCGGCAGTGCCGCTGTACCAGCCCGAGCCGTTATCGCTCGTATATGGCGGCAGAACGAAGGTGCCGCCGCCGTCCGAATCCAGGTCCCACGAGCCGCCGTTGCCGACGTACCAATTCAATTCCAGCGGCTGATACTGCGTCAAAATACCGACAGTGTGAATTCCCGAATGGCGGCAATTGCTGAGAGGAAAATCAATAATCCGGTACTTACCGCCAAACAGCAGACCCGGCTTTGCCTGATCTTTCGTCAATGCGCCCAGACGGCTGCCTTTACCGCCGGCAAGAATCATTGCCAAACAATTTGATTTCTTCATAGCATATCCTCCTTTGCGAAAGGATGTCCGGCATGATTCAGGATACATGTACCAACACTGCTGACACCTCAAACAATCCGGCTCCATACTTTAGAATCAATAATTATATTTATTATACGACATCATACGTAAAAAGCCTACAGCACAACGGCACATGAAATTAATAATATTTTCTCTTTTCTTTTTCCAATAACAAAAAAAGCCTTTTTTACCGTAAAGTAAAAGGCTTTTCTCTCTATTTCCTAATAGTTTTTCCTTCTGCGCTCTTTGTAATAATCTCGTAAGGAATAAACTCCACTCGCAACGGCACGGCAGCCAAAATTTCTCTTGCCAGCGGCGCCGTATCCCGTGTCGTTCTGACAAAACCGATACCGGCTCTGCCGTCCCAGGCCGTAACGACACCGAGATGTGCGAACCCCTCCATCAGTCTCGTCACCAACGTCATGGCAGCCGGATCGACGCGGAAATATACCCAATCTTTGTCAAGCACGCCGCTTCACCTCACGTCGCATCATAGCCTGCGCCTGAAGGGGCTCTTCAATATAAATACCGATTTCTTCCTGGGGATGCGGCGCGGCGGCGACAGGATTTCCGGCGGCGTCTTCCATTCTTTCGATCCGATGTGTAATGACAGGTCCTTTCGGCTGCAAAAACTCCACTTCATCACCGACTTTGAAATGATTCCGCTGTTCTACGTAGGCAATCTTCCGCAACGGATCATACCGCTTTACCAATCCGATAAAATCATAGGTCTGCATAGTCCCGGAACTGCCGTATACCTGATCGGCCGCTGTCGGTCTGGAAACGGAAAAGCCTTTCGTGTACGGCCGGTGAGAAATTTTTTCCAGTTCCGCAAGCCAGGCCGGATCGACACGGTAATGATCCGGATCCGCTTCGTAAGCATCAATCGCGTCACGGTATACTTTGACGACAGTGGCCACATAGTGGACACTCTTCATGCGGCCCTCTATTTTCAAACTGCTCAGCCCGGCAGCGTAAAGTTCGGGAAGGTATGGCAACAGGCAGAGATCTTTGGAATTGAAGATATACGTGCCCCGCTCATCTTCAACAACGGGAAAATACCTTCCCGGCCGCTTTTCTTCGACGACATTGTAGGTGAAACGACAGCACTGCACACACTCTCCGCGATTGGAATCCCGATCATTGGCCGTAAAATAGTTGCTCAACAAACAGCGCCCTGAATACGAAATGCACATGGCGCCGTGAACAAAGCCCTCCAAAGCTATGGGAACGCTGTCATGAATCTTTTTGACATCTGCCAGAGAAATCTCTCTGGCAACTACGATGCGCTCGGCGCCGTGATCGTGCCAGAACTTTGCCGCGGCCCAATTAGTCGTATTAGCCTGCGTAGAAATATGAATCGCCATATCAGGAATAAGCTGACGGGCCATCATGAACACGCCGGCATCGGCAACCAATACGGCGTCAACGTCAATCTCCCGCAAATATCGCAAATAGTCGGGTAAATCATCCAAATCATCATTATGCGGAAAAATATTGACGGTCACATAAATTTTCTTGTCACGTTCATGGGCATATAAAACGGCCTCTTTCAGTTCATCTCGTGAAAAATTATCGCTGAAAGCACGCAGGCCGAAAGAGGTACCCCCTAAATACACGGCATCTGCGCCATATAAAAAAGCCGCCTTCAATTTATCCATATTACCTGCCGGCGCAAGTAATTCCATTTTTCCCATCCCCCTATCCTTTCCAGCGGGAAACGGTCAGACCGTCTCCATTTTCAAATACGACGCTTTGGAAACAGCGTTCATCACTAATGAGCTCCATGTATTCGCGAAGCCGCAAAACGGCCGTCCTGTGCTTATGCGGCAAAACGCCTTCCATATATACCATGTCATGGTAACGGATATTGTCGGCAACGACGATGGCCTGCGGCGACAGCTTCGGCAACAGCAGGCGAAGCTGCCGCACATACTGTCCTTTCGGTCCGTCAAGAAAGACGAAATCCCAAGGTCCGTCCAGTTCTTCCGCCAACGTGGTCCCGTCGCCATGGATGACATCAATGACAGCGGCATACGGAGAGCGCCCGATATACGTTTTAGCCAGCTGCACGCGTTCAGCATCGCATTCAATCGTCGTGATGGTTCCGCCGCGACCCAACCGGGAAGCCAACAGCAACGCCGAATACCCGATGGCGGTGCCGATTTCCAAGACCCGACGCGGCGCAGCCGAAGCCGTAATCCGCCGCAACAACTCCACCTCGGCAGTACGCAGGATGGGGATGGCGTTGGCTGCGGCATAGGTTTCCATTTCCTTCAGCAATCGTTTCATGGCATATATTGGTGAACATTTTTCATATGATCTTCATAGGTCATGGCAAAATAGTTATGCCCCTGTGCGTCGGCAACAAAATACATATAACTCGTCTCCGGCGCTTTCAAGATACTTTCCATACTCTTTTCACCGGGATTGCCGATCGGCCCCGGCGGCAGTCCTGCATGCAGATACGTATTGTACGGTGAATCGTATTCAATTTCATCCAGATCATAGGCGGATTTATGAGTACCTGTGGCATAGGAAACGCTGGCATCGGACTGCAGCTTCATTTGCGCTTGAAGCCGGTTTTGAAATACTGAGGCGATCAGCAGCCGGTCATCATCGAATTTAGCCTCTTTTTCAACCAACGAGGCTAAGGTGACGAATTGATAGATGGACATCCCCTTATCGGCGATCCCCTTTTTCATTTCCTGCGTCAAATGTTTATCAAAATTATCGAGCATCATTTTGACGAGATCATCGGCCGTATCCGAATTATGAATGAAATAGGTGTCGGGAAAAAGGAATCCTTCCGTTTTGACGCTGACCTGACGATTTCCCTCCATATACGCATAAAGATGGTCCGACCGGTTTGCGGCGGCAAGAAAGTCAGCTTCCGAAATGATCCCCAGCCGGTCAACCTCTTTTGCTATCTGCCGCGCCGTATAGCCTTCGGGAATGACCAGGCGCGCCGCTTCTGATTTGCCGCTTTCCAGCTTCGAGATAATTTCGTACAGACTCATATGAGACCGGATCGTATATTCCCCTTGTTTAAGCGCCTGCCCCTGTCCTGTTGCGGTAACGATAAACCGAAACCAAGTAGGACTGACAATCAATTCCTCATCATGAAGCTCGGCGGCAATATCCGCCGCCGTCATCTGCTCCCGGACCTGGACATACGCTTCCCTATCAGGCAGCCAGAAAGTCGGCACGAAACAACTGGTTCCTAAAAGGAAAATACAACAGGCGCACACGCAAAAAAGCCCTTGTAGAAATAGTTTCTTTTTCAAGGGTTTCGATCCTTCACTGCCTATTTGGTTTTCAGCGTCTTTTTTTTGCTCCACATGCGCTACATCATCTTTTTGTTTAATATCCATTTCTTCATTATACAAGAAAAGCCTGTAAAAGAAAAGGCTCAGCGCCCTTCTTTTACAGGCTTCCAGATCATGAATTTTTATCGCTGTGCTGAGGACGCATCAGCTCTCTGATTTCATTAAGACGTTCCGAGGAGATTCCTGTTGACGCCGACATGTCAGCCAAGAATTGCTGCGGATCGGGGCGATTTCTGTCATCGGTATCCGTCCGCGCCGACATATTTTCCGCACGCTTCGTGAAGAATGCGTTCAACGCCTCCGCTTCCTGTTGCGTTATTTTTCCCTGTTCAACCAATTTGTCCATAGCCGCCTTGGGATTATCGTGGCCACGCCCATGCCGCGGTCTGAACACTTCTTTCAGCGTGCTTTCGGAAATCCCCGTCTTATTCGGCAAAGAATCAAAAAACGCTTTCCGTTCACTGCGCTGTTTTGCCGAAAATTCTTTCAACGCCGCCTTCAGCTTCTCCCCTTGTTCACTCGTCAGCTTTCCTGCCGTGACCATATCGTCAATATGTTTATCCTTATCGACCTGATGCGCCATATTTTCTCGCGGCGCTCCCATCATAGGCGGCGCCGGCCGGTTATCCGTATCGGCGGCAAAAGAAGATGTAAACGGCACGGCTGCCAAAACGGCAACGGCGGCACCGGCCAACAGTGTGGCGGAAAACTTTCTTTCTATGTTTTGAATTCCTCTCATGATACTCAACTCCTTTTCCTTTGATGCCTATTACTATACACAAAAGATGTTACAGCTTCATATCATAAGCGTTACAGGTCATCATAAAAACAGCTTCAGTTTGTTTGCCACGTACGGCTGTGCTGCGCCGCTTCTTCCGCATCCAATACGGCTTGGGCCTGTTTTTCTTCCTCATATTTCGCCAATGCCGCCTGCCTCGCCTGTTCCAGCTGCGCTTCCAGCTGAGGGTTGATCTTTACGGGAGCAGTTCCCGCCTGCCCCTGCTTCAACTGTGCTTCGGCAGCCTGCTTCTTGGCTGCCTCGATCGCCTTAACGGCATTATTGTAATTCTCCTGAAGACGGTTCAATTCGCGCTGCCGCATGCGCTGCCGCTGCTGCGCTTCCAAGACGACATCCGGTTGATCGTGAACATCTACATACACTTCAAACAATCGATTCCAGGGAAATGTCACCTGAATCGTCCTGGGATCAACGCCCAGGTAATCTTCGGCATATCGCTGTACCTGCATCTGCGTCAAGCTCTGCAGCTCGCCCATAACGGTCGGATAATACCGCCGGATCTGATTGCCTTCGATCTTCTGTTTCATTCGTGTCGTATAGTCGCGGACATTGGCCTGATAGGCCCAATTGTCCAAATATTGTGTCGTCAGCATCTGGGCGTTGCGCTCCGGCGTCATATAGCGTGCCAGAATCCCCTGTGACAAGCCGTAACCGACGGAATTGCTGGCCGTGTTCCAGCCGTTATAGCCGGCCAATCGATACAGCATTTTATCCTTGTACAAGCCGTAGACCAGGGTATTGTCGGAACCGTTGGAAAAAGCCATATCGACGAGGCTGACCGGAATATTATCGGCAACGGCGCTCTCTATTTGCTGAAGGAACGCTTTCGTAGATTCCAACATAATCGGGAAATTCTCAAAACTTGCCGATTCTCCTGTCGATGTCGTCAGCGGTGTATTGACAGCCAGCAGCAGATCAGGCCGCCCCGTTGTCGTAAGCGTACCGCCGACGGCCTCAATATGAGCGGCAATCGTCTTACCGATCGCCTGCCCGTCATAGCTGGGAACAGTCTTTTCGGCCCCGCCGAGAGGGTAAATAACGGCAACTTTCGGATGATACTGATTAAAATCGTTATTGGCCCGCGTGATCAGGAGCAACCCCAGTTGATCGGCTCCCGGGAAGGAACCGAAAACCTTCTTGGGCACTTCTTTCCCCGCCATCTCCAGATATTTCGCTTCCAACGAAGACTGCGTATGGGCGGAGTTGTCATCGTGCCCGAGACTGTAGTATGCAAACACGCCTTTTTTCGCGTCCTCAATGAGCCGATGATTAATCGCCATATTTTTATTGCGGCGATTAAACCAGTCCTGCAAATATTCCAACGGCACACGCCGCATGATGGCAAACCAATTGCTTCTCTCTTCCGGATTCAGCCCTTCTTCATCGAGCTTGTTTTGCAAACCTGCCAACTCATAAATATCGCTGCCGAACTTTAGATAATAATCTGGCTCAACGCCTTTGCCGCCGGCCCAGGGGCTGCGCATGACCGTGCTGAAGGCATATATGGGCACAGACCCGTACCGTTCATGTATCGCTTCTACCGCCTTCAACCGGCTTTCAAGGACCGCCATCGACAAATTATGCTTTCGCGAATCGACCAGTCCGCCGTAAACCAACGAGTCGATCGACAGGACCATCGCGTCGGCTTCGCCTGCATGGGTATTTACCCAATTCAGCAAGTCTTCAGGCGAGCCCTGAAAATTCGCTCCGGAAAGATATTTTTCCGGCGGCGTGATCACCGTATACCCGGCATCGGTCGCCGTGGAAACGGTATAAGCGTAATCGACGGGACGGTTGTCCTGCGGCACATAGAGAATCGTCTTACTGCAGGCCACGGGACCTACTGACAAAAGAACGGACATAACGGCGCAACTGATAAACTTATGTACTGAATTCAATCTTTCACCTCCGAAGAGATGCATGATATCATCTCTTTCAAAGCCTAACATCACATATTTCTCTAATAAGCAGGCAGTTTACCTTACTGCCGTCCGCCTCAGCATATCGGCAAGGTTATTCTCGGAACTGCTGTATTCGGATGTACAAAATCCACTGCGAGGCAGCGCTAAAACGCCTTATGCGAAAAGCATTCCTTTCCGTAAACAGCATACCACAAAAAAGGAGCTACCGTCCATCTATCGACAACGATTTACCCGGCGCCTATAAGAAAAATGGCTGAAAAGGATTTTACGCCGGCAGAAAGACAAGAACATGATTCGAACCGGGGCAGAGAAACGCTTTTTCCGCCTGTCTCGTTTCTCCGTCATTTACAAGTTGCCTTTCGTTCCGCCTTTCCTTCAACACATTAGCTGCCATGCGTTTGAATACGGCTGCGACAGACTCACCGTATAGCTCTCTATCTTTGTATACCGCAACACGACGTTCTGACGAAAAAAACGATGCCATATACATTAAAAAAATTGGCTGTTTCGTTTCTTTTTCACACGCGGCAAGTTGAACTTAAAGGATATGGCCAACATGCGGATAGTAACGGTAATAATAAACCCCAGGAATGCGGAGGATACGGCCGATTGCTCCAGGCAAACATAGGAAAACTGCAAAGCTATCGCCCCGGCAATAGAAGCGGTCGCATAAATATCGTGTTTAAATAATTTGGACACGCGTCCTGCCAACACATCGCGGACTACGCCGCCGCCAACGGCGGTCAACGTCCCGAAAGTAATATCAAACATCCAGTGATCAGGAAAGTAATAGCACCCCATGAGAGTTCCCGTTACCGTAAAAGAGCCCAATCCGACAGCATCACAAAGCAAATAAAACAGCAGCGAATAATGCATTACATTCTGGCGGAGCCTGGTATCAAAATAACGGATACCTATACTGGTAAGGGCAATCGTGAAAATGATAATGGCAAAATATATATCTTTCTGGAAGGCAATAGGCGGAAAATTCCCTAAAATAATATCCCGCATAATCCCGCCGCCAATCGCTGTTGCCGCAGCCAAAACAAAAACGCCAAAGATATCCATCCGCCTGGAAATGGCCACAAGTGTTCCTGACAACGAAAAAGCCAACGTCCCCAAAATATCAAAGATTTGCCACCATAACGAATCCATCTTTATCCTCCCGTATTATTGATACATTCTCATTGCCTAAACGACGCAGGTCCTGTAGAATAATCGTAACGCTCTTGATAAAATACCACGAAACGGAGGGAGAATCAACAACCGGTATGACAAAAGATGAATTCTATATGGGAAAAGCCCTGGCAGAGGCCAAGAAAGCATTTGATTTGGGAGAAATTCCCATTGGCGCCGTCATCATTTATCAGAAAAAAGTGATCGCCGCCGCTTATAATCTACGGGAAAGCTTACCGTCCGCAACGGCTCATGCCGAACTTCTCGCCATCGAAAAAGCCTGCCGTCAACTGCATCGGTGGCGCTTGACAGGATGCACGCTTTATGTGACGGTAGAGCCGTGCCCCATGTGTGCCGGCGCCATTGTCAACAGCCGTATTGATCGCGTCGTATATGGCTGCCCCGACAGCAAAGGCGGCGGTTGCCGTTCTGTTTTCGCAATCGCCGACAGCCCCGCACTCAATCATCGTGCCGAAATAACGACGGACATCCGAAAAGAAGAATGCGCCCAACTGATGAAAGATTTTTTCCGATGGAAAAGAAAAAAGATTGACAATTAGCCTACGCCTCTTTATGCTTGGCTCGTCTTTATAAGCAGTTCTTATGTTAATGTAACTGAACAGCTCTTACGTAAATTCATAAAATATTCGGAAATGACGATTTGCTCATAGCTAGGCATGTTCCCCCGTTGAAAACGGTACTCACTTACCTTCGATACAAAAAAACTCGCCGGCAGCAAGAACGACTCGCTCCTTTAAGCCTATAAAACGCATTGGCGTATCAAGAACAATGCCGTTCTCGATACGCCAACATTTTTTGTTCATGCCATGATCTTCGTGTAAAAATCTTACGCCCACTCACGGAAAGAGATATTCTACTCTGTTAACTACCTTTCCTCCCTGAACATAGACACGCGGCACGCGTCGATTGATATTGCAGGTTATTTCATGAACAATAGTTCCCACCTTAGCGGCAATCTCTTCAATCGTAATGGCGGCTTCCCCTTGCGACCCAAAAAGAACGACCTCGTCTCCGATCTGGACGTCAGGAATGGAGGAAACATCGATCATGCATTGATCCATACAGATATTTCCCACTTGAGGAACCCGTTTGCCGTGTACGATCACATCCGTTTTATTGGACAACAATCTCGGGTATCCGTCGGCATATCCGATTGGCAACGTTGCAATCTTTGTCGGCCCCTGGGCTGTAAAATGCCGTCCGTAACTGACCGTATCACCGGCTTCGATAATTTTTATATGGCTGATACAGCAATGCAGCGACATGACCGGTTTAATGTCCAACGCGCCGATGCGAACCTCATCAGACGGGTCATAGCCGTATTGTACAATTCCCGGACGCACCATATCACAACGCATATCAGGCAATTCCATCGTGGCCGCGCTGCTGCAACAATGCCGCACATTAACAGCAACGCCTTCTTCCCGCAGCCGATTACAAAACCACGAAAACCGCTTAAATTGTTCCTGTGTAAACGTTTTGTCCTTCATATCGGAAACGCAGAAGTGGGTAAAGATGCCTTCTAAAATGAGTGACGGCAAGGCTGCTATTTTTTTAATTTCGGCAATGCTTTCTTCTGAAGGTCTATAGCCGATTCGCCCCATCCCCGTATCCGTAGCGATATGAATACTGGCCGGACGATTCAGTTTCACAGCCATATCGGAAATCAGTTTCGCGTCATCAAAATGAAATACGGCAACGTCAACGCCGTATTGAATCAATTCTTCCGCCCGTTCCGGCGCCGTATGACCCAATACCAACATCTTGGCGGAAATACCGGCATGCCTGAGCTCCACCGCTTCATCCAAGCAAGCTACAGCCAGTCTATCCGCTCCGTTTTTCAAAAACGTTTTGGAAAGCTCCACCGAACCGTGTCCGTACGAATTGGCTTTGACGACAGCCGTAATTAAGATATCCTTGCCTACCAGTTCGCGCAGCTGTCTCATATTGCCGGCAGCCGCATCCAGATCGATCTGCGCCCATACGGGACGACGCGAATAATTCATTGTCAATTCCTTAACGTCCATACCATTCATCTTCCTTCTTAAAAAAACGGGACACCTGTTAAATAACAGATGTCCCGATACCAATTATATCTGTTTAACAGTTTAATCAGTGACTATCTTCTTCTGTTGATGATCAATGATTTGAAGGATCCGCATCATCACCCTGATAACGGGCAAATTCAACTCTCTGCAGTTTTTTGTTAAACCCAAGAGCGTAGTACACGATAATCAAGGCTGCGATCCAGACTGCCGTAGCGATGACCCCGACAAAAGTATTGCCGTTAAAGCAAGCGGAAACGATAACGATGACGAAGAAGGCAAAGGTTAAGTAGTTTGAAAAAGGCGAAAAAGGCATCTTATATTTAATATGGGCTCTTTCTTCTTCACTCAGGCCTTTACGATAACTCATCTGGCAAAACAGAATCATCATCCACGTAACCATGCAGGCAAAAGCACTGACAGCCGTAACGATTTCGAAGACCGATGCAGGCAAGAAATAGTTGAGGGCTACACCGATCAGCATGAAGAATACGGAAATGCCGATGCAGCGATACGGCACTTTATTGCTGTTTACGACACTGAAAGCCTTCGGCGCCGTACCTTGGAGAGAGAGGTTGTACAACATACGTCCAGTACTGTAAATACCGGAGTTGCACGAAGATAGCGCGGCTGTAATAACGACAAAGTTAATAATATTTGCCGCACCGCTGATACCGAGCTTTTCAAAAACCATGACGAAGGGGCTGCCTTGATGTCCCAGCTGATCCCAAGGATAAATGGACATAATGACGAGTAACGCTAAGACGTAGAACAACAAAATTCGATACAAAACTTTGTCAATGGCTGCAGACAATGTCTTTTCCGGATTTCGAGCTTCGCCTGCCGTGACACCGATAACTTCAATCCCGACATAAGCGAACAGTACCATCAGTAACGTATCGAACACACCGCCAAAGCCATGGGGGAAGAAACCGCCGTGTGACACCAAATTGGAAATGCCCACAGCTACGCCGTCATTGCCAAGGCCGAAGAAAATCATGCCGCAACCTGTCAAAATGAGGAAGATAATAGTAATAATCTTAATCAGTGCGAACCAGAACTCAAATTCCCCATATGCTTTAACAGAAATCAAATTGGCACAAGTCATTAGCGCCAACGCACATAAGCAGGATATCCACTGCGGCAGGTCAGGAAGCCATAAATGAACATAAACGCCAACAGCCGTAATTTCCGCCATACACGTAACGACCCATACATACCAGTAATTCCATCCCGAAATATAACCGGCCAAAGGATTTAAGAATTGATAGGCATGAGCACTGAACGACCCGGAGACAGGATATTCAACAGTAATTTCTCCCATGGCCCGCATGACGAAAAAAACGGCAATACCGGCGATAATATACGCAGCAACGACACCGGGACCCGCCTTTTCAATAGCTGAAGCCGAACCCAAAAACAGACCGACGCCAATGGCCCCGCCTAAAGCGATCAATTGAATATGCCGCTCCTGCAACCCGCGATTTAAATCCTCATGAACAACTTGCGTCTTTTCCTCACTCATAAAATTCAACTCCTTTACAAATAAAATGAACGGTTACGATAACACTGCCCTCTCCTTTCCGATGAATTCGAAATGATAATTTGCGTAAAATATACACTTGTTGTCAATATCGAATATTCATCATGCTAAATTATCATCCTTTCATATTATACTGCAACTATGATAATAAGTCGATATTTTTTTATGATTTCTCATTGTAAAATTAATTTAAACCCGAAACAAAACAGCTTTACTTTATATCCCATTAACACGTTAAAATTTACTGCCAACAACACTAATAATTCTTAAACTTAACAAAATTTATTTTCTTAACTCTTTATCCTTAGTTTTATTATGATTTTAAGACATTATTAATTGTATTTTTATCATAGCGAAGTATTGTCTGTATCAATAATGACAGTTTGCAGTCCGATCTGAACGGCATCATATTATCAAACAATAAAACTACGTTTCCTCGTCAAAGGCTTTCATCGACAATTTTCGAATTCAATCACGGAGCATTAACTCTTTTCCAAAACAAAAAAAACAGCCGCGCTAAATCTCGGATTTAGCGCGGCTGTCTCATATTCCACATAAGATAAGCTAAGTTCTACATTGATACGCTTAGCCGACAAAGATTCCCTTACCAATATACGCCATGACACCGGCTGCAACGATGAAGAGAATAAAGTAAACTGCCACATTTCGCATGATAGAGCTGGGCTCAATGCTTAAACGCAACTCATCAGCCTTTGCCTTTTCTACGTTATTCGTAGAAAGATACGCTTCCAAAGCAGGCGCAACGGCACCGATACCGATAGCGATGGATTGCGGGGAGAACATCTTGCCGATGCCGGCACCGGCAGAATTGGTGGCCGCTAACCAAAGAGCCAAACTGTTGTTGCCGGCTTCCATCTGGCCTGCCGCAGCAGTCTGCAAGGGCCCGAAAAGAACGTTGGCGTTTGTTCCGGAACCGGTAATGAATGCACCTAACGCACCGACAAGCGGAGCAAAGGCAGGATAAAGCGAACCGGTAGCTACAACGAGCGCATCGGCGATGTTGGCTGTCATGCCGCTGTAGGTCATGAGTTTAGCCGTTACAACGACGGATATAATTGTAATATACGTAAATTTTAAACCTTTGAACGTATTTCCCAATACGCCCAACATTTCACCGAACCCGGCCTTTTGAATGGCGCCGCCAATGAAAGCGGAAAGGAAAATCATAATCCCCGGCGTAGCAATCCAAACAAACGTATACGGCTTAGCACCGGCACCCATGTAAATAGGAACAGACGTTTTAATCGAACTGAGCGGTACGTTAATGGCCGGTACCAACTTAGACGTAATGATCAGAAGAACAAAAATCAAGATAAAGGGCATTGCCGCAATAATAGCTTCGTGACTGGAAACCTGGCGAACATCCGCTTCAACCTTGTATTTCGGATTGTCGGTTTTAAAGATTTTTGCACAAATCG
Organism: Megasphaera vaginalis (ex Bordigoni et al. 2020); assembly: GCF_900240295.1. Lineage (NCBI taxonomy): Bacteria > Bacillati > Bacillota > Negativicutes > Veillonellales > Veillonellaceae > Megasphaera > Megasphaera vaginalis (ex Bordigoni et al. 2020). The sequence goes on from NZ_OEQB01000001.1 coordinate 120,434, forward strand.
CAACAGCCCCCATAATGATCAGAGACGGAACGATAACAGAGAGCTCGGGACCAGCTGCCATGTTAATCGCCAATTCGGGAACAGCCAGGGCAAGGCCGGAAATTAACGTCGTTAAGAATACACCTTTAAGGGCCTTGAAGCCGCCGCCCATAATGGCGACAACAAAGAAAGGCGTAACGATATTCAAGATAAAGAGCTGAATAGAAATGAATTGACCAAGCGCGGCGGAATCAAGACCGGTCAACATAGCCAATGTAGTCGTAGGAATGGCGATAGAGCCAAACGTCGTCGGTACAGAATTGGCGACCAAACAGGCTAGAATGGATTTAAGCGGGTGGAAACCAAGGCCGACCATCATAGCGGCAGGAATGGCAACAGCCGTACCGAAGCCGGCCATGCCTTCCATGAAAGCGCCAAACCCCCATGCCAGGAGCAAAGAAAGAACGCGCATATCCGGGCTGACAGAGGTGAGGATGGTTTTGATCGTTTCCATCGCCTTCGTATGAACAACGAGATTATATGTAAAAATAGCGGCCGTAATAACCAATAAAATAGGCCAAACGGCTAAAGCGACACCTTCCACCGCACCGGAAAGCATAATTCCGGGAACCTTATTGTAGGCTTCCAGCGGCAGGACAGCAACAATAAAAGAAATAAGAGCAGCAGCCATACAAGCCTTCCAAGCAGGCACTTTCAAAATGGACAAGGCTATAATCAGCCACAAAAGGGGTAGCACGGCCAAAAATACGGTCATATTAAATTCACCTTTCCCTCCAACAAAAAAAAAGAGACAACACAAAAAATTACATGCAACGCGCTGTAGTTCCGAAAATGAAAACCTGATCTCCTATTACCTGCATTGATTTCACTGACACAATCTGTTATACATAATTTCCCGTCAACTCAACCCTCCCTATTCATTTTTTTTGCATAACAAAACTGACCATCAAAACAATCCCTAATATCAAGCATTTACTTTCGATTTTCATAAAGAACATACAAGCAGTGCCGCAGTAAGAACTTGTTATTATTATACCTTGTATAGTAAGTGCTGTAAATTGTATTAATACCTATTAGTCATACTTATTTTAGATTGGACTGCCTTTTCTCTTTCCTAAAGTGCACATGTATTTAACTTATTAATAATTTTATCTGCAATTCATAATATTATTTATAATATTCTTTCTTATTTATGTTTTAAAACTATTTTTATAATTACAAAAAGTCATTTACAGATTGCATAAAAAACAGGCCCGATGTAAGATCGAGCCTGTTTTCTTCGCATATTTATGCTTCTAAAATTGTAATCAGCAATTCATTTACAGCCGCCGGATTTGCGCGCCCCTTCGTTTCTTTCATAATTTGTCCCACCAAGAACCCGATCGCCTTTTTCTTGCCTGCCCGATAATCCTCTACGGACTGCGGATTCGCAGAGACAACCGTTTTTACGATTTCTTCCAGTTCACCCGTATCGCTGATTTGCACCAGTCCCTGTTCTTCAACGACCTTACCGGCGGACTTGCCGGAAACCCACATTTCAGGCAAGACCTTCTTCGCAATCTTACCGGAAATAGTCCCCTTGGCGATTAAACCGATCAGTTCCGCCAAATTTTCCGGAGAGACAGGCGCATCTTTAGCGGACAGCCCCTCATCATTCAGTTTCTTGGCAAATTCACCGAGCAGCCAATTGGCGGCCGCCTTGGGGTCGCTGCCGGCATCTACTACGGCTTCAAAATAATCTGCCGTAGCCTTTTCCAACGTCAATAACCCCGCATCGTATTCGGTTAAATTCAACGTATCGATGAAACGTCGACGGCGTGCGTCCGGCATTTCCGGGAGTTCTTTGCGGACCTCTTCGATCCATTCCGGCGAAATTTGCAACGGAATCAGATCGGGCTCGGGAAAATAGCGGTAATCATTGGATTCTTCCTTAACACGCTGACTGATCGTCACGCCCTTATTTTCGTCCCAACCACGCGTTTCCTGTACAATCCTGCCGCCTTCTTCAAGAAGCTGAGCCTGACGGACAGCTTCGTATTCGATCCCCTTCTGTACACCCGTAAAGGAGTTGATGTTCTTGATTTCCGCTTTTGTGCCCAACGTATCCGTACCGACGGGGCGAACGGAAATATTGGCGTCGCAACGCATACTGCCTTCTTCCATACGGCAATCCGATACTTCCAAATATTGCAGAATAGAGCGGAGCTTTTCCAGATAGGCTTTTGCTTCTTCGCCGCTGCGTATATCCGGCTCCGACACAATTTCCAGCAGCGGCACGCCGGTACGATTGTAATCGACATTGGATGAATCGGAGGTACCGATCGTCGCGCCGCTGTGCACGAGTTTTCCCGCATCCTCTTCCATGTGAATGCGCGTCAAATGGATACGACGTTGTTTACCGCCGACTTCAATATCGACATAGCCGTTCAGGCAAATCGGCAAGTCGAACTGCGACGTCTGAAAATTTTTCGGCAAGTCGGGATAGTAATAATTTTTGCGATCGAACTTGTTGTAAGCCAAGATATCGCAATGCAGTGCCAATCCCACTTTAATGGCAAAATGCACGACTTCTTTATTAAGCACCGGCAAGCAGCCCGGCAGTCCCAGGCAGACAGGGCAGACATGGGTATTCGGTTCGGCTCCGAATTCCGTGCTACAGCCGCAAAAAATCTTTGTTTTGGTTTTTAACTCGGTATGCACTTCCAAGCCGATGACAGATTCATATTTCATCAGAATTTAACCTCCCCCATTGGCAACGGTTTCCGTAAATCCGTACGTTCCTGTTCAAAGGTGTACGCAGCGCGCAGCAGCGTTTCTTCATCAAGGGCTCTGCCGATGAGCTGCATGCCTACAGGCATGCCGTCCTTATAGCCGCAAGGTAAGCTAATTCCCGGCAAACCAGCCAGGTTCAAGGTGACCGTACAAACGTCACCGAGATACATGGCCAACGGGTTATCGCTGTTTTGGCCGATTTTGAATGCCGTGTCCGGCGTCGTAGGCGTCAAAAGGATATCGCAAGTTTCCAAGGCCTTGTCATAATCCGCTTTGACGAGTGTACGCACCTTCATGGCCCGCAGATAGTAGGCATCGTAATAACCGGCGCTGAGCACATACGTACCCAAAAGAATACGGCGCTGCACTTCAGGTCCGAATCCCTGTGAACGCGTCTTTTTGTACATATCGACAATATCCTTGCCCCGTACGCGCAGACCGAACCCGACACCATCATAGCGGCCGAGATTGGAGCTGGCTTCGGCGGGAGCGATAATATAATAGGCCGCCAACCCGTATTTCATATGAGGCATTTTCACGCCGATGATTTCAGCGCCGAGCTTCCTATACGTTTCAATCGCTTCATTCAGAGACTTGCGGCAGCCGTCATCAAGCCCTTCGGCAAAAAATTCTTCCGGAATCCCGATTTTCATGCCCTTCACATCACGGACAAGCGCTTTTTTATAATCCTTTTTTTCCTGCCGAATCGATGTCGAATCCTTGACGTCGTGACCAGCAATCGCATTAAGGACGATCGCGCAGTCTTCCACATCATTCGTCAACGGCCCGATTTGATCAAGGGATGACGCAAAGGCGATAAGTCCGAAACGAGAGACAAGGCCGTACGTCGGTTTCAACCCGACAAGACCGCAATATGCAGCCGGCTGACGAACCGAGCCTCCCGTATCGGAGCCGAGACTCCAAACGGCGGCGCCGGAAGCAACGGCGGCGGCGGAACCGCCGGAAGAGCCGCCGGGCACGCAATCCCTGTTCCACGGATTGGCAGTCACTTGAAACGCGGAGTTTTCCGTTGAACTGCCCATGGCGAATTCGTCCATATTCGTCTTGCCGAGACTGACGTAATCGAGGGCGCGCAACTTATCAATAACCGTCGCATGATAAGGCGACCTGAAGTTTTCCAGTATTTTCGAGGCGCACGTCGCCTGTTCGCCCTTGATGCAGATATTATCCTTAATAGCGCCGGGAATACCGGCCAGATCGGCAATCTCTTCATGGGCGGCCAGCTTCCGGTCAACAACGGCGGCCGCTGCCGCCGCACCTTCCCTGTTATCCGATAAAAACGCCTTGACTTGCGGTTCGACAACATCCTTATGCGCCAGATACTTGGCCGTCAGCTCACAGGCTGAAATCTCGCCTTTGATCAATTTTTCATGCAGTGCATGGATCGTCAATGCTTCCACAGTACCCCTCCTCAGTCTTGTATCACTTTCGGAACCTTGAAGTAGCCGTCTTCCCGTTCCGGCGCATTCTGCAACGCATCTTCGTTGGACATGGAAGGCTGCGGCACATCTTCGCGCATAACGTTAAACATGGAAACGGCGTGAGCCGTCGGTTCGACATCACTGATATCAACTTGACCGATAAGCTCCATGTACGTCAAAATATCATTCAATTGCTTGCCGACAGATTCCAGGTCTTCGTCTTGCACTTCCAATCGAGACAACAGTGCGATCTTTTTGATTTCTTCGGCACTAACCTTCATAGCGACACTCCTTATTGAAAATGTAATTACCAGCACAGTAGTTCACAACGTATAATTATATCATTTTTCTTTTTTTTTGAGAAATGCTATCCGCGCTCCAGCCATTCCGCAAATTCCCGCTCCGTAATGATGTGAGTTCCCAACGATTTGGCCTTTTCATACTTACTGCCCGGTTCGGCGCCGGCAATAACCAACGTCGTCTTCTTCGTCACTGCAGCGGTACATTTGCCGCCGCGCCGTTCGATTGCATCTTGTGCTTCTTTTCGTCCCATGAGTTCCAGCTTGCCTGTCAGAACGACAACCTCTCCGTCAAACGAGGCGTTGATCAGTTCCCGTTTCTCCGCCGTTAAATCGACGCCGCGTTCTTGCAGCGCGCGAATAAGCTCCCGGTTCTTCGGTTCACGCAAATACGCGACGACCGACTCGGCAATGCGCGGCCCGATCTCTTTGATAGCCGTCAGCTCCGTCAACTCCGCCGCCGCCAGCGCTTCCATGGAACCGAAATGTTCGGCCAATATCCGTCCCGCTTTCGCGCCGACGAAGCGGATCCCCAGCGCGAACAGGAGCCGCGCCAACCCGACGTTCTTGCTCTTTTCAATAGCCTGGAGAAGATTTTGCGCCGATTTTTCGGCAAACCCCTCAAGCCCCAGCAATTCAGCATGCGTCAACGAATAAATATCGGCTACGGAATGAAGCAGCTGCCTCTCGACAAGCTGCCGAACGCTGGCCGTACCGAGGCCGTCGATATTCATGGCATCACGGCTGACAAAATGGGCAAACTGTTCGCAGAGCACGGCGGGACACGCCGGATTAGTGCAACGTGTCGCCGCTTCCCCGTCACGACGTACGACAGGACTGCCGCAACTCGGACAGACCGCAGGCATGCAAAAAGGCGTTTCCCGCCCCGTTCGCTCTTGCGGCAGCGAACGGACGACTTCAGGAATAATCTCGCCGGCCTTCTGGATAATGACCGTGTCGCCGACGCGAATATCCTTATCGCGAATATAGTCTTCGTTATGAAGCGTCGCCCGTTTAACCGTCGTTCCGGCCAAGCGAACCGGCGCCAAATCAGCAGCCGGCGTCAGGACGCCGGTACGGCCGAGGGAAAGAGAAATTCCGAGCACCTTCGTCCTGGCCTGCTCCGGCGGAAACTTATAAGCAATCGCCCAACGCGGAATTTTAACAGTGTTGCCGAGCCGTTTCTGCTGGGCGAAGGAATTAACCTTGACGACCATGCCGTCTGTCGCATAAGGCAACGTACAGCGCCCCTCATCCCACGTATGGATAAAGTCGATGACGCCTGTCATATTCGTGAAAACGGCCGATTCGGGATTAACGTGAAAACGGAAATCACGCAGGCGTTGCAACAGTTCCTGCTGACTCCCGATCGCCATTCCTATCGTTCCGCCGACGGCGTAGGCGAAAAAGGCAAGCTTGCGCTGTGCCGTGATCTGCGGGTCCAACTGGCGCAGCGAACCGGCGGCGGCGTTACGGGGATTGGCAAATGGTTCAAGCTCATCTTCGCGCCGCTGTTCGTTCAAAGCCTCAAAAGCGCGGACGGGCATATAGACCTCGCCGCGCACTTCCATATGAGGCGGCGCGTTGTCGATATGCAGCGGAACCGTTCGAATTGTCCTGATGTTATTCGTAATATCTTCGCCGACAGTACCGTCACCTCGTGTAACGCCGCGAATAAAGCTGCCGTCTTCATAAATCAAGTTGACGGCGAGACCGTCGATCTTCAGCTCGACGACATATTCCGGCGCTTCACCGTCAAGATCCTGCCGCACGCGGCGGTCGAAATCCATCAGTTCGGCATCGTTGAACACATCTCCCAAGCTGAGCATCGGCCGATCGTGTGTGTATTTTTCAAATCCGCCGGCGATCTTATGACCTACACGTTGCGTCGGAGAATCGGCGGTGATCCATTCGGGATGCGCTTTTTCAATATTCTCCAGTTCCCGATAGAGCATATCATATTCATAATCGGTAATTGTCGGCTTGTCGAGCGTATAATATTGATAGCCGTAAAAATCGATGGTCTCACGCAGTTCCTTGAGGCGTTGCGCCATTTCCTTATCAGTCATACCGTACCTCCGTCCCTATAGTTTTTCAAGGGGTGCATATTTAACGACGATCTGACGTATCCCCTGCGTAGGAAATTGTATCCTCATCTGCATTCCCGCCCCTTCGCCGATAACATCCAAAACCGTGCCGGTCCCCCAAACCTTATGGCGAACCCGGTCCCCTTTCTGCCACGAAGAATCGACAGCGCGGCTTTTCGGCAGCGACGTCGTCACCGGTTTTGTCAAAATCGAAAGGCGCTGCTTCCCCGGTACGGCCCCTTCACGCTGCGATGGCAAGGCGGCGCGGCGATGAAATTCTTCGATTAACCCGTCGGGAATTTCCCCCAGGAAGCGGCTCGGCAAATACGCGGCGACGCGGCCGTACATCGTCCGCGTCGCCGCATTGGTCACATACAGCTGACGTTCCGCCCGCGTAATGCCGACATAAGCCAGACGCCGTTCTTCTTCAATCTGCGCCGTATCCAGCAAGGTGCGGCTATGCGGAAAGAGCCCCTCATCCAGGCCGGCGAGAAAAACGACGGGAAACTCCAGTCCCTTAGCGGCATGAAGCGTCATCAGCGTAACCTTGGAATCGTTGCTTTCAAAATCGTCAACATCGCTGACCAATGCGATATTTTCCAGAAAATCCTGCAAACTGCCGCCTTCATTCGTATCCATGTAATCCTTCGCAACGGAAAGAAATTCGCCGACATTGTCTTTACGGCTTTCACCTTGCGGATCATGAGCCGCATCCTGATCGAGCATGGCGCCGTAGCCCGTATCGGCGATAACGTGCTCGATCAGCGTCAACAGATCCCATTCTGCCACATGGCTGAGCAAGTCAAAAATCGTCACGGTAAAATCTTCCAGCGCCGCCTTGGCACGCTTCGTAACAGGCAGATTCTCTTCCGACGAAAGCGCCTCAAAGAGAGAGACTCGTCTCGCTTCGGCAAAGTCGGTCAAATGCTCCAGCGTCGCCGCTCCGATATTCCGTTTCGGCACGTTGATGATACGGATCAAGCTCAAACTGTCCTCCGGATTGTAAAGCAGACGCAAATAAGCCAATACATCTTTAATTTCCTTGCGGTCGTAGAACTTCGTGCCGCCCACCATCGTATAGGGCACGCCGTAACGGATAAGCTTTTCTTCCAAGACGCGGGACTGGGAGTTCGTACGGAAAAGAACGGCCATATCACCGTAGGGCTCGCGACTGATCTCGTGACGATTATACATCACGCCGGCAATGTAATCCGCTTCATCATGCTCTGTCTGCGCCGCGTAATGGATAATCTTGCCGCCTGCGGCATTTTCGGTCCACAAGACTTTCTTCGGCCGTTCTTCGTTATTTTCGATAACCGCATTAGCCGCATTCAAAATCGTCTGCGTCGAGCGGTAATTCTGTTCCAGTTTGATCGTCGTGCCATCGGGGTAGTCGCCCATGAAGTCGATAATGTTCTGAATATCGGCGCCGCGCCAGGCATAAATACTCTGATCCGCGTCGCCGACGACGCAAATATTCCGCCACTTGGCAGCCAACATCTTCGTCAGCATATATTGCGCCTTGTTCGTATCCTGATATTCATCAACCAAAACATAGTGAAAACGGTCTTGGTACTTTTCTCGTATTTCCCGTCTTTCCTGCAACAACTTGACGGCTGTCAGCAAAAGATCGTCAAAATCAAGGGCGTTGTTTTCCTTCAGTTTCTTCTCATATAAGGCGTACGCCTCGGCGACCTTCTGCTCGTAAAAATCGCCGGCCCGTTCGGCATATTCCGCAGCCGTCCAAAGCACATTCTTGGCACTTGAAATCGTCCCCAGAACGGAGCGCGGTGGAAATTGCTTATCGTCAAGATTCATTGTTTTCAGGCAGTCCTTGATGAGCGTCAGTTGATCGGCGCTGTCGTAAATCGAAAAATTGCGCGTGTATCCGCTGAAGCCGTCGATTTCAAAGCGAAGCAATTTGGCACAAAAAGAATGAAAGGTGCTGAGCCAGATTTTTTCCGCCGTCGTACCGACGAGATGCTGCACACGCTCACGCATTTCCTTTGCGGCCTTGTTAGTAAAGGTAATCGCCAGAATCTGATACGGCGCCGCACCTTTTTCCAATAAGTGAGCAATACGGCAGGTCAGGACCTTCGTCTTTCCCGATCCGGCGCCGGCCGTAATCAACAGCGGCCCTTCCGTATGCCGCACGGCCTCAAGCTGCCTGTCGTTTAAGGTTGCAAAAATGGGGTTCATACAAGCTCCTTACGTCTATACAGAAGAAAAGGGCCCACACCGCATGATGAGGGCCTTGATAAAAGCGCAACATTTACATTGCCGAAAGGATCGGCGGAATAACCTGCTTCTTACGGCTCATGACCTGCGGCAGGAATACTTCCTTATCAAGGACGTCGGCAGCAAAAGCCTTGGCTACGATATCATCCATGTTGCCGGCAAAAATCAGATTCGTCGATTCGTCGATAATGCTCGTGATCATCAGGAAGGATGCGACATAATTCTTTTCGGCGCGCATTTTTTCCAGCGCGCTGAGAAGGACTTTTTTCTGAGCCAGCAAGTCCGTCGTATCCATGACCTGCACCTGCGATACCGTAAAAGTCTTCCCGTTGCCGTTGAATTCCTTCATATCGTTATGAGCGATCTGATCCGGCGTCAAATCGGAAACATTCGCGCCGGCCTTGAGCATTTCCATGCCGTATGTCTCGATATCGACACCGGCGATCTCCGCCAACTTACAGGCCGCCTGTTTATCCTCTTCCGTGCAGGTAGGCGAACGGAACAAAACGGTATCGGAAATGATCGCCGAAAGCAACAGTCCGGCGATAGCCTTGGGAATGGCAATATGCGCCGCTTCATACTGTTCCGTTACAATAGTCGCCGAACAGCCGACGGGCTTGAAAAGGATAAAGATCGGACCGGCCGTCGCTAAGGTGCCGCCGATGCGATGATGATCGAGAACGCCGATGATTTCAGCTTCGTCAATGCCGTCGATGATCTGCTTTTTTTCATTGTGATCGACGAGAAATACCTTCTGCTTCTTCACCTTGGCTACCGCTTCGGCGCAAACCAAGCCCACATACTTACCGTCATCCGTTACGGGATATGTCCCTTCGGCAGGTACGTCGTGGCCGTTATCGCCGACGGCGAAAGAAAGCGCCGGATCGTGAGCCAAGGCCTTAATCGTACTGAGTTCTTCGCCGCGTACGGTCTTAATAAATTCTTCAGCCAAGGCGGCGCGGTCAACAACGCCGACAAACTTGCCGCCGTCCGATACGGGAAGTATATCCGCAGCGTGGCCGCGGAACCAGTTGGCGGCATCCTTCAGACTGGCGCTGACAGGCAGCGCCGCCATATCGGTATAAACGGCGTCGCCGACCTTTACATAAAAATCCGTAACCAACGGCTGCAATTCCACGTGAAAATACTGCAAGGCGAAAAGCGATTCCTTGTTCGGTTCACCGGCGCGGACGGCTACGGCGTCAAAGCCTTGGAGCTGCTTCAATTTGGCCATTGCCAGCGAAGAGCAAATGGAATCTGTATCAGGGCTTCTGTGCCCCGTAACGAAGATATCGTGTTTCATCAATGTCATCACCTCATAATAAAAATGGACACTTATATATGTCAATATATTATAGCATAAGCATCCCGTAAAATAAAGATTGCAAGACTGCCGCGCTCCTTCTTCGCAAAGGACAACGCCTGCATAAAAAAAACAAGGATCGGAAAATTTCCGATCCTTGCCTGCGTCCCTGCCATTCTTAGCGACGTTCGCGAATCCGGGCAGCCTTGCCTGTAAGTCCGCGCAGATAATGCAGCTTTGCGCGGCGGACAATACCGCGGCGGGAAACTTCGATCTTTGCCAGTCGGGGAGAGTGCACCAAGAAAGTACGTTCAACACCGACACCGTAAGAAAGCCGGCGAACGGTGAAGGTTTCCCGAACGCCACCGTTCTGGCGGCCGATGACGACGCCTTCAAAGACCTGAATACGTTCCCGGTTGCCTTCGACAACCTTTACGTGTACCTTTACGGTATCACCGGGGCGGAAGTCGGGAATGTCGCTGCGAAGTTGTTCCTGTTCAAGTACGCTGATGATATTCATTTTCTTTTTCCTCCTATAAGACATTCATGCCTTCCGTGGTCCGTCTCCATACCGGCCATCGTCTTGCAGACAGAGGAGTGCCTAAATTAACGTATAGAGTATATCACAAAAGAAATTTGTTTGGCAAGTCGTAAGTAAAATTTTACAGAGACTTCGGTTCGACGGCTCCTGCCGGCACAAAGGTTTCGGTCATATGCTGCAGAACAGGCCGGTACTGCGCTTCCTGGCTCGTCTGGTAAATGACGGAAAAGGCCGCATACGTATTGCTCTTCTTATTGTAGCTGAACACATGGTAATACGACTTCCCGTCCTTATTCCAGGACACAGTAAAGGAGTCGCCGGTCCGTGTATTCGTCGTCAATGCGGGAGAACCGTTGATCCCCATATCCATCGTATATAACTCATCGACAGTAAAATTCAGCCGGTTTACGGCTCCGTAGACAAAAATCGTCACCGTATCGGCAGGATCCTGAAAATAAGCGCCGTCTCCGTACGTCGTGGATTCCATCTGCGTAGCCGTCTTCGGCACTTCCAGCGAATATCCGTACGTCTTATTGAAATACGTATAATAGTTGCTGTCGCTGCTCATATAGACTTCAACGGCATTGTCGCCGGCGGCGTCGCCAACGGCAAAACCGGGAGATTCGGCAAAAACGGTAATCCCTGTCAGCAGTGCAAAAAAGGCGACGAGCAAGGCAAGTTTTTTTCCATTCAACATGACAATCACGCTCCTTTTACAATAATTTTTTAATATTTCCCAGCGGCCTGATCAACGCAAAAACGGCGGTCAGCAAGTGCAGCCGATTCCTTTTGACCGATTCCTTTTCATGCATGACCAAAACGTTGTCAAGGAAGGCGTTGATCGGTTCGACACCTTCGGACAAAATGGCGACGGCCGCCGTATAATCACATGTCGAGTAGGCTTGCGACAAACGGCCGGACATGGCTTGGCAGGCAGCGAAAAGCGCCGTTTCTTCCTTACTTTCAAATAAGGAGGGATCGACAGCCGTATCGTCGGCATCTTTGACCATATTGCCAACGCGAGTATAGGCTTGCAGCAATTCCGTCTGTTCCATAACGCCGGCGGCTGCCAATGCCGCCGCGCGCTTGGCAGCCGCGGCCGCATTCAGTGTGTCAGATTGTAAAACGCAATCAATAATGCGGTAATCAAACCCCTGATCTTGTAAAATATTTTTCAGACGAAGAGCAAAATATTCGTTAAGCTGACCCATGACGGCTTCCCGATCGTTAAAAGCGACATGCAAAAGCTCCAGGATGTACGCGAAAACTTCCGTACAATTCAAATTCCAGTCCGCTTCCATCAGGATATTCAGAATGCCGATCGTCTGCCGGCGCAAGGCAAAGGGGTCCTGCGATCCCGTCGGAACCAGGCCCAGGCTGAACGAACCGGTAATGGTATCGAATTTATCGGCAACGACGAGAATTTTTCCCATTATCGTCTGCGGCAGCCCGTCTCCGGCGAAGCGCGGCAAATACTGTTCGTTAATCGCTTCGGCTACAGCCGCCTTTTCTCCGTCAAGAAGCGCATACTCCTTCCCCATGACGCCCTGCAATTCCGTAAATTCCATAACCATCTGCGTCAATAAATCGGTCTTCGCCAATAAAGAAAGACGCTGCAAATCGCGGTTATCGACGGGCAAATCCAACTTATCCTTCAAGAATACCGTAATGGCCGCCAGGCGTTCGGCTTTATCACGAAGCGTTCCCAAGCCGTCTTGGAAAACGATTTTCTGCAAATCGTCAATACGGTCGGCCAATTTTTTCTTTTTATCTTCTTCAAAGAAAAATTTGGCGTCGTCGAGCCGGGCCCGCAGTACGCGTTCATTACCGCGCCGGACCGTTTCCAAATACGCGGCATCGCCGTTGCGTACGGTCAGGAAAAGATTCATGAGCTTGCCGTCCCCGTCGCGCATCGGAAAATAACGCTGATGATCCTTCATCGGCGTGATGATGGCAGCTTCCGGCAACGCCAGAAATTCTTTGTCAAAAGCGCCGCAGAGGACTGTCGGGTACTCGACGAGATAAACGACCTCTTCCAGCAGCTCTTCATCTATCATGACCCTACCGCCCTTTTCTTCCGCCAGTTCTTGCAGCCCTTTGAGAATCATCGCTTTCCGCTCTTCCGGGTCGACGATGAGAAAATGTTCCTTCGTTACCCGTTCATATTCACGCATGGAAGAAACGGTAAAATCCCCTGTCCCCAAGAAGCGATGACCGCGGCTGACCTTGCCTGCCTGAACGCCGGCCAGCGAAAAAGGAATGACGTCGCTGCCGAAAAGACCTACGAACCAGCGCAGGGGGCGAACGAAACGAACATCCTGATTTCCCCATATCATGCTCTTCGGAAAAGATAAGGACAGGACGAGCTCTTTCATCATTGCCGGCAAAAGGCTCGCCGTCGCGGCGCCGACAGTCGTCACATCGGCAAAAACGTAGCCGTCTTCGACGATCAGATCGGCAACATCGACTTGCTGCCCGCGAGCAAAACCTGCAGCCGCCTTTGTCGGCTTTCCTTCGCCATCAAAAGCGATCTTGACGGACGGCCCTTTATTTCTGGCCGAAACGTCGGCCTGTTTTTCCGCGACACCGGCTATCAGCAAAGCTACACGGCGCGGTGTGCCGAGCACTCTGATCGCTTCATGGCTGATATGGGCTTCCTTGAACTTCGCTGCCGCCAATTCCTTCACCTGTCTCAACAGGCTCGGCATATAATGAGCCGGTATTTCTTCCGTGCCGATTTCCAGTAATAAATCTCTGCTCATTTATTTATCCTCCTTCAACATCGGGAATCCCAATTTCTCACGCTGCTCCAAATACGTCTTCGCACAGGCCCGGGCCATATTGCGGACACGACCGATAAACGCGGCGCGCTCGCTGACGCTGATAGCGCCGCCGGCATCCAAGAGATTGAAGGTATGCGAACATTTCAGGACGTAATCATACGCCGGAATGACGAAACCGGCCTGAATAACCCGCATGGCTTCCGCTTCATAGAGATCAAATAGATGAAACAGCAATTTCGAATCGCTCAAGGTAAAGGCATACGTCGACTGCTCCACTTCATTTTGGTGGAAAATATCACCGTACGTTACGCCCGTCGTCCACTCCAGGTCATAGACGTTATCTACGCCCTGGATATACATGGCCAGTCGTTCCATGCCGTAGGTAATTTCTGAAGACACAGGCTTGACATCAATACCGCCGACTTGTTGGAAGTACGTGAATTGCGTGATTTCCATGCCGTCAAGCCATACTTCCCAACCGAGTCCCCAGGCGCCGAGGGTCGGCGATTCCCAGTTGTCTTCAACGAAACGGATATCATGCTCCTGCGGATTGATGCCGAGTTCTTCCAGGCTCTGCAAATACAACTCCTGAATATTGTACGGTGAAGGCTTGCAGATAACCTGGAACTGATGATGCTGATAAAGGCGGTTCGGATTATCGCCGTACCGTCCGTCTGCCGGGCGCCGTGACGGCTCTACGTAGGCGACATGCCACGGTTCCGGCCCCAAGGTACGCAAGAATGTAGCCGGATTCATCGTACCGGCGCCCTTTTCCACATCATACGGTTCCTGAATGATGCAGCCTTGGGAAGACCAAAATTTCTTCAATGCAAAGATCATTTCCTGAAAATTCATCTGTTTTCCCTCCTGAAATACAAAAAAAGTCCCTGTAACATGTCCTGTTACAGGGACGAGCTTACACCCGCGGTTCCACCCCGATTGGTCAAAAGACCCGCTTAATTCATGAGCCATACACATTTCACGGAGAAACTTCCGACTCCGGCCTTCGGAACGCCTTTCAGCACTATGCGATAAGCTCTCACCGTCCTTATCTCGCTGCTCTTGCGCCTACTCCCTTTCCTGCATCGCCGATATTGCGTTTATCATAGCAAAGAACGGGCGAAAAGTCAATTTATGCCAAGCCCTTTTCCGGAAGAGCCGCTCCTTCTCCCCAATGGCTACTGCAACAAATCCTGAACAGGCCGCAGCAGTTCGGGATGGCGTACCATATAGCGGGTAAGGCTTTTGAAGGCCAACTGTTCTTCCTTGTACGGAATGTCACCTTGCAGCAATTCCCCTTCGCAATGTTCTTTCCCCAGCGGCTGGTAAAAATCATGGTCATAGGATCCGATCGCATCCCTGCGCAGCCAATGATACGGCGAAACGATATGATCTATCTTCTCCGTCAGCGCCGGCAACAGCGAATAATAGGCAAATCCCTTGGGTGCAATCAATTCCATAATCGTCGGCATAATATTCATATGACTGGCAATCGTATTGCCGGCAAACATATCCTTCGTCAGTTCGCAGTGATTGATCATCAATACGGGACAATGCTGCTCCCGGAAGCTGACAGCCCGATTAATGAGGGACGTTTTACTGAACATATCCAAATTAATGGCGTGATCGCCGGTCAGAATAAACAAACTGTCCGGAAAGAGACGGCGCATCCGTTCAATGAATTTGCCGATTGCATGGTCCGCAAACCAGAGAGCGCTCATATTTCGCTGTATATCTGAATCACGCTTGACATCCTGCGGCGCCTCCGGCATGACTTCATCCAGCTGATAGCCGTACCGTTTTACATCAATCTTAAAGGGCGCATGATACGACGTTGTGTAGATGAAATGGAATTCAGGAGCGGAGAAGGAACTGCCCTCAATAAGCTCGGCTGTTCTTTTAAGGAAAACATTATCATAAACACCTACCCAGGTCCGCGGCGCATCGGGCGCACAGAACTCAACGGCCGTCAATGCCCGATCGAAGCCGCAAGCCGGCGCAAAGCGATCAAAATTACCGGATTTCAGACTGCCGCCGTACCAATAGGCTGTCCGATATCCCAGCTTCTTCAACTGCAGCGGCAAGGACGTCGGAACCGTACCGTTCCAGAAACTTTTCAGCTCGTTCAGCTCCAAACCCATGTCGAAAATGCCGGACATCAGACTGACGATAGACGGACGAGACACCAACCCTGCCGATAAGG
This sequence comes from Megasphaera vaginalis (ex Bordigoni et al. 2020), assembly GCF_900240295.1. Lineage (NCBI taxonomy): Bacteria > Bacillati > Bacillota > Negativicutes > Veillonellales > Veillonellaceae > Megasphaera > Megasphaera vaginalis (ex Bordigoni et al. 2020). The sequence continues at coordinate 136,102 of NZ_OEQB01000001.1, forward strand.
CGTTGGCAAACGATAAGGTATCTTCATCTTCCCGAAACCGTTTGCCGCCGCTGACGACATGCAGACAATCATATGCGGGATCAAACAGCTGCTGCAAATAGCTCTCGCCGACAAACAAAAAAATATGCGACGGTTTTTTTATACGCGCCCCCTTCGACACGCGCTTGAAAGAATACAACGGGTTTTTATCCGTTTCAGCCGGCTCGCTTACCGCCACCGTCCGGATAACCGCCAACGCTTCCGCATCCGATTCGTTCCTGCGCCCCTCTGCCGAGCGGGCAAACACGCGTTCCAAAATAAGCAGATCATCGGCCGCGGCGTTGGCAAAAAAGAGTTCCTTTTTTACAATCCCCGGCATCGTCGCCCACGTTTTCTTTTTCCGCGGATTCAAGGTGCCGCCCCATTTGAAGAAGAAGAACCCTAGGACAAGAGCGCCGAGTATGCCCGTATTGAACAGATACGCAACCGGTAAAGACGAAAATGACGCATACGAAAAACTCGGCAGGAGCAGAAAAGAATGAATGCCGTAAGCGGCGGCAACACTGTACGGAATCAGACTGAACAAGAGAAACGCGCCATGGTCCTGGTGAAAAAAGATATCCAACAAATTATGCTTTTCCGCATGTCTGACCAAGGGCAGGTTATGATTATAAATATCATGGAAATGACGATAAAAAATGAGTTTGCCGACAAACGCGATATACAAGACAACTGCATAAATGCATCCCATACTCAGACGCAAGCTGTCGCCAGCTCTCCCCACTTGCGGGAAAAAAAGTGACGGCACCGTTATACACAAAAAGGGAATCAAAAAAGCATATGCATTGTACGTCATGCCCCACCAGAACCCATACCGAAAACAACGCCGGACTATCGTCCCTTTTCCATTGAGCACCTTATACGGGCTATATATTTTGATAAACAAATACCGGAAAATGGCACATAAGATCGGAAAGAAGATAAACAACTTGATATCCTGCTGCACCGACAACACCAATTGCTCAAACACGGATACACCCCTTTTCCCTGCACCGAAAATACACGCTTCTTGTATTAGTATAATCGCCGATACGGGTAATCACAACGCCTTTGCACGGTACGGAAAAAAACTTTACACCCCAACCCGACAACCAGGCCATGAGCCGCATTTCTGCATAATTATTTTTTACATTATAAAAAACCGATAAAGAAAACGGAACAGCGACGGCAAACGCTCCTCAAATGCGAAAAAACACCCACATCAGTGAGTGCTTACGCCAATGCGATTACGAAAGTATTGAGATCAGGCTGCAAAAGCATTATCTTGGAACGCTTTATTCCTACACCCGGCAAGTGGCGGCAACCGCACCGGGCGAAGATGAAAAACCATTGCAACAGTATTTCACAAATAAAAAGGTCGCACAGAAAAGCCGATAAAGCTCTTCTGTGCGATTAGTTGCATGGCGGAGCGGGTGGGATTCGAACCCACGAGACCTTTCGGCCTAACTGATTTCGAGTCAGCCCCGTTATGACCACTTCGATACCGCTCCATCTAAAGACTAATATAGAGTATCATGTTTCGGCAAAACAGTCAATATGAAAACCTATTGTGAAAGGCTAATCGTCTTTCCCTTTTCTGCCATTAAGATGAAAACAACTTTTTCAAGCGTTGTATACCATACATGGACTTACCATAAAATCTGGAAATCCACGGCGCGTGTAAGGCCCCATAAAATAAGAGTTCATATTTTAATCCCACTCTCGGTCTGTCAGCCTTTTTTTCTTCAGCAGCTAAGTAATTCAACATATCCTGCCGCTGATCCATAGTTAATAAAGGATTGGCAAAATTCAGTCCAATACCGCCGACAGCGCTTCGAATAGCCCGATATCTGCAATAAATGCTATATTCTTTCATGCCGTTTTCTATGGACAAAGGAATCCTGGTCTCAAAAGATTTAAACAATCCGTATTTCGACTTAGGACTAATGTTATGTGTGATGGACCCATTATTATCGCCATTATAGTAATATAACGCTTCATCTAACAAATAAACGCTCTTGACCTTCTTGATAACGAACGGCATGACAAGTAAATCTTCAAAATCAGTATTGCCTGCCATGCGTGTATCCTGCCACAATTCACTTTTATAAAATTTATTCCAAACATAACAAGGAATGCTGTCTTCAAGGATCGCCTGATAATACGTGTCCCTGTTTTGAAGCAAATGTTTCTGTAATGACTGCATCGTTTCTTTCCCATTTTTAATCGTAAATGAGTTAAAAGTAACGATATCTGCATTATATTTTTTCACCGCTTCGATACAATGGAACACTAAGTCCTTATGGATATAATCATCGCTGTCCACGAATAAAACATAATCTCCGCTCATTTGATCAAGGCCGGTATTCCTTGCTCGACTGACACCCTGATTCTTTTGATGAATAACTTTAATACGAGTATCCATCTGATACATATCGCATATTTTACCGCTGTTATCGGTAGATCCGTCATCAATCAGGATAATTTCCAAATTATCATAAGTTTGATTCCGAATGCTTTCAATACATTTTTTTATGTACGGTTCCACGTTATACACAGGAACAATAACCGAGACCAAAAATGATCCGTCATTCTGTGCTGCCATTTTCTATGTACCACCTTATAACCACATAACAACTGACAATAATTTCATTTTTAGCTTACACTGCCTTAATTCGTTTATTATACCGATAAAACACTTAATAAAATCACAAATAACAGACGCCCCCTCTCTTCCGCATTTAAATTACGCACGGCCACGTATGTTCTTATGGATAAAACCCGGCGTTGCTGTCTATCCGTGCTACTTTAAAAGGGCCTTTAAAAAATTAGCTGCGCTAAATTCCTGATTGACGTTAAACAGATTGGCTTCATAAATTGGCAGTTTTTCTCGATATGTATAAATAAATTCATGTATTTGTTCAGATAATACCCGCAAATCATCCAATTGAACTGCTTCGCCTATTTTATAGCGGGCCAATACTTCGGGATTTAACACGGCAGTCGTCAAAACAGGCTTACACAACGCCATTGCATTAAAATAAACGGCACTCCAATTGTATACGTATCGCTTATCTTGATACGGCAAAAAGAGAACATCAACCGCTGACAACGCGTCATACCACTCTTTTCCATATAACTTGCCTTTGATAAATGACACATTGGCCTCGTTATCATATTTCTTCATAATGGCTGAGGCAGAAGCAATATCTGCACTCTCCGTAGGTGCAAGTTGAACGACAAGATGCGCCAGCCCGTCCAATTCGGCCTGAACAAATGCCTGAATAATCTTGTCAATATTTTTTTCACCTTGCCGGTAATGTCCAAAAAAACCGATACGAATCGGTTCCCGATAGGTTAAATGAGAAGCTGCGGACACTCCTGCAGGGCGAAGAACGGGCGGTTGAATAACCTCCACATTAGAAACATTGTCCTGCAAAAAATCGTTTCTTAATGAAGTTACCTTTAAACGAATATTTTTATAGTCCTTACACCGTTCGGCTTGTACTAAAAATTTCGGTTTTTCTTGCGGATTGACACCCAAAAAAATAAAAATAACCGGTATAGGACTCTCTTTCAACTTACTCTTATGAAGTGACCGTAAATATCGATACGTCGCCGTCGTCAATATAATAGCGTCAAACTCTCTGCGGGCCGCTCTTTCATATGCAGAATTAAACCAACGGATACGACGAGCTTCCCGTTGTAAAGAAAGCCATCTTTTTTTTAATTTTCCCGCCCCTTCATACGATATGATACTGCCGCCTTGCAAGTATTCTATGGGCACATCGAAATCTACAGATAAACTGCTGTTTTCCGGTAACAGCAGGAGAGGTTCGTGTCCTTGACATTTAAGCTCATCAATAATTAAGCGGTCAAATTCCTGCTCAAATCCTCCATTAGTTTTAACCGTTTCCAAAATAGCTACACGCATATTTTTACTCCCAGTTCCGAATATGGTATAAATTCCAACACGATAGTACAACATTACTGCTTAACCAGCTACTGTCATTGACATTATGCATCGCCCTGATCGCTGTTTTCAGTTTTGTCGATAATGCCTCTATTTTCCTTTTCATGGTTCAATTCATATAATTTTAAATATTTTAACAGTTCGTAAAAGAAATGGTTAAAACACATATACGTTCCCATCCAACCGTCCAGAAATCCTCGCCTTAACATAAACATTTTGAAAAAACCGCCCAAAGCATGCCCCAATATTCCGCTCTTACTGATCGTTTTACCATTTTCAAAGGCATTTTCAGCCCAAGCCGTCGTATAAAGACAAAGTTTTTTCTCCCACTGTTGCCAATTTTTGTACGTATGGTGTTCCATGTATCCGGATAAGATTTTTGCCGTCAAAACACAGTCCGGCCGCTCATGCACTTTATTGACCCATACAACAGATTGCCGCGGGAACAACCGCATGACCGTATCCGGATACAACACTCCGTAAGTAAACTTTTTGCCGAAAGCCACAGACTTACGTTTCATGCCATATTGTTTGCTCTGATCATCTGCCTCTACTACCTGCCGTATTTCTTCAGCAAGCTTCACATCTATTCGTTCATCTGCATCCAAATATAAGATCCAATCTGCAGTTGAACTGTCTCTTGCAATATTTCGTTGTTTGGCAAAATCATTTTCCCACTCATGATAGATGACACGGGCGCCGCAGGCTTTAGCCATAGCAACCGTGCCATCCGTACTGCCTGCATCGACTACGATAATATCACTCGTACACTGTCGCGCACTACCAATGACAGCCGTCATATTTTCTTCTTCATTTTTGGTCAAAATTAAAACGGATAATGTACTCACGCTGTCCTCCATGTAGTATACTTATTGATCTATTATATCATAGGAAGACACAACAAACTATGCGCCTGCAGATGCCTCAAGACGCTGTTTTAACAATTGGCGGACCCACCGTCTTACCATAAAGAACCGCTTCAATAGGCTCAATAGCGCCAGATACACACTTATTTAAAACGCTGATAAAGCTTGAAACGATATCTTATCTTTTCAGGCCTACTGCAGACTTCCGCCAATCAGTATATGCAAAAGCAGCCTTTCCCGCAAGGCTGCTTCGTATTATTTATTCATGATTTTGGCGATTTTCTTCAACTCAATCGACAGGGTGCCGTCAGGGTTCGTGATAAATTGAATAAATTCCGTATTTTCAATATATGCTGACGGAAAGGTGATTTCAATACCCGTATCGGTTTTGATCTTGTGCATCGTACCGGTTTTGCGGGCGTATTCTTCTTCCACTGCAACCGTTTCAGGCAGGCCGGCCGCTGCCGCCTGTTCCGAAAAAGCTTCCTGCAAAGGCGGACTGTCGGCAAAGACACACGTTCCCATTTCTCTCGGCGAAAATTCATCAGGCAATTCGGCATTGGCGGCAACGTATTGCTTGGCCTTGGATAATACCCTAATCGGGTCGGCGCCGAATTCATCGGCAACGGCAAGAGCTATCTTATTGGCTTTCTGCACAGCCTCTTTGCCGGAAATGACGGCTGTGCATTGAAGCAGCCGCTCCGGCAAAATCAGCAGTTCTTCACCGTTGACGCGGCGCTTTTTGTCAACAAAGGTTACGGACAGGTCATGCAGTCCGACAATCGCATAGGCGTCGACTTTCTGCGTCGTATTCGGCAAGATGGCATAATGCTTGATCAGTTTGCTGTAAACGCTGCCTTCGTCGTCGAGAATCTGATGGGTATAGGCCGTTTTGTTTTCCAGCAGAAAGATGCCGATCCGGTTTTCTTCATGATCATCCCGAAAGGCGACGAAAAGCAGATCCAACGATATCGGTTCATCCCATAGAGACAGGATATCGTACAGTTTTTTCGCCGTCTCCGAAGCGACTTCGGCAAAATCGGCAGTGCCCGCCAAATAACGCTGCAACAGTTCCTGATAATGGCTTGTCGCATAAAACACGCCCGTTTGCCGGGACGGATCGTGGAGAACGCGACTCACCTGTTTATCGACATACTCATAAACGGTCTCATTCGTGAAATCGAGCGGCTTTTGTGAAAGGATACAGGCATTCGTATGGAAATCGAGCACATGCAAGACGGCTTGTTGTATCATCATGGCCGGCGACCTCCGGTCAGCGTGTAAAGCAAGGCGTTGCAAATTGCGGCGGCAATATTGCTGCCGCCTTTACGGCCTACTGCGGTAATATACGGCACGCTGCAAGCCATGATCCGTTCCTTGGCCTGCACGACGTTGACGAACCCGACAGGCACGGCGATCACCAAGGCCGGTGCGACGGCGCCGCTGTCGATGAGCTCGGCCAGACTGAAAAGCGCTGTCGGCGCGTTGCCGACGGCAACGATCAACGGGCCTGCCAACGCCGCCGCTTTTCGCATCGCCGCCGCTGCCCGCGTCGTACCGGCCGCTTTAGCAGCGGCGGCAACGTCGACGTCGGCCATAAAGCAGACCTTGCGACACCCCAGCGTATGCAACGCGCCCTGGTTGATACCGGTACAGGCCATGTTCGTATCGGTCACGATGGTGCATCCCTGCTGTAGTGCCGCCAAGCCGCTTGCTACAGCGCCGCCGCTGAAACGGAGCGTTCTGGCGTATTCAAAATCGGCACTCGTATGAATGACGCGCTTGACGACAGCCAGCTTTTCCGGCGCAATCGTAATTTCGCCCAGTTCTTCATCGATGATCTCCATGCTGCGCCGTTCTATGTCCTGAGGCAACACATGTTCTATTTCCATGACATTCCTATCCTTTCTTTTTTCCACGCTAAGGCTTTCCGCAAAAACCGCGCCGCCCACTGCGGCCGGCTGTACAGATGCAGATGGGGATACCCGGCCAGAAGATTGCCGCAGCTGTAATAGGCGGGCCAACTCCCCTTGCCGGAGGCTTTCACCGCCGTAAAAGCGGTGCCGTCACTGTCGCTTGCAGAATAGTGAAATTCGTGAGCTGTAATCGTTTCTCCTTTTCGGCAAAGAAGCGTATCTTCCTGCGCCGTCAATTCGATATAGCCGAAATGGCGCAGCTTGTCTGTCAGCGTACATTCCGTCGGGATAGCGCCAACCCAGGGAGTGAAGGCCGTCCCTTCTCCGAATCCCTGTTGGAGATACATATAGCCGCCGCATTCGGCAAAACACGGCAGCCCCTTGCCCAAGGCGTCCCTAATGGAACGACGCATAGACGCATTGCCGCTCAGCGCCGAAGCATGCAGTTCCGGATAGCCGCCGCCCAGATACAGGGCCTCGCAGTCCGGCAACGCCGCATCGTGAAGGGGGCTGAAAAAGACGAGTTCCGCTCCCAAACGGCGCAGCAAGTCGAAGACGTCGTCATAATAAAAGCAGAAGGCTTCATCCCTCGCTACGGCTACGCGAACCGAACCGACGGGCGAAAGGGTAAGGGGCTCAACGGCAACAGCCGGCGCCTGTTCCGCCAAACGGCACAGGCGCTCCAGGTCTAACGTCTCACCGGCAACTCGGCCCAGTCTGGCGATAATCTCGTCTATAGTCGCAACTTCGGCGGCGCCTACTAATCCTAAATGACGGTTCTCGAGACGGCATTCCGGCAAAGGCGGCAGATAGCCGCAACTGCAAAGACCGCTCTCCTGCTCCCAACGTTCCCGATAGTACGCGTATACCGACGGCTTGACATGATTGACGATAAAGCCGGCGACATAACTGTCATGGCGAAACGACGCCAAGCCCTTCAACGATGCGGCAAGCGATAATGCCGATCCTTTACCGTCCACAACGAGAATGACCGGCGTCTCCGTAACGCGAGCCAAGTCATAGGCCGATGCCTCCGCCGTCAGGCCGATACCGTCGTAATAGCCCATTGCCCCTTCGATAACCGCCATGTCGGCGCCAGCGCCATGCTCCGCCAAGATGCGGCGTACAGCAACGGCCCCGGCTTCATGCCGCCCCAAGAGAAAAAGATCCAGGTTCCGCGAAGCCGTACCGGTAATACGGCGGTGAAAAGCGGGATCAATGTAGTCCGGGCCGCTCTTGAACGCTGCGACCCGTTTGCCGCGCCCGACCAAAGCACGAAGCAGGGCACAAACAACTGTTGTCTTGCCGCTGCCGCTCTGCGGCGCTGCCAGCAAAAGCCGCGGCACAGCTGCAGTGCTCATGATTCGCCGCCTTGCTTGACGGCGCGCATAATGTAAACCGGATTTTGTCCGATCATCATCGTATACGCGGCAGCCTGTCTGCCTGCGGCAACAAAGAGGTTGACGATATCGAAACGATAGCCGTCTTTATCCTTATAATAGGTGATTGCTTCGCTTACCGTTTCCAATGTGACCGCCGTTATGACGACGCGGCAACGCTCATTTTTTTCGTAAATACGGTCCAATATGGCCGCCAACCGCCCCTTTGTACCGCCAATAAAGGCGCAGTCGCAAGGCGGCAGCGCAGCGATATGTTCCGAAGCCTCACCGCTGACGATATGCATATTTTCCACGCCGAAACGCGCCTTATTGGCTTCAAGCAACTGCAGCGCCGCCGCCTTGACCTCCAAAGCGTACACCTTTCCTAACGGCGCCTGCAACGCCAATTCGACGGAACAGGAACCGGTACCGGCGCCGACATCATAAATCGTATCGCCAACACGGGGAGCCAACTTGGAAATGGCGACGGAACGCACTTCCTGTTTTGTCATCGGCACGTCGCCGCGCAAAAAAAGACGGTCATCCAAGCCATGCACGCCTTTACCGGCAACTGCCGGCGCTTCGTTGAGAATCATCATAACCGCCAAGCTGTCAAAGTGCAGAGCCGCCAATTCCGACGCCGTACCGGCGCGGATCCGTTCCCTGTCGTACGACAAGTATTCCCCGACGTAAACCTGCAGCCCGCCCAAACCGGCAGCGCAGAGTTCGCGGCACAGCACCTCGGCCCGATCAATGCCGCCGGTAAGGCAAAAAACCTTGCCATGCTGCAATACGGCAGGAGCCAGCGCCTGCTTGCGGCCATGACGGCTGACGACATAAACATCTTCCCAGGACATGCCTAATTGAGCGGCAAAATAGACGAGACTGCTGATACCGCAATGACGCTGAACGGTGCAATCCGGAAAATCGCGGATTGCTTTGGCCAGGCTGTAGAAGCCGACATCACCGGAAACGACAATGCCCAACACATCGTGTTCGTGATCCAGCGATGCCGCCAACGCACGCAGCGCCGACGGCCTGGTCAACGGCTCCCGACGCACGGAATCCGGTACGGCTTCGAGCAGACGCCGATCGCCTGCCACTACCGTGCAAGTTGACAACGCCCGCGCCGCCGCCGCCGTCAGCAACTCTCTGTTGCCGGGCCCCATGGCGATCACATGAATGGGAAGCATAACGATTCTCCTCTCTTATCTTTGCAAATACGCGGTAAGAACGGCGATCATGTCCTCCGTACGTTGACCTGTCTCTGCCTGCCGGCCAATGACCAGCAGCCTGGCTCCTGCCTTTTCCGCCGCCGCCGCCTTCTCTTCATAACCGCCGATTCGCCCCGAATCTTTGGTGACGACGAATGTCGCCCTGCACTGCAGGAACATGGCCCTGTTCAAGTCTTCCGAAAACGGTCCCTGCATGGCGATAATGCGGGAAGGATGATACCCGAGATCCAAAGCCTTCCGCAACGAATCCTGAACCGGCAGGATACGGACAGTAACGCGTTCGGCATACTGCGGCAACAGCGTAAACGCCGCCAGATCCTTGCTGCCTGTCGTCAGAAAAACGTTGCCTTCCCGCTGCCGCAGCCATTGTACGGCGGCAGCGGCGGACGACACGACGACAGCGGCGTCTTCCTCTTCCGCAGGCCGCACGATGCGGTAACGGACAATATGTTTCGCCGCACAGAGCTTGCGTATATTTTCCGTTACGACCAGGGCATACGGATGCGTCGCATCAATGATCATATCGGGATGAACTTGCTCCGCAAAAGCCGCCATCGCCTCATAATCTAAACGTCCGCCCTGTATATTGATGTTGTCCGCCTGCGGCAGCAGAGACGCGCCGTAAGCCGTCGCAGCCGAAACATAAACGGTCGCCGCTTTACCGGCAAGCCATTCGGCAAGCTGACGGCCTTCCGTCGTTCCGGCCAAAAGCCAGATCGTCGGATTCATAACCGATACCCCCGCGGCGTCACCATCCGCCCGTTAATCACCTGCGTCCGGCTATTGCCGATAAACACGGTCGTAAACATGTCGACATCTGCTCCGGCCAAGGCTTGTAACGTACTTAACAGAGCCGTCTCTCCTTCTCTGCCGATATTGCGGACAATCCCCGCCGGAGTTTCGCCGCTACGGTACTTTCCGATAATCGCACAGGCCCTGGCAAGGTAATCTTTTCTTTTTTTACTGCCCGGATTATAAAGGGTAATGACGAAATCAGCCTGCGCCGCCGCTTCCAGCCGTTTGGCGATCTGTCCCCACGGCGTCAGCAAGTCACTCAGTGAAATGAGGCAAAAATCATGGATCAGCGGCGCTCCCAACAAAGCCGCCCCTGAGCATGCCGCCGTAACGCCGGGAATGACGGCAATCTCGAGGTCGTCATAGGATGCAGCCACCTCATGCAAGATGCCCGCCATACCGTAAACGCCGGCATCACCGCTGGAAATCAGGGCAACCTTCTTACCGGACGCGGCCGCCTCAACAGCCAGTCGGCACCGCTGCACTTCACTCGTCATCGGCGTGGCGATATATTCCTTATCGCCGTAATCGCCGCGAATCAGATCGATATACGTCGTATAGCCGACAATAACGTCACTGTCAGCCAACGCACGAGCTGCGCGTAAAGTCATATCCTCTTTCGTCCCGGGACCGATACCGACAACATACATTCTGTTTTTCATAACATTCCTTTCTTACGCATCTTCCGGAAATGAAACGACAAAGTCTTCCACTGCCAGCGCCATCGTCACCCCGTCGCCGGCAGTCTTAGGCAGCAACAACGTACCGCCGCTGCTGCGCAACGCCGCCCGCTCGCAGACGTTGTCGACACCGACGGTCTGCGCCACGAAGGACGAAGGCGAAATACTGCCGTCAACGGCTCGCAGCGATGCCGCTGTATAAAAGCGCAGCGCCAGCCCGGCTTCGGCGGCAAAGGCCAGGAGACCGTCCTCATCCTGCTTGATATCAAGTGTCGCAATACCGGCAATGACCATCGGCGACAAATCCAAACGGCGCAGCTCGCGCCGCACGAGCCGCCGGATCTGCGCGGCAGAAATTCCTCTGCGGCAGCCGATGCCGAGATGAACGATACGAGGCCGCAAGACGACGGTATCGGCAAAAGGATAACATGACTTCTTCAAGGTAACCGCCATTCCCACCGCTCCTGAATCGGCAAACTTCACACCGGCCGGCAATGGACCGGCAACGGGAAAATCGCTGTAAAAACCGACAGGCCGCGCCGCCAACAAAGCCGCCGCAAACCGTTTTGCCGCCGTCAGGGAAAAAAGCTGCAATCCCCGCTGCGCAGCCCATTCATCCACAGCAAAGAGCCGGTTGACATCCGTTGCCGTCGTAATCACCGCCGTACCGCCCAAAAAATCGGCAAGCTGCCGCGCCAATCGATTGGCGCCGCCAATGTGGCCCGAAAGCAGGGGAACGACGAATCGCCCTTTTTCATCGACACCGATGACGGCGGGATCGCGGCGTTTATCGGCAACATACGGCGCGACGGCGCGTACGGCGATGCCAACGGCGCCGATAAAGACCAGCGCCCGGGCGTCACGAAATGCCGTCGCCGTTGCAGCCTGCAAATTCGGCCGCAACGACAAAAGGCCGTTTGCTGCAGCCGCATATCGTTCCACTGTCATCACCTGCACGGCAAAGCCGTTTTTCCGCAAGCATTCACGTACATGCAGGCTCAGTTCGGCGCCGGCGGCGGTAAAGGAAAATACGACGGCCTTCATGGCTTCGCCACAGCCATGCGGCAACCGTGTGAGAACGTCGGATCGTAAAGCCGGCTCCGCTCATAGGCCGCCTGCAAAAAAGGGCCGACCAAGATCAGCGCCGTCTTGCAGATCCCGTTCGCCGCCGCCGTTTCCGCCAAAGAAGCGACGGTGCAGGGAAGCACTTTCTCATCCGGCCACGAAGCCTTGTAGACGATCATTGCCGGCGTTTCCGCGTCATAGCCGCCGCGCAGCAGTTCTGCCGTCAGCGCCGCCAACAGAGAACTGCTGAGAAAAATGACCATCGTCGCCTGATGAGCGGCGTAATCGGCGATCTTCTGTTTATCCGGCACCGGCGTCCGCCCTTCCATGCGCGTAATGATGACCGACTGACTGACCCCCGGCAGCGTATATTCCGCACGTGCCGCCGCGGCAGCCGCGGCAAAAGAACTGACGCCGGGAACGATATCGTAAGCAATGCCTTTTTCTTCAAGAATATCCATTTGTTCGCGAATAGCGCCGTAAAGGGACGGGTCTCCCGTATGTAAGCGGACCGTATGCCAGCCCATTTCTTCCCCTTCGGCCATTGCCGCCGTAACCGTTTCCAAAGTCATGGAAGCGCTGTTCAGGATACGGCATCTCTTTTTTGCATATTGCAGAAGTTCCGCATTGACCAGCGATCCGGCGTAAATGATCTGATCCGCCGTTTCCAGGAGCATTTTGCCGCGAACCGTGATCAGATCGACGGCTCCCGGCCCTGCGCCGACAAAATGAATCATCCTCTTCCCTCCTCATGCACCAGAATAACGGAAAAATAGGTATTTTCTTCGGCGTCGGCCAAAGACGGATAACGCCGTTCACCCGGCAAGCCGCAACGTTCGACCATGGACGCGCCTGCCAACTTGCCGGCGGCTGTCAGTTCCGCTTTGATCGCCGCCAACTGCCCTGCCGGCTTCATAATCACCGTATTTCCCGGCATCTGCAACAATGCCTGCCTGTCGGCCCGACCGCCGGGAAAGATCACGAGAGGTTCTTCTTTTTCACAAAGGGGCTGCTGCAACGCCGCAGCGGCAGCACAAAAACTGGGAACGCCGGGAACAATCTCCGTTTCGTAGCCGTCGTCGCGCAGACGGCGGTGAACGTAAATACTGGACGCGTATACGGTCGGGCAACCCAAGGTGAAAAGGGCCACATCTCGCCCGGCCTCAAGATGAACCGCGATCGCCGCCGCTCCTTTCCGGTGCGCCGCGGCCAGAACGGCCCGGTCACGAGTCATGGGAAAATGCAGCGTAATAATTTCCTTCTTCTCCGGTTCCACCCCGTCTATACCTTGCAGCGCGTCCAACAGAATACTTTTTGCCGTCAGCTTTTCCGTATTTCCCTGCGGCACGGCCCAGACAGGACAACGTCTACTGTATTTCACCGCTTTCAACGTCAAAAGCTCCGGATCTCCCGGGCCGACGCCGATGCAAAAAAGCTTTCCCTTCATTCTCTTACCTCCTTCGGTGACAGGCCAGCAACGCGTCCGCTCCCGCCGTCTTGCCGAGAACGCCGTATTCATTGGAAAAGGCGATGGCAGCGACGGGGATTTCTCCCTGTACGCGGGCAGACAGATACTGTTCTATCTTTTCCATGGCCTGCACCATAACGGCCGGCAAAAGGCCGTGAACGCGCAAGATGCGGACCGCCTCGTCCGTCGTCAGCGCCGCGTAAATTTCCCGCGCCGTTTGCGCATCGGCGCCGGCAAAGACGGCGGCCAACGCCAGGAAGGTCATTCTGCCGTCGCCGTAGCGGGAGTGGGTATTCATGATCCCTTGTGCCAATTTGATCACCTTCCCCAAATGGCCGATAAGCAGAACATCGGCAAAGCCGCAATAAACGGCATAATCAAGAAGTTCGCCGACATAATTACTGCATGTAATGCGCCCCGTCACGTCGAGACCGAGCTCATGGCGGCTGAAATCGACGCCGTAATTACCGAAAAAAGCCAGGCAATGGCGTTCTCCGGCGGCACGGCGCGCATTCATTTCCGTTCGGATCGTGTCGACCAGAGCCTTTTCACTCATGGGATCGACAATACCTGTCGTGCCGAGGATGGAAAGACCGCCTTCAATTCCCAAACGGGGATTAAAGGTCTTTTTGGCAACTGCCGCACCGCCGGGAATAGCGATCGTGATCTGCAGACCGCCGCCGTAACCGCAGCGGGCGGCGATCTGCGCCGCGCCTTCGCGGATCATACGGCGCGGCACGGGATTGATGGCCGCTTCGCCGACAGCACAGGCCAGTCCTGCCTTTGTCACGACGCCGACCCCTTCGCCGCCGCAAATCGTAATACCTGACGGTGTTTTTTTGACGGAAGCGAAAATAAGAAGGCCGTCCGTAATATCCGGATCATCACCGGCGTCTTTACGGACGGCACAGCTGACCGACTCCGGTTCTGTTCGTATCGCTTCCGGTTCCAGGATCAGGCGCGTGCCGTCCGGCGTCGTGAGGCTCACGGCGTGAACTGCGGCGCCGGTAAGCAGCATTTCGACAGCAGCCTGCGCCGCCGCAGCCGCACAGGTCCCCGTCGTATAACCGCGCCGTAACCGTTTTCCTCGTTTTATTGCGTACGAATCCAGTACCATATCCAATCAGCTTTCTGTTAATTTTCGGCAGACACGTTCTTCGTCAGCCCGTACTGTCATTATACAGGACAGATCAGTCTTTTTCCAGTGCCTGCCAGGCTTCGTTGGCCCGTTCGACGAACATCTTGCGGACAGCTTCATTTTCACCTAAACCGTGAATGTACGTGGAAACGGTAAAGCCTTCTTTTTCCAAAACGCTCTTGTGCGAATCGCTTTCGGCGCCGGCCATATCATTATTGGCATGATCGCCGGCTACCATCATCATCGGCATCAGGACCACATGCTTGACACCTTTGGCCTTGAGCTTCGGAATGACCGTATCCAAATGAGGCCAGCCTTCGACGGAATAAATGAAGACATTACCCAGTGCGGCATCGTTGAGGCGATCCTGCACAACCGAATAATAGGCGTTGCCGGGATGAGGGGTGCCGTGTGCCATGAGCAGCAACGCTTCATCATCTTTCAATTTCGGGAACTGCGTGGAAAAGGCGCCGACGAACTCCTGCAAATCATCGCGCTGTCCTTCCTGCCCCATCCAATAAAGAATCGGCGTGCCGATCGTCATTTTTTTGAAATTCTCTTTGTACAGGTTATACACAGCCGTATCATATGCGTATTCCATGCCGGGAATGACATCGAGAGACGTAATGGCGATTCGTGTATAGCCGTCCTCTTTCAGCTGTTCCAGGGCCTGTTCCGGCGTCGGAATAGCCAGTCCTTCATGGGCTTTGATACGATCGACGATGATATGTGACGTGAAGGCCAAAACGACCTTCGTATCCGGATGAGCCGCCTGAATAGCGGCAACAGTCCGGTCAATATTCGCGGCGCGGCTGTCCTTATACGTCGTACCGAAACTGAGGACTAAAATGGCATCCTTGTTTTCGGCATTCTTCATCGCTTCATTGGTATACGTGCGCACGCCGATCGCAGCAGCTTCCTTCAGTGCCGGCGTAGCGTCCTTTACTTCCGTATTCAGCGAATATCCGGCATAAGCCGGCACGCCCGTAAAAGCGCCGAACGAGGTAATTGCCAGGGAAAGCAGGAAAAGCCTTTTCATATTTTTTTTGAACATACTGATCACTCCTTAAAAAACACTTGTTATTTTTGTCGGGATGACGGCAGCAATGCCGTTTGACCCGTTCTTGAACGATATTCTTCCAGCGTTACTGCAAAAACGGTTTCCAATCGTTCCTGCGTCAGAACGGCCGCAGCAGTACCGGCCGCCCGGATTTGTCCTTCAGCCATGACGACGACGTTTTCGGCAAAGGCCATGGCCTGATTCAGATCATGAAGGACGACGACGACGGTAAGTCCCAATTGCCGATGCAATGAACGCAGCAGTTTCATTACGTCCAGCTGGTGGCGGATATCCAGATACGTGGTCGGCTCGTCAAGGAGCAATATTCTCGGTTCTTGCGCCAGCGTCATCGCCAACCAGGCGCGCTGTTGTTCTCCGCCCGAAAGGGTTGTCACCATTCGGTCGGCCAAGACGGCCACGCCGGTTCGTTGCAAAGCCGCCTCGACGGCACGCTCGTCGGCGGCGGCACTGCGCAGAAACGACGTGCGCGCAAAGCGCCCCAGACGCACCAGCGAACGCGTCGTGCAGCCTTGCGGCGCTTGGTGGTACTGCGTCAGGACGGCTACCATGCGACCGATCTCCCGGCGTCGATACGTATGGATATCCTTGCCGTAAAGAAATACGGAACCGCCTGTATAGCGAAGATTCCGATACAACGCTTTTAAAAGCGTGCTCTTACCGCAGCCGTTGGGACCGATAATGGCGGTGAAAGAGCCGTCTTCAATAGTTAGCGAAATGTTGTCGAGAATTTTTTTACCGGCAATCGTATATGTCAGATTTTTCGCTCTGACAGCTGCCGCCTTGTTCATAATTCACGCCTCAGGAGAAACAAAAAAAACGGTGCGCCCAGACAAGCCATGATGATACCGACAGGCAGTTCGACGGGCGCGACAATGACGCGGGCCGCCGTATCGCTGAGCGTCACGACGGCAGCGCCCAAGACGGCCGCCGCCGGCAAAAGCAGACGATAGTCATTGCCGATAAGGAGACGGGCCATATGAGGTACAATAAGGCCGACAAAGCCGAGAAGGCCGGCAACACTGACGGCGGCTGCCGCCAGCAGTGCGGCGACGGCGGTCAGATACAGCCGCACGGATTCGACGGAAAGGCCGACGGCCTTGGCCATATCATCTCCCAATTGCAAGACATTCAGACAACGGGCGCCCAGGAGAGCCAGCACCAGACCGGCGGCCGTGTACGGTGTGACGATCAGGACATCGTTCCAACCGACGGCAGCCAATCCGCCGACCATCCAGACCAAAGCGCCGTGAACGCGGTCGCTGAAAAAGATGAGGATACCGGCAATGACGGCGCCTAAAAGTGCCGATACGGCAACGCCTGCCAGAATCATGCGCAGCGGCTGTATGCCGTGACGCCAAGCAAGGATATAGACGACAACCGCCGCCGTCATGGCGCCGCAAAAAGCGACGGGAGTCAATAAGGCCGTCATGGCGGGATATAGAATGATAATGACAATACCGGCGGCGCCGGCACCGGAAGAAACACCGATAAGATGCGGATCGGCCAGCGGATTGCGCATGATTGCCTGTAAAATGGCCCCGGACAAAGCCAGATCGACACCGACCAGCGCGCCCGTAATGGCCCGGGGCAGGCGAATATTCCAAATAATCTGATCGACCGTGCCGTTCGTATGGTGCAGCAGTGACCAAAAAATCTGATCGGCGGGAATCTTCGCCGCTCCCTGTGTAACCGACAGCAACAAACCTGACGCCGCCAAACAGGAAAAGACGAAAAGCACCGTAACGGCCCGCAACTTCACAGAACCACCTCAGGCCAGACGGCATGAGCCATAAAAGCCAGGGCTTGCGGATAATCCAAGCCGGGATTAATGAGGAAGAGGTTCTCCGGCAATACATATACGCGGCCCTTTCGTACGGCAGAAAGACTCTGCCAGGCGTCCGTATCGTTGATATACTGCTGCAGCCTTGCGTCCACATTATTTCCTTTTCCCATCGTCGTGATAAAAATCACATCCGGATCCGCTTCAACCAACGTCTCCATGCTGTAGGGAACACGGTCTCCATCGGTCGTTTGCGCGGCTGCGGCGGCAATATTCTCGAATCCCAGCAACTCGGCCGTACTGCCGGCTATCGTACGAGGCAACTCAAGAGTAACATTTTTGGCCGTCGCATGCAGAATAGCCGCCTTTTTGCCGTGGCCGTCCACCTTGCCGCAGATAGCGTCGATCTTCGCCGCCATAGCCGCCAACTGTTCCTGTCCTTCCTTCTCCTTACCGTAAATGCGGGCAATACAGGTCATATTCCGCTTTACGTCATCATAGCTTTTTGTCGATAAAAGCAATACGGGAATACCGTTGGCTTTGAATACCCCGGCAATCTTGTCATGTTGGCCTTTAACGGCAATGACCAGATCCGGCTGCAAAGCGACCGTCTTCTCCGTGCTGACCTGATAGACGGGACCGACTTCGGCTGCCGCTTTATACTTTTCTGGAATAAGCGTATCATCGGAATTGAGAGAAACCCTGCCGACAACGTCGCCGTCAACGGCAGCCGCAAAATGGAGCAGCGATCCCGACAGAACGACGACACGCTGCGGTTTCTCCTGCAGCACGACGGTCTGTCCGGCATCATCGGTAATTGCAGCGTACGCGTTTCCGGTCCCCTTTTCGGCCGATTGCCCCGTCTGACCGCAACCGGCGCTAAACAAAAGAACGGTCAGACAGACGGAAATACAGAGGATTTTTTTTAAATGCCCCATCTTATTTTTCCTCCTAGAACGTATATTTTACACCTGCCAGCCAATACCGCCCTGCCGCCGGATAATGCGGATACAGATCATACCCTGCATTGCCGATATTATGAACATTCATATAAATGGTCGTATTCTTGCCAGCTTCATAACTGACATGGCCGTCCCACCGCAAATAAGAACCTGCCGCATAGTACGTATCGTCTCGACCGCTTCCCGCCGTCAACGTCACCCCGGCGCGCCATTTGTCACGATGATAGGAGAGACTGCCGTGATAGCCGTTCGGACTGCTGTTGGCCGGATCGATAACCATTCCCTTGCCGTCGTTATTATCAATCTTTGTCTTGATAAAGGAATAACCCAATTCATATTCCCAGTCTTCGTTGATCTTTTTTTGCAAGGTAATTTCCAGTCCCCGTTTATCTTCTTCGTTCAGATTTCGAACCATGGCAAACGTATCCGTACGATCCCAACGAATGGCATTATCCAAATGGCTGTGAAAAAGGCTGAAACGGAAGAGTGATTTCCGATCATAGGCATAGTCAAATCCGACCGTTTGCACATAACCTGTTTCCGGCAACAAGTTTTCATTGCCAAGGGATGTCTTTTTATCCGTTTTCAAGTAGTAATACAGGTCATTTAGACGGGGCGCCGTATAAACGCGGCTCCAGTCAGCATAAATATTGAGATTATCGTTCGGCCTGTATTGGAGAGAAGCTTTAGGCGTCTGGTGGAAACCGAAGGTGCTGTTTTCATCGAAACGAATTCCCGGCGTAAAGGAAAGCTTGCCGAAGACCATGTCGTCTTCCAGATAAACGGCCCGATTCGTTCGCTTGCGATCATAATAATTGGCATTTTCATTCGTTCCGGCGTCTTCCGTCCATTCCAACCCTGCCGTCACATAATGATGCTCGTTCATCCAGGCCGTTTCTGCCTGCACCCCCTGCGTCCGCGTATGGAAAGAACCGCTCCAGAAGGTTTTCATATAATCATTGAAATAGCGTATAAACCCCGGCGTATCACTGTTTTCATGAAAACGGTAGGTCACACTGTAATCATTCATCAGCCGTTGCAGCGGTTTTTCTTCCTTAACGGCAAAGCCGGTATCATTACCGAAAAAAGATACAGCGTGGCCGTCATACGTCTTATGGAGAACCGTAACAGTCAGGGAATCGCCTTTTCCCAACTGCTGATCGATACGGCCTGTAAAAGAATCGCTGGAATAATCGCCTCTCCCCTTGCCTGCCCCTATCGCATCGGGAAAACGATAGTAGCTGCGATGATCAAGCGCTCCGGTCAGATACCAGCTCGTCTTGCCGACGCTGCCTTCATTGACGAGACCGTAATGGTGCATGCCCCAGGAGCCGCTGTTCACGTCGACAGTTGTGCGGTTCTTTTTCCCTTTCTTCGTGATGATGTTAATCGTCCCGCCGACAGCGCCGCTGCCATACCGCAATGAACCGCTTTTTACCACTTCGATCCGCTCGATCATGTCCGGTCCCGGCAAGGTTGCCAGATCCACCGAACCGCGTCCGTACGGCGATCCTTGGGCATTACCGATATTCTGCCCGTCGACCAGAACGGCGACGCGGTCGCTGCCATGAAGACGGATGTACCCTGACGTTCCCGGTACCATTTCATTCATGGTAACGCCATTTACCTGTTCCAAAATGTCGGCAACGGTATGATACTGATTGGCGTCAAATTCCTTTTCCGTCACAACGGTCTTGGCGGCCTCCGGCAGCTTCGCGCCGCCGTAGGCGCTGCCGCCGGTTCCGTAAGCCCTGACCAGAACCGGCGCCGTCGACACATGTACAATATGATCGTCACCTTCGTCAGCAGCAACGGAACAAAAAGAAATGCCGAAGGTACAACAAAGCATCGTTCCAACCAATGTACAGACTTTCAAAAACGGTCCCCTCCTAAAACAGCTGTTTGAAAAAAGCATAAAAAAAGCCGTGAGTAAAAAACCTCACGGCAACACTTATATTGCATCGTAAATCCAATCTCCTTCCCATCGCTCGCAGGTCTGTCGGTGATTATCCGTCAGGCAGTTCTTCTGGCTCGGATTCATCGCCTAACTGCGCCTTCCCATACGAACGTCGTACAGTGGCACCCATGCAGCCGGCTCTTCCTTACAGCGGCGGGACCGCGCCGGTTTTACACCGGACTTATCTATTGAGTCTTGCGACACCTGATTTGCTGTATGTATTTGTTTTTTTACTATACACTGTCCGTTATTCTTTGTCAACGACGCCGTCTTCCGCCGTGTATTGCAAAAACCGCCCCAACAGCGTACTGCGTCCCTGCTGTTTCAAGGCCGAGTAAGCGATCGGTCTGGCGGCGGCCGGGAAAAGACGTTCCAGCGCCGACAGGTTTTTGTTTCTGTCCGACTGATTCAGCTTATCCGCCTTCGTCCCGACGATCTGCAGTACAACACCGCCGGCATGCAACCATTCATAGGCATCCCGGTCAATCTGCAGACCGGGATGGCGCAAGTCGACAAGCAGGCAGAGAAGCTTCAGTTTTTTCGATTCCCGAATATACTCGCCGATAAACCGACTCCAACGTTCCCTGTCGGAACCGCTTGTCCTGGCAAAACCGTAGCCGGGCAAATCGACGAGATAAAAAGGATAGCGCCATGATTCTTCGCCTTCTTTGCAGCGCAGGACGGCACTGAAAAAATTAACGGTCCGCGTTTTGCCGGGAGCGCCGCTGACTTTGGCCAGACCGCGCTGATTACAAAGAGCGTTGATCAGACTCGATTTGCCTACATTGGACCGGCCCAAAAAGGCGATTTCCGGCAACTGCTCGACGGGATACTGCTCTTTGCGGACTGCCGAAACGACATACCGGGGATTGATGATCGCCAGATCAAGTTTGTCGTTCATAATCGCACCAACGCTTCGTGCAGAACTTCATCCATGTGCCGGACAAAGACGAAATCGACGTCATCTTTCACGGACTGTGGCACGTGAATCATATCCCGCTTGTTTTCTTCCGGCAGCAGGATCCTTTTAATCCCCGCCCGATGGGCGGCAATAACCTTTTCCTTAATCCCGCCGACAGGCAGCACCGTGCCGCGCAGCGTAATCTCACCGGTCATCGCCAGATCATGGCGCACCGCTTTTCCGGTCAACGCGGACGCAATAGCCGTCGCCATCGTGATTCCCGCCGAAGGGCCGTCCTTGGGAATCGCCCCTTCCGGCAGATGGATGTGGATATCCGTGTTCGCGTAAAAGTCCTCATCCAAACCGAGTTCACCGGCACGACGGCGAATATACGTCATGCCCGCCGCCGCCGATTCTTTCATGACGTCACCGAGCTGACCGGTCAGTTTCAACGACCCCTTCCCCTTGATTGCAACGGCTTCCGTTTCCAGTATCTCACCGCCTACCTGCGTCCAGGCCATACCGGTCACGATGCCGACTTCATCACGTCTGCCGATTTTCGTTTCCGTATACTTGGCAGGGCCGAGCAATTTCTCCAGATTTCGTACGGTAACGGTCAATTTCTTTTCTTCATCAAGCAAGACCGATTTGCCTATTTTGCGACAAACGGAACCTATCGTCTTTTCCAGCAAACGAACACCTGATTCCCGCGTATAGTCGCGAATAAGGCGCTGCAAAACGGCATCGGAAAATTTCGCCTGAGCGGCGGTAACGCCGTTCTCCTTTTGCTGCTTCGGTACCAGATAGCGTTTGGCTATCTGCAATTTCTCATCCTCCGTATAGCTGGAAAATTGGATAACTTCCATGCGGTCCAGCAACGGACGCGGAATCGTCGACAGACTGTTGGCCGTCGTGATCCAGAAAACCTTGGAAAGATCAAAGGGAATTTCGATGAAATGATCGCTAAAAGTATTGTTCTGCTCCGGATCAAGAACCTCCAAAAGAGCCGCTGACGGATCGCCGCGCAGATCCGATGTCATCTTGTCGATTTCGTCGAGAAGGAAGACAGGATTCTTCGTTCCCGCCTGCTTCATGCCGTTAATGATCCGTCCCGGCAAAGCGCCGATATAGGTTCGGCGATGGCCGCGAATTTCAGCCTCGTCACGGACGCCGCCAAGGGAAATCCGGACATACCGGCGATTCATGGAACGGGCAATCGATTTGGCAATACTGGTTTTTCCCGTCCCCGGCGGCCCGACGAAACAGAGAATGGGGCCTTTCAGGCTCTTTGTCAGTTGTTTGACGGCCAAGTATTCGATAATGCGATCCTTAACCTCTTCCAACCCGTAATGATCTTCGTCCAAGACGATCTGCGCTTCTTTCAGATCAAGACGATCCTTCGTCTCCTTCTTCCACGGCAACGCCAGCGCCCAATCGAGATAGGTCTTGATAATCGCCGACTCGGCCATCATGGGCGGCATTGATTCGAGCCGATCTACTTCTTTCAGCAGCGCTTCTTCAACGGCTTTCGCCAGTTTCATTTTGCGTATTTTTTCCCGCAATTCCTCAGCTTCCGTATCCTTGTCGACTTTATCGCCCAATTCTTTATGAATGACCTTGATCTTTTCACGAAGATAGTATTCCTTCTGCTGCTTTTCCATCGATCCTCTGACTTCGGCGTTAAGGCGTCCTTCCAGTTCGGAGATATCTATTTCCGTTTCCAGAATCGTCGCCGTCCGGCGCAGTCGTTCCGTAAGCGAAACCGTCTCCAAGATCTGCTGCTTGATGAGCAGCCGTACCGGCAGCTGCGATACGATAAAATCGGCCCGTTCTCCAGGCGCTTCGATAGATCTGACTTTTTCCGCCAGCTCATCCCGTTCCTTCGTATTTTCAGCCCATTCTCCGAAACGCTTCATCATAATGCGTTCCATCGCTTCATCTTCCAACGATGACGTACTGTATTCTTCCAATTCTTCACCGGCAGCTTCCAGGTATTTCTTCTTTTCGGAAAAACCGTTGATCGCCACACGACTGATCCCCTCAACCAGGAGGCGTACCATACCGCCGGGAAGACGCAGCATCTGCTGTATTTTGACTAATGTGCCGACGTGATAAATATCATCATAACCGGGATTTTCCGTTTCACTGTCGAGTTGGGCCGCCATCAACAGAAGCCGGTCATGCTCCATGGCATACTCTACGGCTGCCAATGATTTATCACGGCCGATATCGACATGACTGAGGAGTTTCGGATAAACAACCAGGCCGCGCAAAGAAACCAACGGCAAGGCTAGTACTGTTTCTCCATTCATTTCATTCACCTTCTTTTATACGATATAAAATAAAACTCATTTCCTGCGGTGAGAAAATGAGCCTTATCAGAGTTTATCATTGATCCTTCAACACGAGCTGAGGACTTTTGTGTTCTGTTACGCTTTCTTTTGTAACGATACATTCCTTGACATCTTTGCGCGAAGGCGCATCATACATAACGTCGAGCATGACTCGTTCAATAATGGAGCGCAGGCCCCGAGCACCCGTATTGCGACATAAGGCCTCTTTGGCAATAGCCTGTAACGCCTCCGCCGTAAAGGTCAGCTGTACATCATCCATGCCGAGCATCTTCTGATATTGTTTTACCAATGCATTTTTCGGCTCCGTCAGAATATGCACCATGGCCTCTTCGTCCAAAGGCTCCAGCGTAACCAGGACCGGAAGACGGCCGACAAGCTCCGGAATCAGGCCAAACTTCTGCAAATCCGTAGGAATAATATCTTGCAGCACCTTTTCCAGTGAATCATCATTTTTGGAATGAATATCGGCGCCGAACCCCAAATTTTTATCGGATGTTCTGTTTAAAATCGTCTTGTCGATGCCGGCAAAGGCGCCGCCGCAGATAAAGAGGATATTAGTCGTATCAATTTGAATCATTTCCTGGTTCGGATGCTTCCGTCCTCCTTGAGGCGGAACGCTGGCAACAGTGCCTTCAAGAATTTTCAGCAAAGCCTGCTGCACGCCTTCGCCGGAAACGTCGCGTGTAATTGACGGATTTTCCGATTTACGGGAAATTTTATCGATTTCGTCGATGTAAATGATTCCCCGTTCCGCTTTGGCAATGTCAAAGTCCGCCGCTTGGATCAGCTTCAGCAGACAGTTTTCGACATCTTCACCGACGTAGCCGGCTTCCGTCAGGCTCGTCGCATCGGCAATGGCGAAAGGAACATCCAAAAGCCTAGCCAAGGTTTGTGCCAGCAGTGTTTTGCCGCTTCCCGTAGGACCGACCATAACGATATTCGATTTTTGCAATTCCACGTCGTCATCGGAAACGGTATTGCTTTGGAGCCGTTTGTAATGATTATAAACGGCAACGGACAGCGTCTTTTTCGCCGCTTCCTGCCCGATGACGTAGTCATCGAGCGTTGCTTTTATTTCATGCGGCGTCGGCAGTTCTTTCAGTTCGAAATCTTCGACCTGTTCTTCGGCCTCTTCTTCTTCCAAAATATGCTGCGCGACATGGATGCACTCATCGCAAATATAAATTCCGGGGCCGGCTATCAAACGTTTGACTTCGCTCTGAGGCCGACCGCAGAAACTGCAGCGCGGTTCATCTATTTTCTCTTTTGCCAATTCTGCAAGTCCTCCTGTAGTGATTAATCGTCAGTTTCAGCTTCACGAGGACGGGTGAGAATTTCATCGACTAAGCCGTAGGCTTTCGCATCTTCACTGGTCATGAAGTTATCCCGTTCCGTGTCTTTTTCGATCACGTCTAGGGGCTGGCCCGTGTGATGCGACAAGAGTCCGTTCAATTCCTTGCGCATGCGGAGAATTTCCCGCGCGTGGATTTCAATTTCCGTTGCCTGTCCCTGTACACCGCCCAAAGGCTGATGAATCATGATCTGCGAATGAGGCAGCGCAAAACGCTTTCCCTTCGTTCCCGCCGTCAGCAGGACAGAAGCCATGCTGGCGGCAGACCCGACGCAGATCGTCGACACATCGGGCTTGATGTACTGCATCGTATCATAAATAGCCATACCGGCAGTAACGACACCGCCGGGGCTGTTAATATATAAATGGATATCCTTATCGGGATTGTCAGCTTCCAGGAAAAGAAGCTGTGCAATAACGACATTGGCCACCGTATCGCCGATGGGACCGCCGAGAAAGATAATGCGATCTTTCAAAAGGCGGGAGTAAATATCATAACTCCGTTCGCCCTGTGACGACTGTTCGACAACAATGGGAACGTACTGCATTTTCATCATCAGACACCTCTGCTTTTACGCTTCCGGTTTATCTTCGCTCTGTTCCGTTTCTTCTTTCGGCGCATTCGTATCGACGGCATTGCTCAAAATGAAGCTGGCAGCCTTCTTGCGACCGACAGACTGAACGAGCATGGGAACGCGTTTTTCTTTTAAAATAATTTTGTAAACTTCCTTCGGATCGGCACCGAAATTCTGTGCCATCGTGAAGATCTCAGCCTGCAGATCCATGTCATTGACTTCGATTTTTTCCTTCTTGGCAATTGCTTCCAATACCAAATCCATCCTGACATTGTCTTTTGCAGCATCTTTATACTGATTGCGCAGGCCTTCCATATCCTGTTTTGTATAGTTGAGATAATCGTCGAGATTCATCTTCTGTGTTTCCAATTTCAAGGAGAATTCTTCGATCATCTGATCGATCTTGGTTTCGATCATAGCTTCCGGAATCTCAACGGTAGCGCCGTCAATAGCCTTTTTCAGCACTTCCGAATTGAAGGCTTCCAGATTTTTGAACGTCAACTGCCGTTCAAGGCGTTTGCGCAGATCGTCTTTCAGTTGATCGACAGATTCAAATTTACCGGCTTCTTTCGCAAATTCATCGTTAATAACGGGGAGTTCGCTCCGTTTTACGTCGTGGATCGTCACGGCAAAAACAGCGTCTTTACCGGCGAGGTCCTGTTCAAAATAATCATCGGGGAAGGTGACCTTGACGTCTTTACTTTCTCCCGCCTTGCAGCCGATAAGCTGCTCTTCAAAACCGGGGATAAAGCTGTTGGAACCGATCTGAAGCGGATATGCCTTGCCTTCGCCGCCTTCAAAAGCTTCACCGTCAACGGTACCCTTGAAGTCGATAACGGCGAAATCATCTTTCGCTATCGCCGTCCCTTCCGGAGCCACGACGAGCTTGGAATGCTGTTTCTGGAGATTGGCCAATTCTCTGGCAACGTCTTCATCAGATACGACAACCGGTTCTTTAGCCGCTTCAAGACCTTTATATTCGCCTAATTCGACTGCCGGTTTCTTCGTGAATGTAGCTTCAAAGACGACATCTTTGGTGCTGTCATCGCTGATGACCTTGATATCGGGATCGGTTACGGGAACCAAGTCCTTCTCACGAAGTGCATCACTATACGCTTTGGACGCGATAACTTCAAAAATTTCGTCTTTCACGGCATCTTTGCCGAGGAAGTTTTCCAAGACCTTGCGCGGCGCCTTACCTTTACGGAAGCCGGGAATATTGACGCGATTGGCTAAATTGCTGCATGCCGATTTGGCGCCTTTGGCAGCATCTGCTGCCGGCACTTCAATGTGCAGGGTCACTACGTGCTGGTCTACTTCGTTTACAGTTACATTCATGCTGAATATGTCCTCCTTATGGATGTAAAATCCCTATATATTCTCTGCAAAACATTATACTACGCCCTACATAATATCATAAAAAAAACACATTGACAAGAAAACAAGCTGCACCGGCGCCATACAGGAGCGCTCAGGTGATGTGCCCCGTTCCGCAAAAGATAAAGACAGACACCAAACGGTGTTTTCCCTTTCTCCGTTTCCGTTTATTTCTCTTGCCAAGGCAGGCGGAAAAAGCTATACTAAATCTATACAAAAACTGTATAAAAAGGAGTGTCGCCATGAAAAAATATGATCTCATCGTTATCGGTACAGGTGCGGCCAATATCGTTACCGACGCCGCTCTGCGCCAAGGTTTGTCCATTGCAATTATTGAACGGGGCCGTTTTGGCGGCACCTGTCTGAACCGCGGCTGTATTCCGACTAAGATTCTCGTCACGGCAGCCAACTATATCCGTGAAATACGCGAAGCCCGCAGACTGGGCGTCATGACAGATAACGTCCGTTTCGATTGGGCTGCCGTTACCGCCCGTCTCCGAACGAAAATCGACAGAGAAAGTCGTCTTGTCAAAGAATATTACGGCTCCATGGATGCCGTCGACCTCTATGAAGGCACCGCCGTTTTTACGGGAATGAGGACACTGCGCATCGATCTGAATGACGGCGGTCAGGAGGTCATTTCCGCCGATAAGATGGTAATCGGCACCGGCGCCAAAACGAACGTGCCCGACCTGCCCGGACTGGAAGAAGCCGGTTACATCACCTCGGAATCGCTGTTCGGCAGCGGCTATCCGCAGCAGCCGTACCAAAGTCTGATTATTGTCGGCGGCGGTCCCATTGGCTGTGAATTCGCCCACGTCTTCGATGCCGCCGGCACCAAGGTCACGCTGATCCAGCACAATGTCCGCCTTTTACCGAAGGAAGACGAAGCCGTCTCGGCGCACTTGTTGAAGCAATTTATGGATTACGGCATTACTGTCCGCCTGAATCAGGACACGCTCTCTGTGCGCAAAGAAAAAGAACGGAAGGTCCTCACGTTCCGCAACCGCACGACCGGTGAAGAAGGGGAGGTCGCGGCGGAAGAAATACTGATCGCCCCCGGCATCATGCCGACCAGTGATCTGTTGCAGCCGGCCATTTCCGGTATCGCCGTTGACAAACGCGGCTATATTTTGACCAATGAATTTCTCGAAACGTCGGCCGACCGCATTTGGGCGCTTGGCGATATCAACGGCCTCGCGCCGTTCCGCCATAAAGCCAATCATGAAGCTGAGGTAATAGCGCACAACGTCTTCTCCGACACGCCGCCCGAAGCGTGGCGCTGGGCCCGCTATGACGTCGTCCCTGCCGTTACCTACACCTATCCTGAAGCGGCCCACATCGGCCTCACGGAGGTCCAGGCCGAAAAAGCAGGGCTGCCGGTGACAACGGCGATGAACCACTATTCCGCTTCGGCAAAAGGATATGCGTTAGGCTATACGCCGGACGAAGCTGACGACGGCTTCGTCAAACTCGTCATCAACAAGGAAACGTCTGAAATCCTGGGCGTTCATATCATCGGACACGAGGCGTCCCTCCTGATCCAGCCGTTCATCAATCTCCTGAGCTGCGGCCATCAGACGTTAACAGTCGTGCATGAAGAAATCGCGTCTCCGACTGCCGCAATGCTTCGCGCCCGGGGCTTGACCCGTGAGTTGGACCCGAAATCCGTTTTAACTGTCGGCGAAACGATAACGCCGCATCCGTCGCTTTCTGAAGTAACGATGTGGACTCGCTATTATTACGAAGGAAAATAACCTGTTTTTCATCAAAAAAAGACCGGACACGGTGTGTCCGGTCTTTTCCCTTTTCTGCTCATTTACTGATTACGGCAAGAATATCACCGGTCTTCACGCTGTCACCGACTTGAACGCGCAATTCATGAACAGTGCCGCCGTCAACGGCGGTAATATCATTCTGCATCTTCATGGCTTCCAAGACGACGAGAACGTCGCCGCGTTGAACGGTACCGCCGGCCTCCGTCCTGATCGCCGATATTTTGCCCGGCATCGGCGCTTTTATCAACACGGCGCCTGCCGGCATTTCTTTCGGCAACTGCGGCGCAGCAGGCTGTACCTGAGGAGCGGGAGCCGGAGCTGCCGGCCGAACCGGCGGAACCGAAGACTGCTGAACCGGTTGAATCGTTTCACGCGGCGCCGCGCCCATTTCTTCTACTTCGACTTCATACGCTTGACCGTTGACGGTAACTTTAAATTTTTTCATTTCCATCCTCCTGGAGTAGTTTCGAATTGAATTTATCTGACACCGGCCAATCGCCCGGCCATAACCCAATGTTCGTTGGCAATAGTCGTTTTCTTTCTGATGCCGCGAACGGCTGCCGGCGAATACCCGCAGGCTGTAACGGCGGCCATAATCGCCGCAATGATTTCCGGCTCAAGCGCCGCTTCGTCATGCTGACACGAAGCGATCTGAGGCGACAAAGCCGTACTGCCCTCATCGCGATGGACAGCGGCCTGGCCGGTACGGTCAGCGTCACTTGCTGCCGGAAGGGAAACCTCCGCCGCCGATTCGACCGCCGCCGCATCAGCCGACGGCACCTCGTCCGCCGCCGGAAGCCTTGCCGCCTGTGCTTCCAAAAGCACGACACGCCGCTGCAACGTCCGGATTTGCTCCGACATGCGACGGGCATAATGGCCGAAAGCCAATGCCATTGCGATCAACAGGATGATGAGGACAGTATCTATCGATATATCAGCCATTTCTTCTCCTCCTCTTACAACGGAATATTACCGTGTTTTTTCGCCGGTCGTTCTTCCCGTTTACTGAAGAGCATTGCCAAAGCATCGATCACGCGGCGCCGCGTTTCTTTCGGCTCAATGACGCAATCGACATAACCGTGCTCGGCAGCCTTGTACGGCGTGGAAAACTCTTCAACATATTCCTGCTTCTTTTTATCCTTTTCCGGATCCCGTTTAAAAATGATATTTGCCGCGCCGTCAGGCCCCATGACGGCGATTTCCGCCGTCGGCCATGCATAGACCATATCGGCGCCCAGCTGACGGCAACACATGGCGATATACGCGCCGCCGTAGGCTTTACGGACAACGACCGTAACCTTCGGAACCGTCGCTTCACAATAAGCATACAGCATTTTTGCGCCGTGCCGGATAATACCGCCGAATTCCTGCGTCGTCCCCGGAAGAAAGCCGGGAACGTCGACAAACGTAACCAGCGGAATATTAAAGCTGTCACAGCAACGAATAAAACGAGCTGCTTTCGCAGACGCATTGATATCGAGACAACCGGCCAGGAATTTCGGCTGATTGGCAATGATACCTACCGTCTGCCCGTCGAAACGGGCGAAACAGGTAAGGATATTCTGCGCATACCCTTCCATAACCTGATATACGGTACCGTCATCGACACAGGAACGAATGATTTCAAGCATATCGTAAGGCATATTGTCATTGTCGGGAATGATCGAGTTCAGGGCCTCGTCCTCACGAGCCGGATCATCGTTCGTTTCGACCAACGGCACTTCTTCCATATTATTGCTCGGCAAATAACTCAGCAACACTTTGATCTTGTCAATACAATCAACTTCATCTTCACAGGCAAAATGCGCCACACCGGAAACGGTATGATGCGTCATGGCGCCGCCGAGCGTTTCCGCCGTAACCTCTTCGGCCGTAACCGACTTGATAACGGCAGGGCCTGTGATGAACATATTGCTCGTATTTTTTACCATAAAGATGAAATCCGTCAACGCCGGACTGTACACGGCGCCGCCGGCACAAGGTCCCATAATGACGGAAATCTGCGGTATAACCCCGGAAGCAGCCGTATTATTCATAAAAATACGACCGAACCCGGAAAGAGCATCGACGCCTTCTTGGATACGAGCGCCGCCGGAATCGTTGATACCGATAACGGGGGCCCCCATCTTCAAAGCCATTTCCTGTACCTGACAAATTTTGTGGGCGTGCATTTCTCCTAAAGATCCGCCTTCGACAGTAAAATCCTCGGCATACGCAAAAACCAAGCGGCCGTCTACGGTACCGTATCCGGTCACGACTCCGTCGCCGGGAAGCTCTTTTTCCTGCATATCGAAGTTTGTACAGCGATGACGGATAAACTGACTGATTTCCGTGAAGCTGTCAACATCAAACAATCGCTGCAACCGCTCCCGCGCCGTCATTTTTCCCTTTTCATGCTGCTTGTCGATCTTGTCCTGGCCGCCGCCCATCTCAACAGTCTTCAATTTGCGGCGAAGTAATTCTATTTTTTCTTGAACCGTAGCCATCTTGCACCTCCATAATCGGTTACATACGTTCATACAGTTATACACACATATCGTATTTTATTATTATAATACATTTTTGTCTATCGAAAAAGGCCGCCTCCGTTGAAGAACGACAGTCTCCGGCCCGACTACCTTGCTCTTGTTACGGATCATACTTGATTGTCAAATGCAATAGGCAGTATTTACGTTCGGACAACTGACGGGTAAATGAGCGTCTGTTAATGTAAAATGAGAGCCCCCAACGATACCTGCACTCTCTTTTTTATCAGCTCCCCAACCACTTAAAAAGACAATTTTTTATACTTGTCTGTTTAATGCTCTTCATATGATGCTTAGCAATACGCCATAATAAGCAGTTTGACTCTCCGCTTTCAGATCAGGAGAAATCATCGCATAAAGGGCTTCCGCGCCTTGTAAGGTCCTGCCTGAAAATCGTTCGTCATCCAAAGATCCAACAGCCGGTATGGCTCCTAATGCCAGGATCTGTTCTTTTCGTTTTTCCCTGGAACTGATAACGACGACCTCACGATCGTGCGTACCGGTAGTTTAACTAAGGGCAAACTCATGTTTCCGAAAGAACCGGTAACAACAATTCGCATTAATATAGGTATCTTTCTCTTTTATTACACACTGAGCAAGTCCCGTTTTTACGCTATTTATTGTCGCGTCAGTTATACGTAAAAACGGTCTCAGTCATTGATTTGAAATGACTTAAGACCGTTGTTTTACTACTCTTCATCCCAATCGTCAGGAATCTCCCCATTATGATAGACGTCCTGAACGTCATCAAGATCTTCGAGAGCATCTATCAGATTTTCCAATTTACGTCCCCCTTCTTCATCAAGGGCGATCGTATTATCGGGAACCATGGTAATCTGGGCATGTTCGGTTTCAATATGATTATCAGCCAACGCTTTTTCTACGGCATCGAAAACTTCGGGAGCGGTCTGAATTTCAAAGGAATCTTCTTCAGCCTTCACATCGTCAGCGCCGGCTTCGAGCGCAATTTCCATCAACCGGTCTTCATCGGCCTGATCACCGGCAACGATGAAAACACCCCGGTTTTTGAACATCCAGGCGACACAACCCGTTTCGCCAAGGTTGCCGCCATGCTTTGAAAAAAGATGGCGCACTTCGGCGGCGGCGCGGTTGCGGTTGTCTGTCAACACATTGACCGTAACGGCAACACCGGCGGGACCATACCCTTCATAAATAATTTCTTCGTAGCTCTGTCCTTCCGAAGCGCCGGCGCCTTTTTGAATGGCCCGCTTGATGTTTTCCTTCGGAATATTGTTTTCTTTCGCCTTTTGCAGCGCCAGCTTTAGGCGCATATTCCCCGTAGGATCCGCGCCGCCCATGCGAACGGCAATCGTAATTTCACGGCCGATCTTCGTCGTAATCTTACCGCGAATCGCATCGTTTTTGCCCTTCTTACGTTTGATATTTGCCCACTTTGAATGTCCGGACATAAATTCTGCCTCCCTTTTTATTGCCACCATTCTTCGCCGGCCAGCCGATCCAAGATGATCGCCGCTGCCGAGCGGACTGAAAGGTGATTGTAATCGCCTGCACCGTAAATCGGTTCCAGAATAAAATCAAATTTTTCCATCATTTCTTTCGTCATGCCGTAGCCGGTACCGAATAACAGCAAAATCGGTTTGTCTTCTTTTTCACGGCGCCGGCGCAATTCCCGATACGAAATCGTATTGGCATACGTGCGCGCATCTGTCGTAACAACGTAAGGACGCTGCCCTTCCGCTGCGGTGACTGCGGCGACGGCTGCCGCCACGTCGGGCTGAACGGAAACGATATCGAAGGCTGCGGTGCGATAAGAATTATATTTCTTACCGACAGGGCCGCGCCAAAAATCGAGTATCTTGTGAACCATATCGAGTTGTCCCGCCACATGGTGAATAATGAAATACTGCTTTACACCGTACGTCCTGGACGAACGGGCAAGATCGTGAAGATCATAATTCGTTATGGCCGTAGCAACGACACGAAAGTTCTTATCATATATGGGATAATGTACCAACCCTACGTATAGCGGTGCTTTCATCGTTTCTTTCCCTCGCCTTGCTGCAGAAATTCCAGATATTGCCTGTCGCTGTCAGACAGACAGGCCTGCGCCAAGAGATCCGGACGTTCCCGAAGAGTCCTTTCCAGCATCTGCTCGCGCCGCCATTTTTCTATTCTGGCATGATCGCCGCTGCGCACCACATCCGGTACCGCCATCTCACGAAAAACGGCGGGTTTCGTATACTGCGGCTGTTCCAACAGCGATGCGGCGAAAGAATCGGCAGCGGCGCTGCCGGCAGCACCGAGCACGCCGGGAATCATGCGGGCAACGGCATCGACAACGGCCATCGCCGGAATTTCCCCGCCAGTCAGGATGAAATCGCCGAGAGAAACGGTTTCGTCAACGAGTCCTTTTTCGGCGCGATAATCAATTCCCTCATAGTGACCGCACAGAATGATCAGCTGATCGTAAGCTGCAAATTCCCGGGCTGTCTGCTGGTCAAAGCGTCTGCCCGCAGGACCCATGAAAATGATATGGCGCTTCGGCACCTGCCGTCGCACAACTTCCACGGCGGCATAAAGCGGCGCCGCCTTCATCAACATGCCGCAGCCGCCGCCGTAAAGCGTGTCGTCAACCATATGATGCCGGTCAAACGTAAAATGACGGGGATTCGTCACATCCAGATCCAGAAGTCCTGCCGCTCTGGCCCTGCCGATAATGCTGTGTTCATAAAAAGCTTCAATGAACTCGGGAAAGAGAGAAATTATATCTATTCTCATTCGTCTATCCACTCCGGTGGGTCAACTGTCATTTTCTTTTCTTTAGTATCGATGTTTTTTACGACGTCAGGGATTGCTGCCAAAAGAATCTCTTCGCCGTCTGCGGCGGTAACGACGTAGACATCGTTGCTGCCTGTTTTCAAGATATCCGTAACCGTACCCAGTCGCGTGCCGCCCAGATCATAGACGGCCATGCCGATAATCTCAAAGACATAGTGCTGCCCCTTTTTTAACGGCATCAGTTCTTCGCGTGTAACCTGCAATTCCTTGCGGAGCAACCTTTCTGCGCCGTTACGATCGTCAACGCCGGCAAACTTCATAAGCACGACATGTTTATGAAAACGGGCATGACTGATATCGTATCTCCGGCCGTCAATGTAGACGGACTTCATCTTCAAAAAACGTTCGGGAAAATCGGTATCGGGATAAATACGAACATCACCCCGCACACCGTGCGGGGCAACAATCTGGCCAATCGTAAAAAATTCCTTTTCAGCCATCATATATTATTGGCGAAAGGCGATGATCTTATCGTCTTCCAATAAGATTTCCATGCCCATCAATTTGCCCAGGTCATCGCCGACCTTGACTTCCACGGTCTGCTCCAGCTGTCCCTGCCTGATTTCGGAACCGATTTCCAAGCCTTGCGCCTGGTCCCGTTCAAATTCGGCCTTTGCCTTAGCCGCAGCAATACGTTGTTTTTGCTCTTCCACCTTTGCCCGCAGAGAAATCAATCCCTGAGCATCGATTTTAGCCTGTTCGGTCATCATCCGTTTGGCTTGGAATTCCAAATTCTGCGATTCCTTTTCGATATTGGCCAATACCTGCTTAGAATCTCTCAGAATCTTGTCTTTCAGCGCCTGCGTCACTTTTGATTTTACAGTAACAGGCACGCGCAACGTAATCTGATCCATGGTTCCTCCTATACGATATCCACTGATACTTTCTTGTCTGCCTTCACTGCCGCAGCCTTGACGACAAGGCGCAACGCTTTCGCGATTTTGCCTTGTTTGCCAATGACTTTCCCCATATCTTCCGGTGCGACATGAAGCTGATACACTTCGAGGCCTCTTTTTTGAATTTTTGTAACCGTAACTGCCTCCGGCTGTTTCACCAACGCTT
The DNA here is from genome assembly GCF_900240295.1 of Megasphaera vaginalis (ex Bordigoni et al. 2020). Classification (NCBI taxonomy): domain Bacteria; kingdom Bacillati; phylum Bacillota; class Negativicutes; order Veillonellales; family Veillonellaceae; genus Megasphaera; species Megasphaera vaginalis (ex Bordigoni et al. 2020). The sequence goes on from NZ_OEQB01000001.1 coordinate 171,158, forward strand.
TGGCAATACATGCAATCAATTCTTCCATCGTATCCAGCCTCACTTACTTTTTGGATGCTTCAAACTGAGCCATAATGCCGGCTTTTTTGAAAAGAGAACGAATCGTATCGGTAGGCTGTGCGCCTTTACCAAGCCAAGCCAGGGCTGCTTCCGCATCAACGGTCAATGCGTCTGCCGCTTTAGCCGGATCATACATGCCCAGCGTTGCAACGGGGCGGCCGTTCTTGCGGGCATCGCGAGCGTCGGCGACGACAACGCGGTAAACCGGTTTTTTCTTAGCCCCTAAACGAGCTAAACGGATTTTGATCATGAGTTTTCACCTCCTTCAAAGGATACTCCCCATTCCGGGGCTTCTATTAAAAGGGAAGACGAGGCATGAAGCCGCGCCCTTTGTTTTTTGCTTTTTTCGCCTGCTTCATCATTTTCTGCATTTCTGAAAACTGCTTCAGCAAACGGTTCACATCCTGCACGCGCGTGCCGCTGCCGCGGGCGATTCTGCGCTTGCGGCTGTCCTTGATGAGCATTTTCGGATTGGAACTGCTTCGCTCCTTTTCCGTCATGGAACGGATAATAGCTTCAATGTGCTTCATTTCCTTGCCGTCCATATCAACCTTATCCAATTCTTTCTTATACTTTCCTATTCCCGGTATCAGGCTCATAATACCGCCGAGATTACCCATTTTTTTGATCATCTGCAGCTGCTTCAGAAAATCGTTAAACGTAAAAGCGCCGCTCTTCATGGTCTCTTTCATCTCGGCCATCGATTCTTCGTCGAAAGCGGCCTGCGCCTTTTCGATGATCGTCTCAACGTCACCCAGATCAAGGATGCGGGATGCATAACGGTTGGGATGAAATTCTTCCAATCCGTCCGCCTTTTCGCTGACGCCGATAAATTTGATCGGCTTTCCCGTAACGGCTTTAATCGACAGCGCCGCACCGCCGCGGGCATCACCGTCAAGCTTAGTCATGACCAGTCCGTCAACGCCCAGGGCCTGATCAAAAGCCGACGCTGCCGTAACCGCATCCTGACCGGTCATGGCGTCGACGACCAGGAGAATTTCGTGGGGATGGACACTGCCTTTGATGCGAATCAGCTCTGCCATCAATTCTTCATTGACGTGCAGGCGGCCTGCCGTATCGATGATAATGACATCGCGGAGATGCCCCAGCGCATAAGGGACGGCCCGTTCGGCGATGCCGACCGGATCCTTGCAATCCTCTTCCGTATAGACCGGAATGTCAAGGTCCTGTCCCAGCACCTGAAGCTGCGTAACAGCAGCCGGACGATACACGTCGCAAGCCACCAAGAGCGGCTGTTTCCCTTGCCCTTTCAACTTCTTCGCCAGCTTTGCCGCCGTCGTCGTCTTCCCGGCGCCTTGCAGACCTGCCAACATGATGATCGTCGGCGGCCGTGAAGAGATCGCAATGCGGCTTTGCGTTCCGCCGAGAAGTTCCGTCAATTCGTCGCGAACGATTTTAATGACCGTCTGCGACGCATTCAGACTGCTGAATACTTCTTCTCCGACAGCCTTTTCCCTAACCTTTTTGATAAAATCCTTCGTGACCGCAAAGTTGACGTCTGCCTCCAAAAGGGCGCGGCGTATCTCTTTCAGCGCTTCATTAACGTCATCTTCCGAGAGTTTGCCTTTGCCGCGAAGCTTTTTAAAAGCCGACTGAAAGCGTTCGGAAAGACTTTCAAATGGCATGAGGACCTCCTTCTTTACAGTTCGATGCGATGTAAAATTCGTTTTGCTTCTTCTATTTCCGCCGTACTGCCGCCTTCCAGAAGGCGGGCGGCCATTTCCACTTCCCGTTGCAGAACCTGCGCCCGTTCCAACAGGTGCAGCTTCGCTTCGTAATGTTCCAATGACTGCGAGGCGCGATGCAGCAAATCATGAACGCCTTGCCGGGATATTTCCAAATTTACGCCGATTTCGGCGAGAGAAAGATCCTGATTGAAATACATGTCCATACATCGTTCCTGCCGTTCCGTCAGTAACGGCCCGTATATGTCCAACAGCCGCCCTTTGCAAAGCACATCTTCCAACATGATTTCACCGCCTCTGTCATTCGTACGTTGCAAGTATACAGGAAAGGGAAAGGGGGTGTCAAGTATTTTTACTTGTCACCCCTTTCGGTCTGCCATCCTTTAATGATGGAATAAACGGAGTCCTGTCATCGCCATGGCCATATTATATTTATCGCACGTTTCAATGACATTGTCGTCGCGAATGGAGCCGCCTGCCTGTGCAATATATTCGACGCCGCTGCGATGGGCGCGTTCAATATTGTCACCAAAGGGGAAAAAGGCATCGCTGCCGAGAGCCACGCCGCGAAGTTGTGCGACCCACTCTTTCTTTTCCCGCCCGGTCAAAGGCTCCGGCTTTTTTGTAAAGAACTGCTGCCACACACCGTCGGCAAGGACGTCTTCCCAATCATCGGAGATATAAACGTCTATCGTATTGTCACGATCAGGGCGACGGATATCATCCCTGAAAGGTAACGCCAACACCTTCGGGTTCTGCCGGAGCCACCAGACATCGGCCTTATTCCCTGCCAGGCGCGTACAGTGGACGCGCGACTGCTGTCCGGCGCCGACGCCGATCGTCATGCCGTCTTTAACATAGCAAACCGAATTTGACTGCGTATATTTCAAGGTAATCAACGCCACGAGCAAATCACGCTGCGCGCTTTCGGGAATCTCTTTGTTGCGCGTCGGCCGAACGGCAAAAAGATCCTTTGTAATGACCGCGTTATTGCGGTCCTGCTCAAAGGTAACGCCGAAGACCTCTTTATGCTCCGGCACTGCAGGCACATAAGCGGCGTCGATCTTCAATACGCAATACGAGCCTTGCCGTTTTTCCTTCAAAATTTTCAACGCTTCTTCCGTATATCCCGGTGCGATAACGCCGTCTGAAACTTCCCGTTTCAGCAGCGTCGCCGTCGCGGCGTCGCACGTATCGGAAAGGGCGACGAAATCGCCGTACGAACTCATGCGATCAGCGCCACGGGCACAGGCATAGGCTCCGGCCAACGGCGACAGTTCCAAATCGTCAACGTAATATATCTTTTTCAAGGTATCGCTCATTTCAACAGCCACGGCAGCGCCTGCCGGACTGACATGCTTGAACGAGGCCGCAGCCGGCAGTCCTGTCGCTGCTTTCAGTTCTTTAACTAATTGGTAGCTGTTCAGCGCATCGAGCAAATTGATATAGCCGGGACGGCCGTTCATAACTTCAAGCGGCAAGTCGTCGCCGTTTTTCATATACACTCTCGCCGCCTTCTGATTGGGATTGCATCCGTATTTCAATTGCAGTTCTTTCATCGTCATTTCCTCCTGGGAATAAAAAAAAACACCGACACTCCCGGACTCATTTGCCCAGACGGTCGGCTTTTTATCGATCATGCTCCCTGTGGTCAGCCCACTTCCGTCAGTCACATGATTCCTTTTTCATTATACAAACTGGCTCGCAGCCTTGTCAACAGACGGATTTTACTCGACGACATCACGAACGGTAATCTTCAGAATGTCGACGGACATGCCTGTCGTATACTCGATGTCGTCCTGCAGCGAACAGCGGATCCGCTGCATCAGCGTCTTAATATGGACGCCGTACCGGACGGTAACGCCCAAAACGACGGCCAGTCCGTTGCTGCCCGGCACATAATTCTTCGCCACCTTGACGCGGTTTACCTTGACGATACCGTCGATCCCGGCCAAACAATGACGGATCAGAGCGAAAAAGACGTCATCAGAAAAGATGAGCTTACCGTAATAACTGAAGATCGGTCTGACAACGGACTGTTCGAAATCAGGTCCTTTTTTGCCGCTCCGGTTGTGGAGAAACGAACGGATCGGATCGAGGAGATAACCGTGAAAATGGGATTTCAATTCCATTGTCGGCACGGGAATGATATGTTTTCCCTCCGCTTTGCGGATGGCTCTGGCTTTGGCGATCTCGGCGGCGCAGGAAACCTCTTCAATCCGGATATACGCATCGACAGGCGGCAAATACAAGGCTTCGCGGATGCGCTGCACCATGTGCTTCGATGTCCCCAGGATCAACAGTTTTTCCGGCTTTACCCGGCTCAGCGCCTCGCGGACGGCTGCGGCGTGAGACGGCTCAAGAAAGATGGCGCAGCGAACGGCGCGCATGCGATTGGTCTCATCTTTTGCGGAACGGCCGGCAATAATGCGGTTCTGATAGATGAGAAGACCGTCGTCAATGATGCTGTCAATATGATTGTCATAAGCGACAACCAGCGCATGATGGCTTTTGCCGGTGCCGCTGGGGCCGATAAATCCGATAATTTTCATTTTCTCATCCTTTATAAGAAAGGAGCGGCTGCAACGGCGCCGCATCAAAGGAAAAAACGCCGAGACCGTCAGGGTAGCGGCCGATCGTGCCGTGGTAATCGGAACCGCCGCTGACCAGCCAATCCTTTTCCCGCGCAATGCCGAGAAATTCGTCATACCGGCCCCGATTCTTCGGATGATATACCTCTATGCCGTCGAAGGGATGCTGCAAGACCTGCGGCAAGGCCGCTTTAAGCAGAGACGGGTGCGCTAAAAAGGACAGACCGCCGGCACGATGAATGATTTCAATGCAGGCGTCGATATCGTAACGATCATAGGGAACGTAAGCCGGGCCGTTACGGGAAAGGATCCTTTCAAAGACCGCAGAAACTGACGAAAAATAGCCTTTTTCCACCAACATAGCCGCAATATGCGGTCTGCCGACAGTACCGCCGCGCCGCAGTATATCATTGACAACGGTAAGATCAAGCGCATAGCCGAGAGCCGTGCATTTCTCAACGATCTTTCTTGCCCGTACTGCGCGCCGCTCCTTGAAATCGCGACAATAGTCCTGCAACTCTTCGTTCGCCGGATCCAGATGATAGCCGAGAATATGGACATCTTCATCGGCGCAGTCACTGCTCATTTCAATGGCGCTGATAATCTTTACACCATCATGCAGCCTGTGCGTACCGTCATATGCCGCCATCGTATCGTGGTCGGAAATAGCGATGACGTCAAGCTTTGCCGCCGCAGCCATTGCCGTCAGTTCCGCCGGCGTGTGGAGACCGTCGGAACAAGTTGTGTGCATGTGCAGATCCGCCTTCATCATCGTCCGCCTCGCAAAAATTCCAGAATCGTCTTGACCCCTACGCCGGTAGCGCCGCTGAAACCGCTTTCATCCTTTTTTTCACTAAAAGCGGTTCCGGCAATGTCGAGATGAATCCAGGCCGTTTCAGGCTTCACGAATTGCTTGATGAATTGCGCCGCCACGATAGCACCGGCGCCGGATCCGGTCGAACCGACATTTTTCAAGTCGGCAACAGTGCTTTTCAACTCCTCTTCGTATTCCCTGTCCAACGGCAGCTGCCAGACCTTTTCATGAGCCCTGCCGGCGGCGGCAAAGAATCGGTTCATCCACTCCTGATCATTGCCGAACATGCCGGAACGAATCGTCCCCAAGGCGGTAACACAAGCTCCTGTCAGCGTCGCCAAGTCGATGATCCTTGTCGCGCCCTTCTCCTGCGCATACGTAACGGCATCGGCGAGGATAAGGCGGCCTTCGGCATCAGTATTCTTAATTTCCACCGTATGACCGTCATACATCGTAATCACATCGTCAACGCGGTAAGACATGCTGGACGGCACATTTTCCGCCAAAGGCATGACAGCAACGACATTGATCGGATATTTCAGCAACATCAGCGCCCGCATAACTCCCAGCGCGGCGGCGGCGCCGGCCATGTCGTCTTTCATGAATTCCAGCGCGGCGTGACTTTTTAAGGACAAGCCGCCGCTGTCATAAATAATCCCTTTGCCGACAACGGCTACCGTCTCTCTGCTGTCCGGATCGCCTTTGTAAGACAGCGTCAACAGCTGCGGCGGGTTCATGCTGCCTTTACCGACGGCAACAATTCCTCCCATATTCCGCTTTTCCAGATTCCATTTATTCATGACCTCGACTTCCATGTTGTCGCCTTTGCAAATAGTTGCCGCCAAGTCGCAGAACCGGCGCGGCGTCAAGTCGTTGGAAGGCGTGTTCACCAGATCACGGGCCAGATACACGCCTTCATAGATGGAAGAATATACATAGCAAAGCGTATTGAAATCCTTTATTTTCAGGCTGGACGTAATCAGGTTGATATTTTTTATCGCCTCTTCCTCCGCCTCTCGTTTATAGCGATTGAACGCATAATTACGATACAGCAGTCCGTCGATCAAAGATACCATATCCATTTCCAAGGTATCGATGAATACGGCCAACTCCGTAACGCCTTCCGACATGGCAGCGGCAGTGATGCGTTTGGCAGCCAAAAAATCTTCGTGCATGCTGTAACGGAGCGGCTTATTTTCCAGTCCGACGAGAAAATACGTACGCACCCTGTCTTCATACAGACAGTGAAAGGTATGTATCGACCGATAATGCAGCAATTCCGGCCTGTTGTTCACATAGGCTCGAAGAAGCTCCCCTTCTTCTTTTGACAAATGGGATAACGCGCGCAAACGCTTATCAATGCCGAGAGCAATCGCATCCGGATTGCCGCTGCCGTTACATGTAATCATGATACTGCTTCCTCCGTGAGATAAATTCAGATATTCTTTTTAAATTATACTGTTATCGACGCTCATAAATCAAGAACCTGAGCCTTTTCCGAAGCCAGAAGCGATTCTGCGGCGGCAATATTGTCTCTGACGACGCGACAGCAGCGCCGAAATTCTTTTTCTTCTTCCGCCGTCAGCGCATAGTCCATTACCTTCTCCACGCCGACGGCGCCGATGACGGCGGGACAACCGCAATAAATGCCGTATTGGCCGTAAGGCCCGTCCAAAAAAGCGCTGACCGCCATGATCTCTTTCGTATCGTGAAAAACGGCGTCAATGATCTTCATCGCCGTCGAACAGATGCCGTATTCCGTTGCCCGCTTACCGCTGTACACGGCCCAACCGGCATCGATGGTCTGTTGCCTGAGGCGGTCTCTGTCGAAGTCGAACGGCGCCTGTGCCGCCACTTCGGTCAAAGGACGGCCGCCGAAACGCACGAGCGACCACGGTACCATTTGTGCAAATCCGTGTTCCCCCATCATATACGCCGTAATCGAGCCGTGTGATAGCCCCGTGCTTTGTGCCAGAAAATTGATGAGCCGTGCCGTGTCGAGTCCCGTGCCGGTACCGAAAACACGTCGTGCCGGCAATCCGCAACGGGCAGCCAAAACAGCGGTAACGACATCACAGGGATTCGTAATATTGAGGAGAATGCCGTCGAAGCCGCAACGCTTGATTTCCTCACCGCAAAGGGCGGCCGCTTTTACGGTATAGTCCATTTCATCATTCCTGTCTTCCGTCACATATCGTTCTGTCGGCCCCAAGGCATTGACGAGAAGATCACAGTCTCTCAGGTCAGCCCATGTCGCGGCACCGTACGAAATACGATGAGGCATGTATTTGACGGCGTCCATCAGATCCTGACACTGACTGGTCAACAAATTTTCGTTTATATCCAAGATCCGCACCTCATCGGCACTTCCCTTCAGACCGACGGCATAAGCAACATGAGCGCCGACATGACCGGCACCGATAATTCCCAGAATTCGCTTTTTCATGATCTTAATCCCTCACGTTTCTTTCCGATATAGCTTAAATTTCCTGTGTTTTTACCATTTTATCACACGTCGCCTGACTCACTGAAAAAAATTTTGAAAACACTGTTTTCTTTACGACAGTTGATTTACAATAGAAATATAGCTTACCGTATCCGATAGGAGGTTTTCTATGAAATCACTGATTATATATTATTCACAAACGGGCCGCACCAAAGCATTGGCCGAAAAGATCGAAAGCCGCTTTCACTGCGATGTCATCGCCTTGACGCCGCAGAAAAAATACGGTAATTATCTCCTTGCCGTTCTCCAAGCCGGCTGGGAAAAAATAACGCGCCGCATCCCCGGCGTAACAGCGTCCATACCGAATACGTCCCAGTATGACGCGATCTTTATCGGCTACCCCGTTTGGTACTACGACGTCCCCGCCTTCATGACACAATTTTTGAAGAAATGCGATTTTGAAAACAAAACGGTTATCCCCTTTGCTACATCCGGCTCAACGGACATCATCGCTACGCTGCAAACGCTGGAAACCGCTTGCGCCGGTGCCGTCGTCAGGCATCCGTTCATCTGCCGGCGTCGTGACGGTGACACCAGTAAGGCCTGGCTTGATGCCATTGAAAAGGAACTGTCTGAGTCCATATAGCTCTGCTTGATATCGGTGAAACCCGCCCTCCGTATACGCTCATGCTGCACAGCGACGACACTCTGCGCTGCCATACGGCTTCACACAGTTCCGGCTCAACAGCCCCTGTCCCGGAAAACACCATTGTTTTCCTCCTTACCGGCACGATTGCACACACTTCCGCGCCGCGACACGGGCATCTACGGATGACCGCCCCGCCTTTTCGTGCAGTGAAAAAGATCAACCCGATCAATCGGCGCCGTACACCTCTTTGGCCAAGGTAAAAGCCGCCCATGCTTTCGGCCAGCCGGCATAAAATCCGAGCTGTGTAATGATCTCCGCCATTTCCTCCTTGGTTACGCCGTTCACCTTAGCCGTCAGCAGATGGTATTTAAGGGAACTGTCCGTAATCCCCTGTGAAATGAGTGACGAAACCGTAATAATGCTTCGTTCCTTCAACGACAGCTTATCGTTGCGTGACCACACTTCACCGAAAAGGATATCGTCATTGTAACGGGCGAAATCGGGAGCAAAACGTCCCAACTGGTCCCGCCCCGCCGTCTGCACTATTTTCTGCGCCTTACGCCGTATCTCCCTGTCATCTTGATTAGTCATCGCTGCTTCCTCCAAACTAAAAATAAATTGCAGTCATCAACCGGCGCCGACAGAACAATCCGCCGCCGCTGCCTTCATTGTAAGAGGAATGACCGGTTCTGTCTAATGCCTGTCGGAAAACCACATACATACCTTTTACCTATGCCTCATCAACCAGTAATCTTGCACTCAAAAAATTTCTCTTCCTCATCAATAACGCCTTCAAGCTTTGTCGAAGCCATGCCGGCAAAGCGGAAACCGCAAGCCGTATACAAAGCCGCAGCGGCGGTATTGTAAAACCAAGTATCGATGCGCACGGCTTTGTAACCGTGAGCCGCTGCATATTCGAGAGCATAGAGGACCATCTTCTTCCCGTATCCGCGCCGCTGCTGTGAAGGCGGGATACACAAGGTGTGAAGCACCATAATTTCCTTTGCATCATGCACGTAGCGCCAAGGAATCAAACGGTATTCCTTTCCCTGTTTTTCGTTTAAAATCATGGACGCGCAGAGTTTACCGCCTTCAGTCAGCACAAACATCGTCCCTTCCCCGACGGCCAGTTCCGCCGTCCGGCGCACCGGATAAAGACCGAGAACCCAGTTCGACGCGGTACCGTGTGCCGCTTCATAGGTCAATAATTCCGTATACGTCGCTTCCACTGCGTCGATATCGGCTGTCGTCGCCTGTCTGATTTCCATGTTATCAGCTCCTGTAAAGAAAATGTATATTCACAGTATACCATTGTGCTTTTATCACCTGCAAGGCGAGACGAAAAAAAGTGCCTGCTTCGAAGAAGAGGCACTTTTTCAATATTAGCCATGTAATTCGCGATCCAATTTTTCCAACCGTTCAATTCGTTCTGCCGTCGGCGGATGTGTACTGAAAAGGCTGGCCAGTCCGCTGCCGATACCGGAGAACGGATTGATAATGCACATATGCGCCGTCGCCTTCGTCGCTCCGGGAAGTATCCGGCGATGAGCGTAATTATCGATCTTCGCCAGCGCTCTGGCCAAGGCCAGCGGATCATCGCTCATCCGGCCGCCTTCTTCGTCCGCCATGTACTCCCGTGTGCGGGAAATACCGAATTGAATCAGCGACGCCGCCAACGGCGCGATGATAATCGTCGCCAACAGTCCGATAATACCGCCGCCGTTATCGTCATCATCGCCGCGGCCGCCGCCGAAAATGGCCGCCCACTGCGCCATATTGGCAATCATGGAAATAGCGCTGGCAAAACAGGCAACTATGGTACTGATCAAAATATCGCGATGCAGGACATGAGACAGCTCATGGGCCAAAACGCCGCGGATCTCTTCGTCATCAAGCATGTCCAAAATACCAGCCGTCGCCGCGACCGCCGCATGGGAAGGGCTGCGTCCCGTGGCAAACGCATTGGGCACGTCCGTCGGAATAATATATACTCGCGGCATCGGCAACTCGGCGCGCTGCGCCAACTCCGCTACGATCCGGTACAAGCGGTGCGACTCGCCGACCTCTTCGGCGCGGTACATTTTGAGCACCATCGAATCACTGAACCAGTATGAGAAAAAATTCATGGCAATGGCGACAACGAACATGATCATCATACCCTGACGACCGCCGAAAATATTGCCGATAAGTATCAGAATGCAGGCTAAAAGGGTCATGAGAAAAACCGTCTTGATACTGTTCATTTATATCACCTCAAGTAAGTCGTAAAAGTCAAAAGGTAAAATCGGTATTTTCATTATAGCGAAGAGTCCGTTCCCTGTCAACCGCTATGCCTTGAGAACGCTGTTATTATACCGCCGTATGCGGACGATATATTGGCCGTCATCCGCTTTTTTGCCGTCAAAGGACACGACAATGGTAATATCTTTTTGAACCCACGTCATCTGATTTCCCGATTGTGATTCCGGAAAATCTTCTACGCCTGCATATATCGTCGCAATAATACGACTGTAAATAGCTTGCGCCACCTTCTTCTTATCTGTCTTAAAATAGTTTTCAAAGGCCAATACACGGGCCTTGGCGGCAGTCGTTTCCGTATAAACCGATACGCCTTCGGTAACCTTCACGTCATTGGCAACAGTACTGCGTTCGGCCCATTCTGTCAGAGCCTCGGGACGGCTGTAAAAGGTCCAGTCGGAAAGCACGGAAAAGTTGGCGGAAAAATCACTGCGCGGCATACCGAGGTAAAGCGTATGATATGCCGTCAACGGATCAATCGCCGCTTCATCAACGGACTGGTTGTAATCGAAGGCCGCAAAAGACTGCATGCCGGAAAAAATCGTCAGAAAAACTGCCGGAAGAAAAAGTCGCTTCATATGCCGTACCTCCTTACAGGAATAGGGAAAAAAATATGCCAAACACTCCCAACACAAGACGTTGCAAGGGAATCAATATATACGAAAAAACAGGTGTCATAACGAAAACGATCAGAATCAGGAACGAATACCTCTCCAACGCCGCCAACCGGTACGACCATCGTGACGGCAACAGAACGGTGAGCAAACGGGAACCGTCCAGCGGCGGTATGGGGATCAGGTTGAAAATAGCAAAGTTGACATTATAGAGAACGATCAAGTCGAGGACCAGATTCAGTCCATGCGAAAACAGAAGCCCCGTTTTAAATAAACAGACCTTGACGAACATAGCCAGAAAGGCCAACAGCAAATTCGCCGCCGGACCGGCAAGCGAAACGCAAACTTCCCCTTTTCGCCAATTTTTGAAATGATTGGGATTGATCATGACCGGCTTGGCCCAGCCGAACCGGGCGACAAAAAGCATGATCAGACCGATAGGGTCAATATGCACAACAGGATTCAAAGTCAGACGGCCGGTCATACGCGGCGTCGGATCCCCCATCCTGTCGGCAACAAAGGCATGGGCGAATTCATGAAAAACCATCGCCATAAGCAAACCGGGAATACCGGCGATAATACTTGCAAAATCAAATCCGAACATCATGTCCTCCTAACAGACAGTATCTGGCAGTGCATCCCCTCTTTGTCTTCGACGTAAAAGGTGATAAATTCAGTATACCATAAACAACGCGTTTTTCCTATGGAAAGCAAGGGGAATCACCTGTGCGAATACGAAAAAGACGCTCTTTCCCAGGAAAGAACGTCTTGATAACGATTACCTTCTCTTTTTCATAATTTCATGCCGCATCTGTTCCATGTTAGCCGCAAACGCATCGGGGTCGGCCATAGCCATACGCGTATAGAGGACATCGCCGATCGCCATGTGGATCAATCGCGAAGCGCCGGCTTCGGATGAATAGTTCACTTCCCGGCCCATGCCGTGCAGGCAATAGTCCGACAGCTTGGCCAACGGCGACTGCAGATGGCTGGTAATGGAAATAATTGATGCCCCTCTATTTCTGGCCGCCTCAACCGACTGGAGCAGTTCGTAAGAAGCGCCGCTGTGAGAAACGGCAATTACCGCATCGGCTGCCGTCAGCAGCGCAGCCGAAGTCACCTGCATGTGCGGATCCGCATACGCCTGAACGGTCAATCCGAGCCGCACGTAGCGCGCCGCCAGATCCTTGCAGACCGTGGCCGAATTGCCAAAACCGTAAATGGCGACTCGCCGCGCCCGGCGCAGGACGGCCGCCGCCGCGTCTACCGTCTCGTAGTCCAATAAACGCAGCGTATCCTGCAAGCCTTCCGAAAGGTTCTGAAATACCTTTTCCGCAACGACGCGACACGAATCACTTGCCTCGATATCATGGTATTCTTTCATTTCATTGGCAGTGAGATAGGCCGTCAAAGCCCGTTTCAACTCTTGCAACCCGTGAAATCCCAGCTTTTTGCAAAAACGGGATACGGTAATTTCCGAACTGCCCGTCGCCGCGGCAATACCGGGAATCGTCTCTTTCATGATCCGCCGCGGCCGCTGCGCAATATAGGCGGCGATCTGTCGTTCCGATTTCGTCAACCCTTCATACGCGCCGCGCAAAAAAGGTATCCGTTCGATTTCTTCCCGAGACATGATCAATCCCCCGCTCAGGCAATAAACAGGTTTAAGACCATGACGCCGATGAGCCCCATAAGCGAGATAATCGTTTCCAAAGCGCACCAGGTGCGCGCCGTTTCTTTAACGGTCAGCCCGAAAAACTCTTTAAAGAGCCAAAAGCCGGGATCATTGGGCGGGCTGAAGATAAGCGAACCGGCGCCGGTGGCCAAGACCATCAGTTCCGGATTGGCACCGGTAGCAGCGCAAATGGGAGCGGCAATCCCACCGGCCGTCAACGCGGCGACAGTCGCCGAACCGCAGGCCGTTCGAATGACGGCAGCGACGAGCCAGGCCAACAAAAGAGGCGACAAATCGGCACCGGCAACAACATTGCCAATATAAGCACCGACACCACTGTCGATCAGAATCTGCTTCAGCGCGCCGCCGCCGCCGACGATGAGCAGGATCATGGCAATGGCCAGAACGGCATCCTTTACGGTTTCCATAATCTCTTTCATCGCCTTACCGCGGCCGATGCCGAAAGTATAAACGGCAATAGCCACGGAAATCGTCAACGCCATGTCGGGTTGGCCGAGGAATTCAAGCGTTACAGCCAACGGTGAAGCCTGATCCAGAACAAGTTTGGCAATGGCCGAAGCCGCCATCAGGACAACGGGAACAAGAGCGGTAAATACGGAAATGCCGAAGCCGGGCATTTCTTCTTCGCTGAAAATTTTCGGATTATATAAGCCCTGCGGAATGGCCGGATTGATATCCTTCGTAAAATTATAGTACACAGGTCCGGCAACGATGGCTGTCGGGATCGCTAAAATCGCGCCGTAAACCAACGTCGTCCCGATATCGGCGTTATAGATAACGGAAATGGCCGTCGGCCCCGGATGGGGCGGTAAAAAACCGTGGGTAACGGATAAAGCCGCAGCCATGGGGATCCCCACTTCAAGCAAGGGTATCTTGGCTTCCGCCGCGATCGTAAAGACCAAAGGAATAAGCAGGACGAAGCCGATTTCATAGAATAAGGCAATACCGACAATGAATCCGGTCAGGCATACGGCCCATTTGACATTCTCCCTGCCGAAAACGCGGATTAGCGTCGTTGCGATTCGCTGCGCACCGCCGCTTTCGGCCATCAGCTTACCGAGCATGGCGCCGAAAGATACGACGATCGCCAAGCCGCCCAAGGTTCCGCCCAACCCTTTTTCAATGGTCGGAATCAATTTGGCCAAGGGCAATCCTTCGGCAATGCCGACGAGACCGGCTACAAGAAGCAGGGCCAGAAAACTGTTCAGCTTGACCTTGACAATGAGGAAAAACAGGATGAGTATACCAATGGCTAAAATAACTAATGGCATAACGCACACCTCCTAAAAATAAAATAAATGCATGCCGCAGGAAAAACGGCAAAAAAATCAGTCATGCAGCCCCCATTCATAGTGAAAGGCACCGTCACGATCAAGACGGCGATACGTGTGCGCGCCGAAATAATCCCGTAAGCCTTGGATCACATTGGCGCCGACCTGCGGGCTGGCGTAAGCGTCCAAATACTCGACGGCGTTGGCATAAGCCGGAATGGGAACACCGGCACAAACAGCCGTCGAAACAATCTGCCGCAGACTGTCCGCACCTTCATTGACACGCTTCAGAAAAAACGGCGCGAACAGAAGATTATCTAAAGCCGGGTCCGTTTCATAAGCGGCAGTGATCTTATTCAGAAATTCGGCACGAATGATACAGCCGGCCCGAAAAATGGCGGCGATTCTGCCATAATCGAGATCCCATCCGTACGCTTCCGAGGCTTTTTTATAAAGGGAAAAACCTTGCGCATAAGCGACGATCTTCGCCGTATACAGGCTTTTCCGTATCGTCTCAACCAGATTCGCTCCGCCCTTGCCGCCTGTAGGTCGCACCAGCGATTTCTGTCCCTTTGCACGACCTGACGCATTTGACATGACGCGGGCGTTACAGGCCGCCGTAATCAGAGATATATCGACGCCAAGGCGCATCGCTTCGATGCTGGTCCAGCGCCCGGTCCCTTTTTGCCCCGCACAGTCGGCAATCTTGTCGATCAGCTGGCCTGTGCCGAGATCGTCATCTGCGGCAAAAACCTCGACAGCCGTCGCAATCAGAAAGCTTTTCAGCTCGCCCTGGTTCCACAAGCGGAACACATCGGCTATCTCCCGATTCGTAAAATGACCGACATGTTTCAACAGCAAGTAAGCCTCGGCAATAAGTTGCATATCGGCATATTCAATACCGTTGTGAACCATCTTCACAAAATGGCCGGCGCCGCCGGCGCCGATATAAGCGCAGCAAGGTTTTCCATCTTCCGCTTTGGCGGCGATCGCCTCATAAAAGCCTTTGATTTCGGCATATCCTTCTTTGCTGCCGCCAGGCATGATAGCCGGTCCGAATCTCGCTCCCGCGGCGCCGCCGGAAATACCCACGCCGCAAAAATGAATGCCTTCTGCCTGACAACGCTCAAAACGGCGCTGTGTATCGCCATAATAAGAGTTCCCTCCGTCAATGACGACATCACCGACTGCCAAAAACGGCAGCAACTGTTCCAACATCATGTCGACGGGAGCCCCGGCCATGATCATGAGCATGATCTTGCGCGGCCTCCTCAAAGAAGAAACAAAGGCTTCCAATTCATAATAGGCGGTAATTTTCTCATGTTTTTCTTCGGCAATAAATTTTTCCGTCAAATCCGGCGTATAGTTATAAACGGCGACAGCCGCTCCGTGATCCGCCATATTCAGCGCCAGATTACTGCCCATTACGGCCATGCCGACAACGCCGATGTCATTTTCCATCTTGTTTCCGCCTTTCTTCAGCATCTTTTCTTCTGATAGTCCGTAATCGCCGCAAACTCCGGCAGCAAATGGTCGTAAATACGCTCAAAAATACCGTACAGTTCTTCATATGCCGCCACATGATCGGCTTGCGGAGTATATATCTTTTTGGCATGAACGAGATTGGCTGTATCCGCAATGGTCTGCAATTGTCCGTTCGAAATGAAGCCCAAAACGGCGGCGCCGAAAGCGGCGCCTTCACTGTTATCCGGCAAGGTAATCGCTTCGCCCAAAATATCAGCCAATATTTGCAGCCATAATTCCGATTTCGTGAAGCTGCCGCTGACGCGGATATCCGCAACAGCGCCGAATTCTTTCAAGGCCAGCATAACGCTGTTTAGACTATAGCAAATGCCTTCCATGACGGCGCGAATCATGTGAGAACGGCTGTGATTCAGAGAAAATCCGAAAAACATGCCGCGCAGTTCCGAATTCCAATACGGCGCCCGTTCTCCCGTGAAGTACGGCAGGCAGATCAATCCGTCAGCGCCGGGCTCAATATGCGCGGCTTTCATCGTCATCAAATCGTACGGATCAATATCGAGACTTTCCAAGGCGCTGCCGCCGTAATGGCAGATCTTGTCGCGAACCCAACGCAGGATCATGCCGCCGTTATTGATGGCACCGCCGGCAACCCACATGTCATCGGTCAGATTATAGCACCATGTCCTCATCTTCCTGTCCGTCTTCGGCGTCTTCGTCAGCATGCGCAATGCGCCGCTCGTACCGATCGTGCCGCTCAGCTGACCGGAATTGACGGCGCCGATGCCGACGTTGACGAGAACGCCGTCGGTAGCGCCGATAACGACAGGCAAACCTGCCGGCAGACCGACGGCCGCCGCCGCCTGCCCCGTCAGACTGCCGCTGTACGTGGTGGAGACGACAGGGGGCATGCAGGATTCGGCGATCCCGGCATAAGCCATAATTTCTCTGTCCCAGCACAGAGCCCGTTCATTATACAGTCCGCTGGTACTGGCTGACGATCTGTCCAGAACCCATTCACCGGTTAAATGATAGAAAATATAATCCTTCAGCGAACCGACGAACTTCATCTTCGCAAACAGCTCCGGCTGGTTGCGGCGCAGCCAAATGATCTTTGCCAGCGGATAGCAGGCATGGATCGGGCAGCCCGTCCGTTCATAAAACGAACGGCACAGCGTTTCATCCCGTTTCATTTCCCTGACGACTCCGGCGCTGCGGCTGTCGGCCCAAGTCTGCATGTCCATCAACGGTTCTTTCCGTTCATCAAGTCCGGCAAAACTGTGCATGGCCGTACTCAAAGCAATTCCTGACAGCTCCTTGTTTTTATAACGCAACTGCGTCGCCGTTTCGGCGATCACGGATACTACGGCTTCATAAATCTGCAGCGGACTTTCCTCCGCCCAATCCGGACGCGGCGTCAAAAGCGGATAAAAGGCTTCAGAAGAACAGACGTTGACGCCTTCCGCCGTGTAAGCGATCGCCCGTACCCCCGTCGTTCCCACATCCACGCCGATCCATACAGCCTGATTTGCCGAATTCATCGTCATTCCTATCCCAACCCTTCTTACCGACAATTACACTGTTTATAGCGTGATTATATCGTCTCATTTTCAAATATGCAATGTTCTTATCAAATTTACATTCATTTTATTGATATTAATTTATCATCGCAAAACATAATGACAGCCCTTTCATTCATTCCTATCAAAAAGGACTCCTGACTCATGTAAGGAGTCCTTCGCTTAACCTTATTTTCCGGCCATGCCGACAATATCACGGATATTTGCGATTCCCTCGTCTCGACAATACTGCGCCAGTCCTGCGGCAATATCGGCGACTGCCCGGTGGTTGACAAAATTGCAGGCGCCTACGGCGACGGCAGATGCACCGGCAAGCATAAATTCCACGGCATCCTGCCACGTAGCGATACCGCCCAGGCCGAGAACGGGAACAGAAACGGCCCGAGCCGTCTGCCAAACCATGCGGAGCGCCACGGGCTTAATCGCCGGTCCGGAGAGGCCGCCGGTAATATTGCCCAGCAGCGGCCGACGGCTGTAAATGTCGATAGCCATACCGGTGATCGTATTAATCAGGGAAATGCCGTCGGCTCCGGCCGCTTCGACGGCCTTGGCCATAACGACGATATCGGTCACATTCGGCGACAACTTCAAAATGACAGGTTTTTTCGTATGCCTTTTCACTGCTGCCGTAACGGCCGCCGCCGCCTTCGGATCCGTACCGAAAACAATACCGCCTTCTTTGACATTGGGACAGGAAATGTTGACTTCAATACCGGCAACGCCGGCAACATCGAGCTTTTCCGCTAAAAGCCCGTACTCTTCCGCCGAGCCTGCCGAAATATTTACAAGCAGCGGCGTCGGAAGCGCCGCCGCTTTCCCCAGAATATCCCGTAAAAAAACGTCGACTCCGGGATTTTCCAAACCGATGCAGTTAAGCATCCCCGCCGCCGTCTCGGCAATGCGAATACCAGGATTACCGGCCCGCGGTAAGGGCGTAATTCCCTTGGAAATAACGGCCCCGACCTCTCCCAGTTCCATGAAATCGGCATACTCCGTACCGAAGCCGAAGGTTCCCGACGCGCCCATGACAGGATTTTTCATGGCAATACCGCAGAAATTCACGGCCAAACAGTTCCGATTCATCAGAAAACCTCCTTTGCCGCGAAAACAGGGCCGTCCGTACAGACCTTGTAACGCCGGCCGCTGGCTTTGCCTGCAAACGTACATCCCAGACAGGCACCGATGCCGCAAGCCATCCGTTTTTCCATGGAAACCTCACAAGGAATGTTCGCAGCAGCAGCTGCCGCCGCTATCGTTCGCATCATCGCCGTCGGACCGCAGACAGCGATTCTGTCAATAGCATGTTCCTCGAAAATCTGCGGCAGCGCCGCCGCCGCGACGCCTTTGATGCCGGCCGTCCCGTCGTCTGTCGTCACGTAGATCTCGGCGGCAGCATGTTCAAAAAACCTCACCCAGAAGGTCTCCGCCTCGTTCTTACTGCCGATCAAAACGACGGGATCCGGCAGGACATCGGCTAAAAAGATAAGCGGCGCCAGCCCGACACCGCCGCCGACGAGCAGCGTTTTACCCGGCGCCGTGGAAAAAACGCCGTCTCCTAAAGGACCGGCAACGCTGAGCAGATCGCCGGCCCGCATTGCAGTCAGCTCTTCCGTCCCGGTCCCGACAACACGATAAATGATCGTCACGGCGCCGTCTTTAGCAGCAACGATGCCGAAGGGGCGGCGCAGAAAAACAAGACTCTTATCCTTCCGCACATTGACAAACTGACCGGGCCGGGCCTCTGCCGCTATTTCCGGCGCGTAAAAGATCATTTTCCAAACGCCGGAAATGATCTCTTCATTAGCAATGACTTCCTGTATTCCTAAAAACTTTTTCACCCTTCCCCCACCCTTCAGACTGATAAATTTTATTTTACCATATTCGCCAAAGACAAAAAAGGACCCCGGCAGGGTCCTTTCCTCTTGGTTATAAATTATTTGACACCATGCTGAACTTTCGCCAGAACGTCGTTCGCCATACGCGCGCGCGCTTTGATCACATTATTGCCGTTAGCTATCGATTCGGGATAAAAGGTGCTCTTGTATTTGCTTTTTTTCGTCTTTGAAATGAGCTCCTTCAACTGGATCGTCTGATCGTCAACGTTATACACATAGGTACAGTAATCCGTCGAATCCCCGGCAGACTCAACCGTTTCAAAGGTCAGAATGGTCATCCCCTTATCGTAGGAAACCTTTGCGGAGTCCATGTCAATTGCCGTGAACTGATTATACTGCCACATATGGTCTTTCGCTGCAAAAGCAGACGCGGAAACAGCTAATGTCACCCCTAAGGCCACTAAGATTTTTTTCGCTTTCACTGGAAAACACCGCCTTTTTGAATATCAATGTTATATGGAGATTATACCATACACGCGGCAATACTTCCAGTCAGACGACAACAACAAAACAGGCGGCGCCATAAAGGCCCCGCCTGTTCACGTTTCCCGGAAATATGCAGTTTACGAAAATCTTACCAAATCACCTTGCCGAGAACATGGTCGATCGGAACGGGCCCGATAAAACGGCTGTCACTGCTGTGATTGCGATTATCGCCCATACAGAAAACATACCCGTCGGGGATCGTAATCTCACCGCCGCGGCTATATTCCATCACTTCATTCGTATAGGGCTCATCCAAGGCTTCGCCGTTGCGCCATACTTTACCGTCATGGAACGCCAGCGTATCGCCGCCTTTGCCGATAACGCGTTTGACCCAAACATTGCGAGTCTGCAGAGCCGAATTGAAAAAGGCGATGTAATTGTGCATCGGTTCGGCAATATCATCCAGCCAGGTACGCGTATACCGGACACGGCTGTCAATGATGACGATGTCTCCATAATCCGGTTCCGAGTGCAAAACATGGCTCCACTTGGCAACGATGAGATATTCCCCGTTGTGCAGCGTCGGCACCATAGATTCACCGGAAACCCGCGTCGGCTGAAAAAGAAAAATATGGATCACCATGGCAATGGCCAGAGCGATTACGATGGAATATATCCATTCAAAGACTTCACGTATGACTGTATTCACTAGTCTTACCTCCCTGCGTACCAATCCATTGTATCAAAGCGAGGCTACGATGTAAATACATGCGAGGAAAGCAAATCCATGATCTCAGCTGCCCGGCTCTCACCGTATACGGGAATGCCCGCTTGTTTTAATCGTTCCGCAGTTACGCCGTCGCCGGCGCGCAGGGTACGTGTAAACGTACCGTCATAGATTGCTCCGCTGCCGCAAGACGGACTCTTTTCTTTCAACAATGCCGCGACACAGCGGAAGCGTATCGCCAGCTTCAAAGCCTCCGCAGCGCCGCGTTGATAAGCGGCCGTAACATCAACAGCAGCTGCGGTCACGACACGCTCGCCACGCCGTTCCGCCGCGGGCCGCGGCGTAGACAGTCCGCCGCCTTGTTCGGGACAAAACGGAATAACGTGGATCTCTTCATGGGCCAAAAGCGCTTCGACGGCAGCATACGTCTTAACGGCGCCGTCATAGCGACATTGCTGTCCCAACAGACACGAACTGATAAGAATATTCATTCAATGATCTCACCTTTCAATTTTACCTGATTTTTTCTTTTTTTATCTGCCTTTACATAATACTATAATGCAAAGCGGAAATATGCGGAAGTATTTATACCTTGCAGAAATAATTTTTTTTCTTCACAAAACATATTATGTATATATTTACACTATTTATAATTAAAAATCTCTAAAAAACGACCTTCGTCAATAATCACCTGCTTACGGACATCGTTTTTCATATTATGAAATTGCAATTATCCATTTCACATACTATAATCGGTTGCAGATACAGATAGATTCGTAAAAAAGGAGCCCACTGATGACGACAACAAAAAAACAGAAAAACACGGCAGACTTATTGGTTGAATGTTTGGAAGAAGAAGGCGTTCATTACATTTTCGGCATACCCGGTGAAGAGAACCTGGCCATCATGAACGCTCTGGAAAATTCCAAAATTGAATTTATCACCGTACGTCATGAACAAGGCGCCGCGTTCATGGCCGACATTTACGGCCGCCTGACCGGAAAAGCCGGCGTCTGCATGGCGACGTTGGGGCCAGGCGCCACCAACTTGATCACAGGCGTTGCCGACGCCGATTCCGACGGCGCTCCGCTGGTCGCCATTACGGGACAGGTCAGTACCGATAAGATGCACATTACGGCGCACCAATACCTCGATTTGCGTTCCATGTTCGAACCGATTACACGCCGTTCGTATAATGTAGTCCGTCCTGATACGATCCCGGAAATCACGCGGCTCGCCTTCAAATATGCAGAACGGGAAAAACCGGGCGCAACGTTCATCGATATTCCCGTCAACATCAGCAAAATGCCTGTTGACGAAGATGCCAAGCCGCTTGCGCACCGTTCCATCAATATCGAGACGGCGCTGGAAAAGGAAATCGAGGAAGCTGCAAAGATGATTTCTTACGCCAAAAATCCCGTCATTCTTGCCGGCAGCGGCGTCATCCGCAGTCATGCCGCCAAAGCGCTGACCGTATTCGCAGAAAAACTGAAGCTGCCCGTAATCAATACGATGATGGCCAAAGGCGCCATCCCCTTTGACAATCCCTATTCACTTTGGACCGTCGGCATTCCCATGGCCGATTACCAGACGAAGGTATTAGAAAAGGCCAGTCTCGTTATCTGCGTCGGCTACGACATCATTGAATACGCCCCGTCCAACTGGCACCAGGCTAATACGGACGTCATCCATATCGATACCATGCCCGCCGATATCAACAAGCGTTACCAGCCGCAAGTGGAAGTAATCGGCGACATCCCCGATTCACTTTGCCGCATTATGAAAAAAGCAGCTCGTCTTGCAGAACCTACCTTTGCCATGGAGATCCGCCGCCGCATGGTTGCGGAGCACGAAAGCTATGCCAACGATATGTCTTTCCCGGTGAAGCCGCAAAAAGCGCTGATCGACGCCCGCAGCGTACTCGGCAAAGATGACATCGTCATCTCCGACGTAGGCGCCAACAAGGTCTGGATCGCCAGACATTACAATTGCTATGAGCCGAATACCTGCCTCATTTCCAACGGATTCGCCACCATGGGCATCGCCGTCCCCGGCGCCGTCGCCGCCAACATCATCCATCCCGAGCGCCGCATCCTCGCCATCACAGGCGACGCCGGCTTTATGATGAACTGCCAGGAATTTGAAACCGCGCACCGTCTCGGTTGCCATTTTGTTACTTTGATCTTCAATGACAGCAGCTACGGACTGATCAAGTGGAAGGAGCAAATGCAATACAAACACAGCATGTACGTCGATTTCACCAATCCTGACTTTGTCAAATTCGCAGAAAGCGTCGGCGCCATCGGATACCGTATTACGAAAACAGAGGATCTTTTACCGACGCTGAAAAAGGCCTTCGCCCAAACGAAGCCCGTTATCATCGACTGCCCCGTCGATTACGGCGAAAACATGAAACTGACGGCTCACTTACAACAGCTTATGGATACACTATAAAATTTATTTAGCAAAAAAGCAATCAGCCCCTTGCAGTCAGTTACTGCAAGGGGCTGATTGCCCTTTTACAACGCCAGCGGGATGCTTTCATTTCCCGATCAGAAGGCGTTATGCGAGTATTCATAATACAGATCGGCAAGCTTATCCATCTTGTCACTCATAACGATCATCAATGCCGACGCCGTATCATAGTCTTTAGCGACCAGCGCTTTCTTGATGCGCGAGAAGATAGAAAGGTCCTTTTCCGTATCGCGTCCCAATTCCGTACGCAGCTGATTAATCGTAACCCAGCGAGCTTCTTCAAGGGGATTGGTATTATTTTCCATATGAAGCGACTGATAGCTGATGACCGTTTCCAGGTTATCAGGAATGATACGATGCTGCAGTTCCAACGCCCAACGGATCAGGGCCGCTTCTTTAAACGATTCCATAACCCGTCTTTCAAAAGCGTCGCATACCAGATCATTCAATTTTTCCGGATAAGACTGCAACGCCTTGAAATTTTCCCAGACCGTTGCCGGCGCTTTCCCGAACATCGTGTTCCGTTCTTCTTCCGTAAAGTTTTCGAAAACGTCAACTTCCGAACGGTAAGCCCTGTCTTTTTCGAGATAATCGGCATCATCACCGACCTTCTTCGACAATTCAGCAAGCAATGCAGCCGGCGTTTTCCCTTGGGTCAGCGCATAGCGAATGCCGTCCAAAGCAGCCAAATAGAAGAGCGCAATCGCCGTATAGGTATTGGTAAAAGGATTCGGCGAGCGCATTTCAAACCGCGTCGCCTTCGGCGTTACGGCATTGCGGATCAGCCCTGCCAGAACGGAGCGATTTCGCGTCGGCACATCAGGCGTTTCCCCGCCCAGTGCGGTAACAATGCATACGGGAGCTTCAAAGCCCGGTTTCAATCGATTGAGCGAATCGGTCGTCGAAGAAACAAAGGGATTGATAACTTCGTAATGTTTCAAGATACCCATAATGGCACCGTAACCGAGGGAAGACAAAAATTCGGTTTTCATATCGTCAGGATTGAAGAGATTGATAAATTTACCGTCTTTCATGATGGCCCCCATGCCGACGTGCGTATGTTCACCGCTGCCGGCAACACCGTGAATCGGTTTGGCCTGGAAAGTAACTTCCAAGCCGTTTTCGCGGAATACTTCACGAACGATGATACGGGCCTGAATTTCGTTGTCTGCCGTCTGGACGGGATCATTGGCGAATTTCCAGTCCACTTCCAGCTGTTCCAGTACAAAGATCAGTTTGCCTGAATCATCGATCTGCGCCTTAATACCGCCGACCTCTTTGTGCCCCATTTCCGGTTCCAACCCATACTGCTGCAACCGTTCCACCGTCTGTTCCAACGCCGTCCGAACAACGCCGTGCGTACGCTGCCAATACTGCTCCTGCAGCTTCTGCGATGTCGAGAGGAGACGGCTGGCAACATCCTGACTGGGTGATTTGACCCAGAATTCCAATTCCGTTGCCGTCGTAAAAACCAAGCGTTCAATATCATCAGGATTGACGGTAAGCCCTTTGACGCCATATTTTCGGATCAGCTTCAACACTTCATCAGCTACGTAATCGACGCTGTGCCGCAAGATGGAACGGGAATCAATATATCCCGTCGCATGGCGCAAAAAGCTCGGAATACGCAACGTACCGATCGGCTTGCCCGAAATAGGATCCACATTGCCGTCATTATAATCGACAAACCAGTTGACATTGGCATCAGCCTTGATGTCGACACGCGCATTGGACAAGGTGGCGATTCCCGGCAAAACGACAGAAGAGCCGTCGGTCTGCACAGCCGTACCGTTGAAGAAATTGTCGTAATCTTCAAAGAAAACGGAAATGGGAATCTTTTCATCCGTATCATTGCCGGCCAAATCGACGCCGACAAGTGAAACGAACTTGATTTCCGGATGCTGTTCCAGTAATGCCAGCACCCCTTCTTTACCATACTGTCCTGCAGGAATTACATACACCAGATTATCCATGTTCATTTGCGTTCCTCCTCGGTAAATAAAAAAGACTTCTCCCCTAAAAACGGCTTGAAGTCTTCTTTGACTGAATCGTATTTTTTTGTCTGCCCTGGGGCATGTTTAAATATTACAAGCAATTTATCTCGTTGTCAATAGATTTTCTCAAATTAACGATCAATTGTTTTGTAAGATTTCTTTTACCGTCTTTGAAACGATTTTACCGTCTGCCCGGCCCTGAACAAGGGGCATGACCATCTTCATGACATCGCCCATCTTCAGTGAAACCGAATCGGCGCCGGCAATGGCCTGTCGTACGACATGGGCTACTTCCTCAGCGCTGAGCTGCTGCGGCATATACTTTTCCAACACGGCAATCTCCGCCTTTGTCCGATCCGTCAGATCGGTACGACCGGCCTTTTCGAACTCGGCAAGCGATTCCTTCCGCTGCTTCATTTCTTTGACGATGACAGCACCGACACCGACGTCGTCAAGCTCGCATTTTCCGTCAATCTCCGCGTTGCGAATCGCCGCGCGAACCATGCGGATAACGGAAAGCGCCGTCTTGCCGGCTTCTTTCGCCTTCATCGCGTCTTTCATGTCCCGTGTCAGATCTTCCTTTAGAGACATGGTATCACCTTCTCACCCGACATTCGCTCATGCTCTGAATTTACGCTTCCGTGCTGCTTCGGATTTTTTCTTTCTCCGCACGCTCGGTTTTTCGTAATGTTCGCGTTTGCGAACTTCGGAAAGAACTCCTGCCTTTTGGCAAGAACGCTTAAAACGGCGCAAAGCGCTGTCTAACGTTTCATTTTTACCAACTCTGATTTCTGCCATATCTATCCCTCCCTCCAACCTTTGTTCGGGAGTGCTGTTACTGCACACATAAAAATTATACTCAAAAACTGTATTTTTGTCAATTCGGCAAATGCCGTGTACGGCGTGTTGAAGCCTCTCTTCATTCTGATTGCAGAAATTTGCCGAATACATAATTTCCGTATGCCAGACCTGCCGAACTGAGCCGACAGCCCCGTTCCGTTCCCGTAATCAGGCCCTGTTTTTCCAGGCTTGCCAGAACGCGTCCAAAGGGTTCCGTTATGGCACAACCGAACTGAGCGGCGAATTTCACATAATCGATGCCGTCTTTCATGCGCAGTGCCAAAAAGCAGTAATCTTCCATCGCCCGCTGTCGCGTGATCACCGTTTCTTCAGCGGCGACGGTTTCCCGGCCGGCGCGCTCGCAATATGTCGGAATATTGGCAATATTGCTCCAACGCCGGTTCCCGACAAAGGAATGCGCCGAGACGCCGAACCCGATATACGGCAAATACTGCCAGTATTTGCTGTTATGCCGGCTGCGCCGGCCTTTTACGGCATAACTGGAAATTTCATAATGCTCGAAACCGCCGGCCGCCAACTGACGCCGCACGATTGCTCCCATCGCTTCTACCGCCGCGGCGCCGGGCAAGGTGACCTTGCCGCCGGCAACAAGACGTTGCAACGGCGTGCCGTCTTCGACAATCAGACTGTACACGGAAGCGTGTACGACCGGCAGTTGCAGCAGCCGTCTTACGCTGGCCGCCACATCGTCCGTCGTCTGACCGGGCAATCCGTACATTAAATCGACAGAAATGTTTTTGATGCCGCCTGCGACAGCCGCCGTCACGGCTTCACGCGCCATCGCCGCCGTATGGGCACGCCCCAGCGAACGCAGGAGCCGATCGTCGAAAGTCTGAACGCCGAAACTGAGGCGATTAACACCTGCCGCGGCCAAGTCTGCCGCATAGGCGCCGTTCAAACTCTCCGGATTGCCTTCAAAGGTAACCTCCGCTTCCGGCACGACAGTAAAGGTCTTCCGCACGGCGGTCATAATCCTCACTGCTTCCGCCGTCGACAAAAGAGACGGCGTGCCGCCGCCAAAATAAACGGTATCGACGACGGCCCCGCCATACGGAGAAGCGCCGATCTCACGGCACAACGCATCGACATAGGCCTCTTTATAGCGCAAAATCCCGCCATATGACGGGAAATCGCAATAAAGGCACTTCTGCTTACAAAAAGGGATATGGATGTACACGCCGATCATGTGTCATCCACTTGGAGGACAGCCATAAAGGCTTCCTGCGGAATTTCGACGCTGCCGACCTGCTTCATCCGCTTCTTTCCTTCTTTTTGTTTTTCCAACAGCTTTCGTTTCCGTGAAATGTCGCCGCCATAGCATTTTGCCAAAACATCTTTACGTAAAGCCGCGACATTCTCACGGGCAACGATCTTATTGCCGATGGCCGCCTGAATCGGAATCTGGAAAAGCTGCCGCGGAATCAAGCCGCGCAGCTTCTCGACGAGCGCTCTGCCGCGGCGATTGGCAAAATCGCGGTGAACAATGACACTCAACGCATCGACGATATCACCGTTGATGAGGATATCCATTTTCACCATCGGCGACTGCTGATAACCGTTCAGTTCATAATCGAGCGAAGCATAGCCCCGTGTCGCCGATTTCAGCACGTCGAAATAATCATACAATATTTCACAAAGAGGCAGATTGTAGATCAAGGACACCCGCGTCTCATCGAGATAATCCATCGTCAAATACTGCCCGCGCCGATTCTGGGAAATCTCCATAACCGTGCCGACCATATCCTTCGGAATAATGATCGTCGTTTTCACGAACGGTTCTTCAACATGATCGACCTTCGTCATATCCGGCAAAAGAGACGGGTTGTCAACGGTCACCATGCTTCCGTCCGTCAGATAGACATGATAAATGACGGACGGCGCCGTCGTGATCAGGCTGAGACCATATTCCCGTTCCAACCGTTCTTTGACAACATCCATATGGAGAAGACCCAAAAACCCGCAGCGAAATCCGAAGCCCAATGCCGATGACGTTTCCGGTTCGTACAGCAGCGCCGCATCGTTGAGATGGAGTTTTTCCAAAGCATCACGGAGATTATCATAATCATTCGTTTCTACCGGATAGAGCCCGCAATACACCATAGGCGCCGCCGGACGATAACCGGGAAGAGGTTCCGTCGCACCGTCGGCAGCATTGGTTACCGTATCGCCGACGCGGCAGTCCCGCACATTTTTCATGCTCGCCGCAAAGTAACCGACACTGCCGCACTCCAGCTCTCTGACAGCATGCATTTGCGGTAAAAAGACGCCAAGTTCCGTAACTTCAAAGGCTTTTCCCGTAGCCATCATACGAATCTCATCACCGGTCTTCAACCCGCCTTCCATGATGCGGATATTGGCGATCGCACCTTTATAGGAGTCGAAGTGAGAATCAAAAATCAGCGCCCGCAACGGCTTGTCCGTATTGTCCTTCGGCTCAGGCACGCGCCGGACAATGGCTTCCAGAACCGCCTCGATCCCGATGCCCGTCTTGGCGCTGACCATAATCGCATCAGACGCGTCAAGACCGATGACATCTTCAATCTCCTTGCAGACCCGTTCCGGATCGGCGCTGGGCAAATCGATTTTATTGATAATCGGAATGATCTCCAAATCATGCTCCAATGCCAAATAGACATTGGCCAGCGTCTGCGCTTCCACGCCCTGCGTCGCATCGACGACCAGCAGCGCCCCTTCGCAAGCGGCCAGACTGCGCGAAACCTCATAGTTGAAATCGACATGCCCCGGCGTATCGATCAGATTTAACGTGTATTGATGACCGTCGGCTGCATCATATAACAGACGGGCCGACTGGGCCTTGATCGTAATCCCCCGTTCCCGTTCCAGTTCCATCGTATCCAGCAGCTGTTCTTCCAT
Organism: Megasphaera vaginalis (ex Bordigoni et al. 2020); assembly: GCF_900240295.1. Lineage (NCBI taxonomy): Bacteria > Bacillati > Bacillota > Negativicutes > Veillonellales > Veillonellaceae > Megasphaera > Megasphaera vaginalis (ex Bordigoni et al. 2020). The sequence continues at coordinate 199,617 of NZ_OEQB01000001.1, forward strand.
TTCCCTTTTCGTCACGGTCCCCGTTTTTTCCAGCAACCGATCGGCCAATGTGGATTTACCATGGTCAATATGCGCAATAATTGAAAAATTTCGGATATATTTCGTTGCCACTGTCGTAACTCCTTCTTTAAATAATCACTCCGCCGCCGAGAACGCGCTGCCCGTCGTACAACACGAGAGCCTGTCCCGCCGTCACCGCTCGCTGCGGCGTTTCAAAAACGGCAGTCAACTGATCTCCGTCGGGATAAACCGTACACGGCGCTTCTTTCGCCGCATAACGAATCTTACCGTATGCCTTGAAAGCGCTTTTCGGCGTCCCTTCGACCCAGGTCGCGGCGGTTGCCTTGACTTCAGCGGAAAACAGGTCTTTTTCCGCGCCGACGACGACGCGGTTTCGTTCCGTATCCAGCCGCGTCACATAATAAGGTCCGCCGGGGCCGCCCAACTGCAAGCCGCGGCGCTGTCCCACCGTGTACCCCGGCAGCCCTTGGTGCTCGCCGACGGTACGACCGGTCCTATCGACCATCTTCCCTCTGCGGAAGATCTGCGGCGCCTCTCTGCGCAGAAAACCTTTGTAATCATTGTCAGGAATAAAACAAATATCCTGGCTTTCAGGCTTATTGAAAACCGGCAATCCCCACTTTCTGGCAAGCGCTCTCGTTTCCGTCTTTTCCAACGCCGCCATGGGAAACAGGAGATGCGGCAACATATCCTGCGTCAGCTGATATAGGACATACGACTGATCTTTCCGGGCATCGGCGCCGCGCAGGAGTGAATAAACCCGCCTTTTTTCATCATAGGCGACTTGCGCGTAATGACCGGTCGCCAAAAAATCGGCGCCGAATTGTTTCGCCTTATCCCAAAGTAAGCCGAATTTGATAAATTTATTGCAGGCAATACAAGGATTCGGCGTTCTGCCGACAGCGTATTCGGCGACAAAATAATCGATAACATCACGACGAAAAACGTCACGAAAATCAAGCGTATAATGCGGAATCCCCAAAACGGTTGCAACGGCCTTGGCATCATCGACAGAGGATAGGGAACAACAGGCGTGAACGTTATCTGCAGGCAGACAGGCGGAATCGTCTTCCCACAAACGCAGCGTCACGCCGATAACATCATAGCCTTCTTCCCGCAACAGCCCTGCCGTAACCGAGCTGTCGACGCCGCCGCTCATGGCAACGGCTATACATTTTTTCATGATTTTCCTCCCGCCTCTGCAGCAATCATTTCTATAGCCGCGACCGTTTTCTTCAGCTCCGCCGCTGTCGTTTCTTTGCCCCAAGAAATACGAATACTGCCGTCGATCCAGTCATCGCCGACAGCCATGGCCCGAAGCACATGCGACCCCGTCAGCGCTCCCGATTCACAAGCTGAGCCGGCAGATACGGCTATTCCCTGACGATCCAGTCGTATCAACGTCACGGCATGATCTGTACCGCGGATACTGATATCAATAATATTCGGCAGAGAATTACACAACGTTCCGTTAATGCGGATCCGTTCCGGTTGCCGCTGCAGCCGATCATAAATATACCGCTTCAAGGTCAGCGCCGCCGTATACCGCTCCGTCCGTTCCGCCGCAAGAAGACGGCAAGCCTCGCCGAAGCCGACAATTGCCGGAACATTTTCCGTACCGGCACGCAGCCGGTGCTCTTGAGGACCGCCATAGGTATCGGCAGCCAACTGCAAACCGCGCCGGATATAGAGAGCGCCGATCCCCTTCGGCCCGTACAGCTTATGACCGCAAACCGTGAGCAGATCAATATGCGATCGTATCGGCTCTATCGGAATATAGCCAAAAGCCTGCACGGCATCGACGTGAAAGGCGATGCCCCGTTCCGCAGCAACGGCACCGATTTCATCAACAGGTTGAATCATGCCGGTTTCATTGTTGGCATACATGACGGAAATCAGTCGAGTATCATCACGCACGGCCTGTTGCACAGCCTGCGGAGAAACTCTGCCGTCATGCTCGACAGGCAAGAAGGTGACCTCATAGCCGTGCGCCGCCAAATATTCAAAAGTGCGCAACACGGCATGATGTTCGACAGCAGTTGTAATCAGATGCCCGCCGCTGCGGCAATTGGCTCGTAAAAAACCGAGAATTGCTAAATTATCCGCTTCCGTACCGCCGCCGGTAAAAACGACATCGCCACTGTTTACACCGAGAGCCGCCGCCGTCAGGCGGCGGGCCGTCTGCACGGCAGCGCGCGCTTCCTGCCCCCACACATGCAGACTTGACGGATTACCGTATACTTTTGTCAAATATGGCATCATCGCCTGCAATACTCTGCCATCAAGCGGAGTTGCTGCGGCATAATCCAAATAAATCCGTTCCATACTTACTCCTTATAGTTAAAAGCCTATTGTTTATCATACCATATTCCTTGTCAATCAGCCAGACAAAGTGAACCGTCAACAAGAAAACGTCCATTTGTTCTTTATAAAAACGCATTTGTTCTTTAACAACACACGATTATTCAAGTTGAAAAAAAATAATATATTTTATATATTATCTGTTGTATATCTTGAAAAGTCCCTTTATAATTTTATCATCTCAATAAAAAAGGAGTAATCTGACGTGAAAAAAATCGATTTAAGTGTTAAAATACTGATCGGGCTAGTACTGGGAATTTCAATCGGTTACCTGTTTCCCGACTTCGGTATCAAGTTGAAGCCCTTGGGCGATGCATTCCTGCGCATGATTAAAATGATTGTTGTACCGCTGATTTTCAGTACCCTCGTCATGGGAATCGCCGGTACCGGCGATTTTAAAAAACTGGGACGCCTTGGCGGCAAAGCCATTATCTGGTTTGAATTTGCAACGACGATTGCCCTGGCCATCGGTCTTATCATCATGAATTTAGCGGAACCCGGTGTCGGCGTCACCGTTTCAACAGCTTCCGGCGGCGCTGCCGCTGCTGCGCAAAAAGCCAGCCAGCACAGCATTGACCTTGTCCAGTATGCCGTCAACATTGTACCGACAAATATCATTGACGCCGCCGCACGGCAAGATATGCTGGAAATTATTTTCTTCGCCTGCTTCTTCGGCGTAGCCGTCGCGCACATCGGCGAAAAAGGAAAAGTTATCGTGACGGCCTGCCAAAGTGTAGCTGAAGCGATGTTCAAAGTCACTCACTATGTCATGTACTTTGCTCCTATCGGCATTTTTGCCATGATTTCATATACCGTAGCCAGCTATGGTATCGCCATGCTGATCCCGCTGGGCAAACTGATCATTTCCGTTGCTTTCGCCACAGCTCTTTTTATCGCTCTTATCGCCACCATTGCCAGTATCTTCACAAAGATTAATTTCTTTACGCTCATCCTGGCCATAAAGGATATCCTCTTCCTCGCCTTTTCGACGGCCAGCAGCGAAGCCGCTCTGCCGATCGCTATGGAACGCCTGGAAAAACTCGGCGTCCCCCGATCAACAGTCACCTTTGTCATGCCGACAGGTTATTCCTTCAACCTCGACGGTTCGACGCTGTACAGTTCTGCCGGCATTCTCTTCATCGCTCAGTTTTACGGCATTGATATGCCTATTGCACAACAACTGCTGGTCATGGTAACATTGATGCTTTCCACAAAAGGGATTGCCGGCGTCCCCGGCGCGGGCATCATCGTCGTAGCAGCCACGGCCGCCGCTTTTAACTTGCCGACAGAAGGCGTTGCCATTTTGCTCGGCATTGATCGTGTTCTCGATATGATCCGCACCGTTTGCAACGTCTGCGGCAACTGCATGGCCACCGTTCTCGTTTCCTGCTGGGAAAGGGAATTGGAGAAAGCGCGATTTACAACCCTGTATAAAGCTTTCATGGAAAGCCGCTGAAGCCGAAACAGCATATTACGAAAATTCACAAAACATCTCCGACCATTTCCTGATGCGAACAGTCGGAGATGTTTTTCTGCATTGCCCAGGACATATCCCGTACTGCTTCTCATCTTCGCAGGTAACCTTACTCGCCGCGATTGCAGCCGACGTCAAGCTCGCGGCAGGTAAAAAAACAACGCATTGCAGCCGCTTTTCCTGTCACACCTTCCCGTCCCCCGGCAGCCAGAAAACAAAAGCGTTTTCCAACGCTCCGGTACAAAAAAAGAATCCCTTACGGATTCTTTTTGCACCGAATAAACGTTATCAAGCCCTATCAAAGCCCCAAAAAAGCGATGACAACAGTAAGTGAGAAAAGAAAGAAAACGGTCGTTACTGTCACGGCAGCCGTGGCAAAAGGCGTATCACCATGAAATTCATTGGAAAGAATCGGCAAAACCGCCATGACCGGCAAAGCAGACATAATCATGTACGTATTGAACTGCATTCTTCCTAAAGGACCGATAAGGGATTCGCCAAAAAACAGAACAAAATACATGATCAAGGGAGCCGCCACAAGACGACCGATAACGGCTGCTGCCAAATCACCGTCAAATCTGATACTCTTCAGCCCGGACTCCGCCAAAATAATGCCGATGTACAATAAGGACAACGGTGTCACCATGGCCGCCAGAAGGCTCAACGTCTTCTCACAGAGCGGCGGCAACGCAATGCCGGCGGCAATCCAGATACTGCCGCAAATAAGTCCCAACAACGGCGGGGAAAGAAAGTTTTTGACGCGCAGCCGCCGTTTGTTCGCGTAACGGTCCTGTTCCATCTGATCTTGCAATAAAAAGCACTCACCCAAAATCCAAGTGGATATATTATTCCAGATAAAAAAAACGAGAAAATACAACACGGACTGATCGCCAAGCAATGCTGTACAGACCGGCATGCCGACAAAAACGACGTTCGGATTGGCGAAAATATTAAGCAGAACACCTCGCCGCCCTCTGCGTACGGACGCAAGACGGCACCAGAGGTACGCCGCCGCAAACCAAATAGTGATCGCCAGCGCCACGAGAATAAAACCGGTAAATAGCCCTTGAAAAATATCAAATCTCAAATATCGGTAAATAGCCAAAAACACGGCTGCAGGCAAAGCAACCTGCATAAGCAGTTTAGAAATGCCGCTGCCTACGCCGTCTCCAACAATGTCTTGCCGTCGCAAGACAAAGCCGATCACAATAAGAATAAGAAGCGGCATAATGTTTTCAACCGAAATCAACACTCCCATAAAAACGGTTCCCCCTTGCCATCCGGTTCCACTCCCGGTTGGCGTAATAAAAACTGCAGTCGATCAATACTTTACGCTCCGAGCCAATAAACCGGTTTCTTGCCGATTTTAATTTATAAAAGGACTGACTTCCCTCCTCGGGAAATCAGTCCTTAAAATGGTGCGCCTAGCAGGATTCGAACCTGCGCACCCGGTTCCGGAGTTTTAAATCATGGTTTTGTTATTTTTTTCTAAAGCTACTAATTTACCTCAAAGAGCCATAAATAAGCGTTTTGCCTGAATTTCTGCTTTGATAAAGTTGGCCTATTGTTACTAAATTTATAGAGTTAATAAAGTTATTGGGCTCAAAATTGGGCTCAATAACTTTTTTCTTTATCAGCCATCTTATAGATACCATTTTTGATAAATTTTCCCTATTTGTCTATTCAACAAGAAACTAAAAAAGACCAGATTTGTAAATCTGGTCTTTTTTATCAATACTTACTATGACGCCTTCTTCCCGGCCTTTAGCATCGCTACTTTTGTGTACGGCTTTGACGATGAGGTCTGTTTGTTGCCCGAGCAGTGTGCGTCCCTGTATGTTTATATGTTTCCTCTTAATTATTGTTTTAACAATTCAATAATTTCATCCTGGGCCTGTCTGCCCTCCCTAAAAAATCTAGCCAAGGGATAGCAGTGGCACATTCCTTTGCCTACAATGATTTCGTATGGAGCTTTGTATTTTTCCATTGCTTTTTTAAATTCCTCCGCAAAGGCATAGAGGCATTCATTTTCGCCGTAATAAAAATATGTTTTCGGAAAGTCGGTAAAATCTCCCACAGTTCCGTCAAGCATATATTCAGGCAGATCTTTATCGCCTTTTGTAATTTCCCTTGCCGTTTTAAAATATGTAGGTTCAATTATTATGTCTTTGTGATTAAGTGCATTTACTCTTTCCCAAATCTCTTTATTTTCTTTTAGATTTACATCGGGTATGCCGCCCGGTGATACTGAAATTATTTTGCCGGGCATTTTAACAGGTCTTCCAATTGCATTGTTGTGCAAAAATATTCCAAGAGCCAGGGCAGCTCCTGATGAAAATCCCAGGACACTTATGTTTTCCGCCTTATAACTTTCTGTCATCAGCCTATAGGTTTCAAATGAAACTTCGTATGTCTTATCTATCTTTACATCTTCCGAGCAAAGTGGATAGAATAAAAACCAAACATCTTTGCCGGTTTGTTCCATTATTCTTTCCGACAAAGCAAAATCCAATTTGTCCGGTTGTGTAATCATTCCTCCACCGAAGAGATATAGCACCGCTCCGTCTGTAGGGCCCTCATTCTTTTGATAGGATATAAGCCTGTATCCCATAACGTCTCTTACAATGAGATAGTAATTTTTTCTCTCGGCTCTTTTCCTCGCTTTATCTAAATCAAATACCGCCTTTGAGTTTTTTCCCTTTGCATACTCAAGCATCTCTTCTTTGTTCTTTAAAAACACTTTTTTGACACCGGCAAGTCTTACTATTGTCGATGCAATTTTATATGCAACGCTCATTTCACCCCTCCGATTGATACTCAATTAATCTCAATTCCCAAAATTTAACATCTATAGATAATCCTTGTAAACTGGGTTCATTCTCTATTGCCTGTAATAAAGTAAAGGGAGTTACACATCATTTTCTAGATAGTCTCCGGCGGATTATTTTCTCCCAATAAGAAGGGTTGAACCGTAAAGTCCTAACAATAAAGCTTCTTTGTGACCCATAAAAAGACCCTTTGTTGTATCAATTAATTGCACATCTTCGTAGCCATCTTTTTTCAGCTTTTCGATAAATTTATTCATATCTCCGTATCTTGACTTACTCATCAAATCATGGATGACAAAAACTCCACCTTTTTTAAGTACACGAAGTGTTTCTAGTAAAAGTTTTTGTTTATTTTTCCCCGTTATATTGTGATAAACATAGTTGCTTGTTACTGCATCAAAACTTTCATCTTCAAAAGGAAGATTCACTGCATTTCCAACTTTAAATCTCGCATTTTCTATTCCCTCTAATTTCGCATTATTTTCACAGAGTTCTTTAGAAAATTCACTTTTATATGAACCCCTCCAAATATCGCAGCCCACCATGATCGCCTTAGGATTTCTTTTTGCACATGCTATGGTAAGTGCACCGCTACCACATCCTACATCTAAGCCCACGCCACCATCTGGGATCTTTACATAGTCGGCAGTCCCCTCTATTATAACTTTGGCAAGCTTTCTTTTCCCATTGTAATCAAAAGCCCTATGTAGTACTCTCATCCAGATTGCAAAGAAAGTAAGTTTCAACGTAGCATATCCAAGAATAATGGCACAGATAAGATGAGTTCTTCCACTAAATACAAGATCACTGACACCGAAGGCTATAAATAGAATAAAAGCTACAAGGCTTCCAAGTATTAAATTCCTTAACAAACTTTCAGGAACCCAGTTTTTGTAGTCAGCTTTTGTTATCTTGTCATCAATAAAATTTAATTGCTTCATAAATTTTCTCCTGTAAATGATTAATTTTATAAAATTTGCCTTGTCTGCTAAAATAATGATTTTAATCTCTGACTATATAATCTTATAAATTCACATTAGTATAGTTTATCAATAAGCTTAGGTAGTAAATAAAATATATTAAGTTAAACCAACCACCGCGAATAATCATGTGCAATCCCTTTGGCAATCTCCCAGCAAGAGGAGTGAGAGTCAAAAGAAATATAGGTGTAAATAGAGCTTGCCATCTTGGAAATACTGTGAATCCAAATAAAATTATCAATGTTGTTCCTATGTTTGCTATAGCCATAGTTCCAAAAACTATTTTTGCTTGAAATTTTAAAAATTTTAAAAATTCATCAAAGGCCCCCTTGTTTTCGTATCTTGATAAAAGGCCTAAGTAGGCACATTGAATATGATAAGAGCCTCCTAGTATCATGCCAAAAATATTTATTAAAAATACAAAGCACGCAAGACTTAAATAATTTTCTTGACATGATAAAACAATATGATAAAAGCCAATACAATAAATAAAGGCAGATATTGGACCTAAAAGACCACCAAGGTATAATCTTTTTGTGCTAACATTTTTCATTATGCCAATAATGCTATTTATAGTATCTTTGCCATCGTAATCATTTGGATCATAATATAAAATCATGTCTCCCAAAAACATCAAGAATGAACCCAAGAGACCTATTAAGATACATTTGTTTAAGGTCATAAGTCTAACTCCTTTTTATATTAAATGATATTTATTATCATTATAATTATAGCATCTAACATAACACAGATTCCTTTCAATTATATGATTTACTGCGTTAAACTAAATAAAAAATAAAGGCAGTCCAAAGACTGCCAATTTTTATCATATTGGAATAATCTATACCACTTTCAGGTTCTTCGAAATAGACAAATGGAGAGTCCCTATACATAACAGATGCTATTGCAAGTCTTTGCTTCTGTCCTCCTAATAAATAAATTCTTCTGCCATTTTTGTCTTTACTATTAAATTCTTGTAAACCTTTGATTTTTGTAAAAGCTTTTCATGGTTACCTTGGCTTTCTACTCTTCCGTTTTCAAGAACTACTATCTTATCCGCATTTTCTATGGACTTCATTCTGTGTGAAATGATGACAACTGTCTTATCTTTAATTAAATTACTTAATGACTCTTGAATTTTTTTCTCGTTGTCAACAGCAAGGCTTGCTGCTATCTCATCTAAAATCAATATCGGTGCATCTTTTAAGAAGGCTCTGGCTATAGATAACCTCTGTCTTTCTCCGCCTGATAGCTCAGCACCGTTCTCACCAATAACCGTATCGAAACCCTTGTCCATTTTTTCTATAAAATCTGTGCAGTTTGCAAGTTTTGCTGCTCTTTTAACTTCTTCGTCACTTGCATTTTGCTTTCCAATCCTAATATTTTCCATGACGCTTTGATTAAAAAGAACCACATCTTGGAAAACTATTGAGACCTTATCAAAAAGAGCGATAAATGACAAGTTTGCAATCGTGCCCGACATGAGTCCGACCGCCGCCATCAGATTAATCGCGACCAAGCCGACAATAAAAAGCATACTCGCCCGCAAATCAACATAAGGATCACGCCGCAAAATCAGGTACGATCCGACCAGCAACACCAGTTGGAACTGATGCGCAACAAACCGGCCGACCTGATCAAACCGGTCGTACTGATGGACGACAAATAATCGTCACTCCCGACACGCCTTGCTTGCAAGGCGTGTTTTTTCATGCCCCAACGCGGCTTTGCCGATACGCGTGAATCTTTCGATCATGTTTCTCACCCTGTTGATTGCATCATGAAAATGATTATTATATACTGAATGAGAATATCAACAAAGAAAAGAGGAATGCTATGAAATCAGGAAAATTATTGGCCGGTTTGCTGGTGGCGCTGGCCGTGATCATCGGCGCGCACTATTTCGGTTCGGTCGACATTCCCGTTGCGGAAGTAACCGCCATTTTGTACGGCAATATGACGGGAGCGGATACCGCTGTGCGACCGGTATCGCAAGTACTGGTTGAATTGGTGCGTGCGCCGCGTATTTTGGCGGGCTTTGCCGCCGGCGCCGTACTGGCCACGACAGGACTTGTCATGCAGACACTCACCCGCAACCCGCTCGCCGAACCGTATGTCCTCGGGATCTCCGCCGGTGCATCGACCGGTGCGGTCGGAGCGATTTTACTCGGCTGGTTCTCGTTTCTCGGCGGGGGCGGTACGTACGTATCGGCGTTTTTAGGCGCACTGCTCGCCATGACCTGTGTCCTGGTCTTGATGGGGCGGCGGGACAATCCGGTCTTTCTCGTCCTGCTCGGTATGGGTGTCAACGCCTTCTTCGGCGCCTTGACTACCATGCTCATCTACTCCTCAAACAACGAAGCGCAAGTCCGCAGTGCGATGTTTTGGCTCGTCGGATCGCTGGCGGGATTGCAATGGTCGTCCGTCTGGCTGCTCGGTCTGACCGCCCTTCTTTGGGTGGCGATCATCACCTTGTTTCACAACGACTTCGACTTGTTGCTGCTCGGTCGTGACGCCGCCGCCCGCCTGGGGTTGAGCGTACGTCGCCTCCAGTGGCTCTTTATCGTCTTGTCCTCGCTCGCCATTGCGGTGGCTGTTGCCCATACGGGTGTCATCGGCTTCATCGGTCTGATTATCCCGCATATGGCCCGCCGGATCATCGGCCCGCAACATCTGTCGTTGGGCCTGCTCTGCGCGTTGTCGGGCGGTACCATTCTCGTCGTCGCCGATACCGCCGCACGGACACTGTTTCGGCCGGAAGAACTGCCGATCGGCGTCTTGACCGCGCTCATCGGCGCACCGCTCTTTATCGCACTGATTCGCCGCGCGTACGGAGGTGAACGATAATGTGGGACATCACGCATTTACACTATCAAATCGGGCAAGCCAAACTGCTCACCGATATCAATCTCACCGTACCGACCGGCGCCCGCTTCGGTATCATCGGACCGAACGGATCGGGAAAAACGACCCTGCTGCGCCATATGTACGGCGAACTTCCCGCCGGCGACGCCGTCCGTTTTGACGGGCGACCGATCGGCGACTATCCCGCCCGCGAATTGGCCCGCAAACTCGCCGTACTCACGCAGTTTGCCACCGACACGGAAGGGCAACTCTCCGTGGAACAGTCCGTTCTGATGGGACGCTATCCGCATACGGATCGCTTCCTCGGATATCGCCGCCAAGACTACGACATCGCACGGCATCATATGGAAATCACGGGCACATTACCGCTCGCCCCGCGCGAACTCGGTACCCTGTCCGGCGGCGAACGCCAACGCGTACAAATCGCCCGTGCGGGCACGCAAGAGCCGAACTCGATCATTCTCGACGAACCGACCAACCACCTCGACGTGCGGTTCAAAGTCGAACTCATGCAACTGTTGCAGGACTTTCCGGGTACGATCGTCATGACCCTGCACGACCTCGAACTCGCCTATCGCTACTGCGACCATGTCGCGGTACTCGTCGGCGGTCGACTCGTCGCCTGCGGCGCCCCGCAGGAAATCATGACCGAGAACCTGCTGACCGATGTATTCGGTGTCCCCTTCCGCATCGTGGAATGGGACGGCAAACATTATCCCGTGCTCGCCTGAACATACACATACGCATACGCAACGACATCTCCGCGGAGATGTCGTTTTTGTTTGCCTCCGCCGTATACCGCGCATAATAAAACACACCTCACTGCCAACAAGGTGAGGTGTGTTTATTACGACTGACGATCGCACGTCAGTGTGAGATTATTTCAAGCCGTGAATTTCTTTCGCCAAACGTTCCAGTGCCGCTACCGTGCGTACGCCCGGTGTGATTTCCGAAAGTTTTACGCGGATGAAATGTCCTTCACGGACAGCCGTCATATTCTGCAACGCCGGATTTGCTTTCAACGCCGCTACTTTCGCGTCGAAATCATCCGTATTGCGGATACTCGTGCCATAGTCCACGATGATGATATATTCCGGATCCCGTGCGATGACATCTTCCCAGCTTGCCTTGGCCCAAGTTTTATCCGAGCCGAGACCGCTCATGACGTTCTTCGCGCCGATCAGTTTGAGTACGCTCGTGGTGTAGCCTTCGAATACGGTAAAAGGCTGATCATCTTCCGAGTCAAACACAAAGACACGTTTTTCCGGCAAGTTTTTCAATTTTTCCTGTGCCGCTGCTAAATGTTTCTTCTGTTCCGCTACCCATTTTTCCGCTTTATCCGATGCGTTGAAGATCTTGCCGATCGTCAGCATATCTTCAAACAGCGTATCCAAGGTCGCGTCGTTTTTCTGCATGGAATCCGGTACATAAATCGGTACACCGGCTTCGCGAATCTTGCTCGCTTCGATACCGCGTTTGGTGAACGGTACCGGCCAACCGGTCGTAAAGTCCGGTTTCGCTGCGATAAATACTTCGTAGGACGGCCATTTTTCCGCCAATACCGGTACTTTTTCATACGCGGCTTGCAACGGTTCGTAAATATCCTCTTCTTTGAACGCCGTACCCGCCATCTGTTTTTCCAGACCTAAGGCGAGCAACATTTCCGTTGTCGCTTGCGACATGGATACTGCGCGTTGCGGTGCCTTGGTTACCTGTTCCTGGTAAGTGTTCCCGTCCAGTTTTTCTTCCCATTTGATCGGATAGCCTGTCGCTTCCGCCGTCGTGGCCGGCTTATCAGCCCCACATCCCGCCAATGCCAGGACCGACATGGCAACAGCGGTTCCCAATAACCACTTCTTCATATAACTCCTCCTTTGTATTATCCTCGCTCCCCGACGAGTTTCTGCCAATATTATACCACGATTAGTAACCGTTGCAGGAAGAATTGATGAAAGTAAATATCAATACGGCTTTTGCTTGAAATTTTAAAAATTTTAAAAATTCATCAAAGGCTCCCTTGTTTTCGTATCTTGATAAAAGGCCTAAGTAGGCACATTGAATATGATAAGAGCCTCCTATTTCAGGTTCTTCGAAATAGACAAACGGAGAGTCCTTATACATAACAGATGCTATTGCAAGTCTTTGCTTCTGTCCTCCTAATAAATAAATTCTTCTGCCATTTTTGTCTTTACTATTAAATTCTTGTAAACCTTTGATTTTTGTAAAAGCTCTTCATGGTTACCTTGGCTTTCTACTCTTCCGTTTTCAAGAACTACTATCTTATCCGCATTTTCTATGGACTTCATTCTGTGTGAAATGATGACAACTGTCTTATCTTTAATTAAATTACTTAATGACTCTTGAATTTTTTTCTCGTTGTCAACATCAAGGCTTGCTGTAATTTCGTCTAATATCAATATCGGTGCATCTTTTAAGAAGGCTCTGGCTATAGATAACCTTTGTCTTTCTCCGCCTGATAGCTCAGCACCGTTTTCACCGATAACTGTATCAAAACCTTTATCCATTTTTTCTATAAAATCTGTGCAATTGGCAAGCTCTGCTGCTTTTATAACTTCTTCGTCACTTGCATCTTGCTTTCCAATCCTAATATTTTCCATGACGCTTTGATTAAAAAGAACCACATCTTGGAAAACTATTGAGACCTTATCAAAAAGAGATTCTGTTGATATTTCTTTTATATCTTTGCCATCAATTAAGATTTGTCCATCGTCATAATCATAAAGTCTTGATATGAGTTTCAAGATAGTTGTTTTACCGCATCCACTTGCTCCCACTAAAGCAGTTACCTCTCCTTGCTTAGCTTTAAAATTTATTCCATTTAAAACTTTTGCGTCTTTATTGTAAGAAAATTCAACATCTTTTAGATCAATATCAAATTTTTTCAAATTATAGTCTTCGCCCTCTTGTAATTCTTGATTTTGAATTTCTTTAAGTCTTTCAATCTTTGGCGTTAAATAAAATATCTCCATCATGCCCTCTTTAGATGCATCTAGAGAGTCTTTTATCTTCATAGCCGCCAGTAAATATCCTATAAGGTAGAGAGGGCTTATCTCTTTATTAATAATTAGATTTACCCCAACAAGTATTACGACAGCAAGGGAAATAAAGCTAAATATTGAAGATATAGACATAGTTAAAATAAGTCCTATTTCTGTCTTTAAGTGGACTTTTTCGCTTTTGTCCATTTTTTCATATAGCTTTTCTTTCATTTCCTCTGACAAGCCATAGGCTTTAATCTCCATTTGCATCTCGATATTTTCTTGAAAGCTTTCAGAGTTTTCTCTTAAGGCGTCATAATATCTTTTCTCTCCCTTAACTGAATGTTTTTTAGATAAAGGTATAAATATAAAACTTAGAATCGTTGGAATAATTACAGCTAAACCCATCTTGACATTGCCCACTAGCATCATGATGGATATAAGCGGGAAGAATAGTGCCATGCCGCCCACTTTGGGTATCGAGTGGCTCATTGCATGCTCTATGCCTTCAATATCAGCCATAATTGTTTGTGAGAGATCGGAAATATCATGCTTAGAAAAGTATGATAGAGGTAGTTTTGATAAATTCTCTGCTGTTCTTACCCTTAAATCTGCACTTTCTTGATATGTTGTGCTATATAATTTATCGTATTCGATAGAAAGCAAAATATACATTGCTATCAAAGTCAAAACCGAGAATGCTAGATAAAATCCCTTGCTTTTGTCAATATTCTCCAAAACTTCTTGCGCAAAAATCATTAGTAATATGGCAGGAAGCATGGTTATACAATAAACCAAAAATGAGGACAGTGTTGCTTTAGTTAAATTCTTCGCTCCTTTATCTGTAAGAGCAAATCTTTTTTTATAAAACTCCTTCATTTAAAACTCTCCATTCATTCGCACTGTTAAAGAGCGCTTGCAGTCTCTTATACCTTGTATCTCTTGACATTAATTCTTTGTCAGAACCTCTTTCTATAATTTTTCCATTATCCATTACAAGAATTTCATCTACATCTTTAATTGTAGAAAGTCTATGAGCAATCATGATAACTGTTTTATCCTTCATAAGGTTCTTGAAAGCTTTTTGTAGTTCAAACTCGTTATCTGGGTCAATAGATGCTGATGCTTCATCCATAATAATAATTTTGGAATCCTTCAAAATTGCTCTTGCAATTGCAATTCTTTGTTTTTCTCCCCCGGATAAATAAACTCCTTTTGAGCCTATGATTGTATTTTCTCTATCCGAGAATTTGTCCAATATCAAATCGCATCCTGCTAATTTTAAGGCTTTCATAACATCATCTCTTGTTGCATCTTTATTGGCCAAAGCTACATTGTCATAAATGCTCTTCTTAAACAACTTTGAATCTTGAAAAACAAATGAAATAGCTTTGATTAATGCCTCGTCGGAATATTCACTTATCGGAATGCCGCCTATCTTTATACTTCCTGCATTGACATTGTAAAAACCTGATATAAGTTTTGCTATTGTTGATTTACCTGATCCGGAGGAACCGACCAGTGCATAGGACTTTCCTTCTTTCAATTTAAAGGATAAGTTTTCAATGACGGCTTTATCATTATAAGCAAAGCTAACATTATCAAACTCTATATTATAATTTTTAAAATTATTAAGATTGCCGTGCTCCAATTTGTCTTTTTGCATATCCTCGTATAGTGCCTCTAAAGTATCTACTGCATAATTGCCTTGAGAGATGTACAAGGAGTACCACATCATTCTCATAAATGAAACAAAGAGAACTCCTGATAAAAATAAAATCATGATAAGCTCAAGTAAAATCACCTTGGCGCTGCCTAAGCTAGCCATAAAATAAACTATAGGAACAATTAAAATTGCAATTAGACCAAAAAATAACCATTGATACAAAACATAAGGCTTTTTACAAGATAGGGAATAATTATAAGCATACTTTGAATAATCTTTTATCGCCTTATAAAAGCTTTTAAATGACTCTACATTTGCTCTAAATATTTTTACAACTTGCATTCCTCTAACGTATTCAACGGTCTCGGCACTTAGTTTAGATAGAGCTTCCTGGTATATCTTCATAAATTTTTGCTCGCCCATCATTGCCCCTAAAATTAAGCAGCCAATTATTGTAAGAGCAAGTAAAGTGATGCCAACCCTTATACTTACTATAAAGCCAAGTACAAGCACAAGCACGGGTGTAATTATTGCCTGAGAGCTATCAGGAATCATATGAGCTATAACCTGATGTGTTTGTGCGGCATTATCATCTATGATCTTTCTAATTTTCCCAGAAGGATTTAAATCAAAGAACCTAAAGCTTGCGTTCTCTAAACCATCAATTCCTCTTTTTCTTAAATTTGTTTCAAGCCTAAATCCCAATAAATGGGAAAAAGCTCCTGAAGCAAAATAAAATATTGCTCCTGCTGTTAATATAAGAGCAGATTTTATTGCTAAATTTTCTGCTCCAGATAAATCTGTATGGATAATTAAATTGTCTAAAAATCTGTAAATTAAATAGTATCCATATACTGTAATTACTGCAGATATAACAGAAAAAATTATAGCGAAAAATCCAAGATATTTTTTGTCTTGTACATAAGCAAATAGCTTTTTATAAATCTTCATAATATTATCTCCCTTTTCTTTGATATCCCGTTTAGATATAAATTTGCTTTGTTGATAGTAATTATCATTGCCTTTCTATTGTACATCGGGTATGATTACTAATACAATGGCTTGTCGAATTTAGGGCTAATTGGAATATTGTCTAAAGGGGATAGTGTGTTATGACTTATTATGATTTTGTAAAAGAATATATGAACGTAGATGAATGTAAAAACAATAGAAAATATTCAAGTGCCGGGCATACATTTTGTTGGAGCAAAAATAATTCAACTCATGCAGAAGGGCTTTATTGGTTTTATGAAGGAGATGGCTTCATTATTGATGTCCACGATTTTTATATCAGAGAAGAAGTTATTCAAAATAGTACTTATAGTATGTCAGACTATGTTTCAATCTATTCAAGCTACATCGTCAGCGCAAATGGCGAGAAATTTAGTCCTTATCAAACTTTGACTGCAAACTCTTTATGCACTCTAGATTTTGACAATATAAAAGATGACTTCCTGTTTTTATTACACGAGAATTCATATTATCTTTCTGTTTCTATAGGCTTTAAAAGAGAACTTTTGGAAAAGCACCTATCATCCATTAATATTGATCCAGAATCTTTTTATTCGACCTTACTTCAAACGAATCAAATTATACTTACAAAGTCTTTAGAAAAAGTAGCAATGGAAATATTAAATTGTAAGATGGACGCTCCTGCCGCTGATTTTTTCTTAAAAGCCAAAGCAAATGAATGGATAAGTATAGTAATAGATACCTACTTAAATAGAAAAAAATATAAAATTGAAATTGATGATGATAAAGCACTTGAAGATGTAGCAAGATTCTTAGACGATCATTTCACCATGAATGTAAATCAGGAAACCCTTGAAAAAATTTCTAAGATGAGCGGGACTAAATTAAAAAACTTGTTCAAAGAAAAATATGGTCAAGGCATTACAGAATACACCCAAAGAAAAAGAATGAATATGGCTGAGACTCTTCTCTTAAATACCAAACTTCCTATAAAGGAAATAGCTGAATCTGTCGGATACACATCTCATAGCAAATTTTCCATTTATTACAAAAGATATAAGGGAAAACTTCCTAGTGAAGTCCGTAATCTAGCTTGCGAACATCTCAATTTAAAATGCGATTGCTGTAATTAAGATAAATTTTTTTATACGCCTTTATCTTTTATGAGTTTATATATATTTGTATAGGTGTGTATAAATTTGATAAAAAATTAACAAAAAAATAAAGACAGTCCGAAGACTGCCGATATTTATCTTTCTATACCTTTGCTATGATCTTTCTTATTTGACTTAGCTTTATCATCCGTCTTAAAGCTTTCTATTTGCCCTAATATGGACTTTTTATCCTTGTCTTGACTCTTTACCTGTTCTTTTGCTTTTAAGAGCTTAGAAGACAAAAAGAGATATTATATTAAAACAATATTTCTCCGGTACTGGGACTGGGACGGGACTAAAAATTTGAAAACGTCCTATAATTAGGTGGATTTAGTGATATTAGAAAAAATAGAATATGGTATTTTGAATGGTTTGAGATATATCGGACGTTTGGAAAAGAAAGGGGTGGGAATAATATATAGTGTTTTTCAAAGAATTTGAAATAAATTGGGCTGATTTAGTAAATGAAAAATACAAAGAGAATGAAATAGATAAAAAAAATAGATCATCGCCGGCGGGATGAAATTAAAAAAGAAAAAGACGGACAATTAATCGATGTAAACTATTATGACCGCAAACCGCGCAAACGATTAGGTAGAAAAATTATGCAAAGTCCATCAATAGTTTTTTATCTTTAAATAAAAAAGATCGGAATATAATGTTCCGATCTTTTTACCGTTCCAATCCTTTGCTTGTATTTTTTACGATTTGTAAATTCGCATTTAATTTTACAACTTATCTCTTCTTTCGAGGAAGCCAAAAGAGAGAAGTTAATCGGAATGAAGGAGCATCCGTCGGTCCAGCCCAGTGTCATCATGCGGAAGCCTTTTTTGAACTTCATGCTGACATGGTCGAATACTTTGGACGCCAGTTCGGTGTGTTTATAGCCAATCCTCTCGTAGAGGGAATCATCGACAACAAAGCAGTCAGCCCTGTCCGTGGAAGTCAGCCCGCGCAAATGTTCATTAACGATCTTCTCAGAGAGCAGTGTAGTGAAGCGAAGCCAGTTGGAATGGGAACCGCGAAGGAAACGGTAATACACATTCTTGGAAAAATCCTCTTTGAAGCTTCCCGTTTTCTTCTGCATGTACATGCTCCTGTCGCGGAAAGCATTGCAGAGGATGTAGGTGAACAGCTTCATAAAGAGAATATCTTTTTCCTTCTTGCA
Source organism: Megasphaera vaginalis (ex Bordigoni et al. 2020) (assembly GCF_900240295.1). Taxonomy (NCBI): domain Bacteria; kingdom Bacillati; phylum Bacillota; class Negativicutes; order Veillonellales; family Veillonellaceae; genus Megasphaera; species Megasphaera vaginalis (ex Bordigoni et al. 2020). The sequence goes on from NZ_OEQB01000001.1 coordinate 218,105, forward strand.
GTTGCATTTATTCAGGAGGGAGCCGACTTTTAAATCACGGATAAATCGTGAAATCGAGTTGGAAATTTCCTGTTTGTTGCCGGCTTCAGATGGTATAATAGACATGGTGCAAGTCCTCCGAGGTGTGATTGGTTTTTCGTCAAATCTATTATACCAAGGTATGGGGCTTACGCCTTTTTTTATTGGCTAAACTATTGAGTTTTCAAGGTTCGCGGACATTTCCCGTGTGGGAAGTTTCAGTGTTTTACTATTTTCATGTCCCGCCAATGTCATGGATTCCGCTGTTTTGGAGAATATCCTCCACTCTGCCAACGCTGTCCTGCCTATAAAAGAGTGCATATTCATAGGCGATAAGGGCTATGACGCGAAAGCGGTCTACAATTTGGTAAAGGATGTTTACGGGGGAGAAGCCGTTATCCCTCTGAATAAGCGGAGAATGAAAGACCCCAAAAAGCTGTCCGTGGACAATCCCATCTGTGGCGCAGGCCTTGCGATGCACAAGGACGGAAAAACAACCGACCATGGCCGAACCCGACAGAAATTCTGCTGCCCTTTCCGACAATCCAAAACCGGCGTCTGCCCTTGTAACCACAAAAATTGGAATAATGGGAAGAAGAACCGAAGTAATGCTTGACCACAAAATGTAAACTGTCAACATCGGAATTATGTCTTGCCGTACAAAGCCTTTTCCTTGTCCATTTTCAATAAATGTAGCAAGCGTGGTATTGATTTCCGTTCCTAATAGCAAAAAATGATTAGAGCAGTTTGAAACTCAATCATCTATTTTTCATAGAGAACACTGGCCGTCCTCATAGCATTATTCTACTTTCATCATACGGTAGCCCACACCAATATGTGTTTGGATATATTGTGGAGACTCCTCTGTTGGCTCAAGTTTTTTTCGTAATGTCGCCATAAATACCCGCAGCGAAGCTACATCGTTATCCCAACTGCGGCCCCAGATATTCTGCGTGATAAAGGTATGGGTCAGTACCTTGCCAACATTCTTTGACAGCAAGCACAACAGCTTATATTCAATGGGTGTCAGGTGAAGTTCGTTTTTATCCAGATAAGCGCATCCTGCGGCATAATCCACTTTCAACTTACCATTAACAAATACAGAACTGGCGGTGAACATCTCTGCCGTCATCAGAGAGAGTCTTCGCTGCGTCACCCGAAGTCGTGCCAGCAGTTCTTCTACCGAAAAGGGCTTTGTCAAATAATCGTCCGCTCCTGCATCCAGTGCCTTGATTTTATCGTTATCCTCGCTTCGGGCACTAATTACAATAATTGGAACATTGGACCAAGAGCGAATTGTTTGAATGACTTGAACGCCATCCATATCCGGTAAGCCCAAATCCAGTAAGATGATTTCAGGATTGTGCGATGTAGCTGCTATAATTGCTGCTGAGCCATTAGCTGCCACCACATAACGATAATCATTTGTTTTTAAAGTGGTCGTAATGAGATTTCGTACAGAAGGGTCATCCTCAACCACTAATATCAAAGGTTTATTCATTAAGTTCTACCTCCCCTGCAGGTAATGTAAATTTAAAAACAGTGCCATTTGGCTGACTGTCTGATACGGAAATCGTTCCGCCGTGGGCGGTCACAATGGACTTACAAAGGGCCAGCCCCAATCCAAGGCTTCTGCAGCTGTCGACCACTTTATTGGTACCACTGTAAAACATATCAAAAATACGGGGTTTTTGCTCATCAGGAATCCCAGGGCCGTTGTCAGAAACGGAAACCGTGACCCATTGCTCTTTTTGATCGGTGTCTATTTCAATTACTGAACCGACAGGGGTATATTTGATGGCGTTGTCAACCAAATTGATAATCACCTGAACGATCAACTTCGCATCAATGCGGGCAAGGATAAAGTCTTTACCGCTGGTCACGCGAATGGTGTGTTCTTTACTCTTCCTGTTGATGTGCTTCAGTGCTTCAGAAACAACCTCATCCATAAGTTCGATACTCCGAGTTAGATTGACCGGTCCGCCCTCAATCCGTGTGACTGCCAACAAATTTTCAACCAGATTGATTAGCCACATGGAATCGTCATAAATATCAGTAAAGGTCTGCTCCCGCAGTGCATCGTCCATCTTTTTATAATTTGCAAGCAAATTGTCTGCACTGCCGGAAATTGCTGTCAAAGGTGTCCGAAGATCATGGGAGATTGCCCTCAGCAGGTTGGCACGAAGTTGTTCATTTTGTGCCAGGACAGCCGCTTCCTCCTTGTCCTTGGTATTTTTGATGTTTTCCAGTGCCAATGCACACTCGCCAAGAATGGAAAGAAGCACACTGTTTTCAAAAGAGTCCAGCGGAGTACCGTTCTCAGCAATACCAGCTACCCCATATACATGCTGGTTAACCCGAATCGCAAGGTATAGACACTTTGCACTGGATAATGTATCGGTCGTTGCTCCTGCGTGTTTGTTATTTCGGAAGACCCAATCGGCGACTGCTTTCTCATTCTCAGAAATTAAACTCTCTTGAGAACTATTAACAGTACGAAAAACGTTTGGGGTGGCAAGTCCTTTACCATCAGACAGGTAGACGACGATATCTTTTTTCAACAGCTTCATGAGTTGCCCTGCCGTAACGGTGATTACCGCTTTATCCTCCTGTTCTTTTTGCAAAAGCTGACTGGTTTCAAAGAGAATCTTTGTGCGGTAAGCTGTATGGGCAGATTGCTTTGCATTTTCCTTCAGCCGGCTAGCAAGAGAACTTGAAAGCAGCGTTACCATAAACATAATGGCAAAGGTAACAAAATAGTTCGGATCGTTAAAATCAAATGTCAGTCTCGGAGTAGTAAAGAAAAAATTAAAGGCCAACACGCTGACAACCGAAGTCAGAATCCCGCACAGTCGGTTGGTTGTGATAACGGCGGTCACAAGTACACCCAATATGTAGACCGCGACAATATTGCTTTCCGTGAATCCAAGAGCGTCAAAACCACAACCAATCAATGTAGCTGCTAGCAATACGAGTATACTTTTCAGAACATCCCGCAGGGATATTGTTTCTACCTGTGCCCTTTTCTTTTTTTTCTGATAACCGGAACCTATGCTAGCGTCTGGGATCACATGAATATCTAAATTCGGTGCACTGGAAATCAGACGCTCCGTCAAGGTGGGTTTGCTGAAAATCTTTTTTCGTGCAATGGTACTTCGTCCAATTACGATTTTAGAAATGCCGGAAAGACGGGCAAATTCCGCAATTTGATAAGGCACGTCATCGCCATAACTTGTCTCAATCGTAGCACCAAGTTGTTGTGCCAGCCGTTTATTGTACTGCAACCGTTTTTTATCCTCGTCGTTCATCGTTGCTGTGTTAGGTGTTTCCACATAAAGGGCGGTAAATGTTCCTCGGAAGGCTCTTGCCATTCTGGCAGCAGTCCGAATGATTTTTGCGTTGGATGGCGACGAGGAAAGACAAGCCAGAATGCGCTCGTCTGTATGGTAATCGCCTCGGCTCTGTACTCTGGCGCTTTCCGTCAGCAGATTTACCCGGTCAGCACACCGACGGAGGGCAATCTCACGCAATGCAGTCAGGTTTTCAAGTGTGAAGAAATTAACAGTAGCCCGCTGTGCCTGATCTTCCCGGTACACATTTCCACTTGCCAGTCGTTCCAGCAACTCCGCAGGCTCAATATCCACTAGTTCCACCTGGTCTGCCTGATCGAAAATAGAATCCGGAATGCGCTCCCGTACCAATATTCCGGTGATTGATGCCACAGTATCGTTGAGACTTTCAATATGCTGGACATTCACAGTTGTATACACGTCAATGCCGGCGCTTAGCAGTTCCTGGACATCCTGATACCGCTTTGTATGGCGGCTGCCTTCTGCATTGGTGTGGGCATACTCATCCACCAGGATGAGCTGAGGTTTCCTCTTTAATGCGGCGTCAATATCAAATTCACGAAGCATCATTCCCTCATAGGCAACTTGCTTCACCGGGAGCTGCTCCAGGCCGTCCAAAAGTGCCGCTGTCTGAGGTCGGGCATGGGGTTCTATGTATCCAGCAACCACATCAATGCCGCGCTCCTTAGCTTGGTGAGCCGCCTGAAGCATGGCATAGGTCTTTCCGACACCTGCTGCATAACCGAAAAAGATTTTGAGTTTTCCACTTTCCTTAGTGGCTGTATCGTTACGGATCGCACGAAGAAGCTGATCCGGATCTTGTCTTGGTAGTTCCATTTTACCCCTTCTATCTGTCACTCAAGTAAAGACGATTCTTTTCCAGAATACCGTCCAGCATCAGATTGACTTCCAGCACATTGACAGTCTCTTCACCAAAGATACCAAAGAATCGTCCGTCGGTGCAGTTTTGGATAATCTCACGCACTTCATTTTCGGTCATATCATTTGCTTTTGCAATGCGGGTTACCTGATACTCCGCTGCTGCCGGGGAAATATGGGGATCAAGCCCACTGCCGGAACAGGTGACAAGATCCACCGGAACAGCTGTTTCATCCATTTCAGGATTTGCATTGCGGAGCTTTTCTACACGCTCTGCCACAAGCTGTGCATATTCCTGACTTGCCGGAGAGATGTTGGAGGGAGCGGCGTACATCAGTGCCTTTCCGTTTTCATCCGTATAGGTTGAAACATCAATATTTATAATGCGCCCCCACATATGGGCCTCATCTGTATATTGCTGCCCAAGTAATTCACAGCCATATTTTTTCCCGTTTACTTCAATGATACTTCCGTTGGCATTGTCCGGAAAAATTAGCTGAGCAATTACTGTGACAACACCCGTATAGACTACGCCGCACAGCAGCGTAAAGATTAAAAAAATCATACCTGCCTTTGGTAGTACACTTTTCATTGATTTCATAATATATACCCCCTTAACCGAAGATGGTGAGAAAAATTTTCTGAAGTAATTCCGGTTCCCATATGGCGAAACGCAGTGTAATCGCACATAGGACGGCTAAGGTCATTCCAAGAATTCCTTCAAAATACGAGATTGTTTTCTTTGTTATCGCATTCATATTTTACACCCTCATTATACCAGACCAGTAAGCACAAGCAGAACATCAATCAGCTTCACAAAGATAAAGGGAGCTGCCAGACCGCCCAGACCATAAATCAGCAGGTTCCGTGACAGCAGCTTTCCGGCGGAAACTTCACGGTATTTCACACCTTTCAGCGCCAATGGAATGAGCGCAATAATGATGAGTGCATTATAAATAATCGCAGAGAGAACAGCACTTTGCGGGGAATGCAGCCCCATAATATTCAGAGCAGACAGGCCTGGATAAAGTCCCATAAACAGCGCTGGAATAATGGCAAAGTATTTTGCCACATCGTTGGCAATAGAGAATGTAGTCAGGCTGCCTCGTGTCATCAAAAGCTGTTTGCCGATGCGCACAATGTCGATAAGCTTTGTGGGCGAAGAATCCAAATCCACCATGTTACCTGCTTCTTTTGCTGCCTGTGTGCCGCTGTTCATGGCAACTGCAACGTCTGCTTGTGCCAAAGCCGGGGCGTCGTTGGTGCCGTCGCCTGTCATGGCAACCAAATGACCCTTTGCCTGAAAATCGCGAATCATTGCCAGTTTTCCTTCCGGTGTTGCTTCCGCAAGGAAGTCATCCACACCGGCCTCGGCAGCAATGGCCGCAGCAGTAATTGGATTGTCGCCGGTGATCATAATGGTCTTGATGCCCATTTTTCGTAGATCTGCAAATTTCTCCTTCACGCCCTGCTTAATAATATCCTTCAGATAGATGACGCCGAGAATCTTGTGGTTCTTAGCTACAACCAGAGGTGTGCCGCCCTTGGACGCAATAGACTTGACAACTCGATCACAGTCCGGAGAATGCATACCGCCTGCATGGGTTACATAACTTTGCATGGCGTCTGCTGCGCCTTTTCGGATTTCGTTGCCGTCAAAGTCGACGCCGCTCATACGGGTCACGGCAGTAAATGGGACAAAGTGCATATCCTTGTCCTGAAGGCTTCTGCCACGAATTCCAAACTCCTTCTTTGCCAGCACAACAACGCTTCTGCCCTCAGGGGTTTCATCTGCCAGAGAAGAAAGCTGAGCCGCGTCCGCCAGCTCCTGAATATCTACACCATCCACCGGAATGAACTCCGATGCCTGTCGATTACCCAGAGTGATTGTTCCGGTTTTATCAAGCATCAGAATGTCTACATCACCAGCGGCTTCAATGGCACGTCCACTCATGGCCAGAACATTTGCCTGGTTCAGTCGAGACATACCGGCAATACCAATGGCGGAAAGCAAGGCACCAATGGTAGTAGGCGCAAGGCACACCAACAGCGCTATCAGAGTTGGTACAGAGGTGGGATTCTCAATTCCCGCCAGCTTTGCAGAAAAAATGGAGTACGTATAGAGGGAGACTGTCACCAAAATGAAGATGATGGACAAGGCTACCAGAAAAATCTGCAAAGCAATTTCGTTGGGCGTCTTTTTCCGGGCAGCACCTTCTACCATCGCAATCATCTTGTCCAGAAAGCTTTCTCCGGCTTCATTGGTCACTCTGACAACAATCCAGTCCGACAGTACAGTGGTGCCGCCGGTGACGGCACTGCGGTCGCCGCCTGCCTCACGAATTACAGGAGCGGATTCGCCAGTGATAGCGCTTTCATCCACAGATGCCGCACCTTCCACGACTTCGCCGTCTGCCGGAATCTGCTCTCCTGCTTTGACAATCACCAGTTCCCCCTTTTTCAGCAGGGCGGATGGAACCACGGTCACACTGTCTTTCTGCGATACAGAGTGAATTTTATGTGCGTCCACATCCTTACGGGATGCCCGTAGAGAATCTGCCTGTGCTTTGCCTCGGCCTTCTGCAATGGCCTCGGCAAAGTTGGCAAATAGCACGGTAAACCAAAGGATAACGGCAATCGCCAGTGTATATCCGCTTGGAGCGTCTTTTAACCCAAACAGGGACACCAGCCAAAGGATGCTGGTCAAAATCGCAGACACAAAAACCAGAAACATGACCGGGTTTTTTGCCTGTGTTTTCGGACTTAATTTTACAAAAGAATCTTTAACTGCCCTGCCGAGCATTTTCCGGTTGGCAAAAGCACTTTTCTGTTTTGTACTCATATCTGTAAACCTCCTTTACGCAATGCTGCCAAAGAACTCAGCAAGTGGGCCAAGGGCAAGTGCCGGGAAGAAGCTCAGTGCACCGATCAGAAATACCACAACAATCAGCAGGAAAACAAACATTCCATTTGTGGTAGACAAGGTACCCGCAGTCGTGGCGATTTTCTTTTTCCCGGCCAGGCTACCTGCGATTGCAAGTGTGCCGATGATGGGCAGGAACCGGGCAAAGAGCATCACCAGTCCCAGGCTTACATTTAGAAATACGGTATTCGCATTGAAACCGGCAAAGGCCGAGCCGTTATTGCCGCCACAGGATGAGTAGGCGTACAGCATTTCAGAGAAACCGTGGGCGCCGCTGTTATTCAGGCTATCCATGACAGAGGGTACTACAGCGGCAAGGCCACTGCCGACCAGAATTGCAATGGGCGTTGCAAGGCAAACCAGTACCGACCATTTCATCTCATAAGGCTCAATTTTCTTGCCAAGGAATTCCGGAGTACGGCCTACCATCAGACCAGCAATAAACACCGCCAGAATGGCAAAGGCAAGCATACCGTAAAGGCCGCATCCCACGCCGCCGAAAATAACCTCACCAAGCTGCATCAGCAGCATAGTCACCATACCGCCAAGAGGCGTGTAGCTGTCATGCATGGAGTTTACAGAGCCGTTGGAGGCTGCTGTGGTGAAGGCTGCCCAGGTAGAGGATGCCGCAATGCCGAAGCGGGTCTCCTTGCCTTCCATATTGCCGCCAGCCTGTTCTATCATAGAGGTATTGACTGTACCATTTTGTGCAAACTGAGATGTACCGACCTGCTCACTGACAGCGATGCAACCCAAGGCAACAACCAGACAGAGGAACATTGCCATAAAGATTGCGATACCTTGCTTCTTGTTCTTTACCGCAGAGCCGAATGTGAAGCAGAGTGCCGCCGGAATCAGAAGAATGGAAATCATTTCAATCAGATTGGTAAAGGCATTGGGGTTTTCCAAAGGATGTGCAGAGTTGACGCCCATGTAGCCGCCGCCGTTGGTGCCGGTCTGCTTGATTGCGACCTGACTGGCTGCAGGACCCATTGGTACGAACTGCTCGGTGACGATCTGTGCATCCGAAAAGATTTCGCCATCTACAGTGACGGTTGCGGTGTCTAAGTCAATTACTGCATCCTTAAGGATTTCACCTTCTGCACTGACAGCAATCGGTTCTACAAGAGATACGGTTTCTGAAATTTTCAGATTCTGGATTACACCGCCGCCTACCAGCAACAGAGAAATGACCAGATTCAGTGGGAGCAGGATGTGAACCACAATGCGGGTCAAGTCCACCCAAAAGCTCCCTAACCCGGTGGATTTCACCTTGATAAAGCCACGGATCAAAGCAAACAGAACGGCGATACCTGTGGCTGCGGAAACAAAGTTCTGAACAGTCAGACCTAAAGCCTGGGTGAGATAACTCAATGTAGATTCACCGGAATATGCCTGCCAGTTTGTATTGGTAATGAAACTTGCAGAAGTATTAAATGCCAAATCCCATTTCACACCGGAAAGATGCTGCGGGTTTCCGGGAAGAACGCCCTGTAAAAGTTGGAGCAGGAACAGAAAAACAAGTCCAACACCGGAAAAAACCAATACGCTTACCGCATATTTTTTCCATGTCATCTGTTCTGCTTTATCTACACGCATAATCCTGTAAACAAGGTTTTCACACGGTGTCAGAATTTTGGACAAAAAAGTTTTCTCGCCATTCATAACTTTGCTTATGTATGCGCCCAACGGAATTGCCAAAACAATCAGAATGGCAAGGTATAAAACATACTGAATTATGGTGCTCATGCCTGCTCATCTCCCTTCATTAAAATATAGACATACCACAGCAGCATTGCTGCCGCACATACACCTATGAGTGCAATTAGTATTTGCATAAGATTCATCCTCCTTTTTTGATACTCCAAGTATCATAAAGCCTTTCATCTAAAAGTGGCATTAGTCATCTTTTGTGGATATAAAGATAAAATAAAGATTATAACCAACCTAAAATATATGTCATCGGAAAGGCGATAACGATTGTACTGATACAGACACACGCCAAAACCAGTAATGGCATTCCAACAAAGATGGAGATGAAGCCAAGTAGCGGATGATGCCAAATAAAGTGTTTCGCTTTTGCGTCAAATCTCTGTTCAAATCTTCTCGCTGCATTTATAATGCTCATAATTGTTCACCTCATTTCTTTCTTGCAAAGTCATAATGCCACTAAAAGTATTAAGAGGGAAAAAGTGTCCTGCAATCGAAGCTAAGATTGTATAAGTTTTTACAACTTATCATCTTTAAATAAAAAAGATCGGAATATAATGTTCCGATCTTTTTACCGTTCAATCCTTTACTTGTGTTTTTTACGATTTGTAAATTCGTATTTATATTTTAATGTGTTATAAATTCTTTTTCTAAATATTTTTCCAATATATTTAAGTCTTTATACTCCATAGTGGTTTTTATTTGAAACAATTGTTCATCGGAAAAAAATTTGGATGTTGGTTAATTAAAAAAGCAAGATCATAAAAGTCGCGAATCTTTTCTACTTTTGGCAAAGATCCTTTCGCATCGAGGGCTATATCTTCTGAAAAGCGATCTAATTTATGAAAAAACATTAATGCAGTTTCCCCTTCCATCAGATGAGCAAATGAAGACCTTTTTGCAAAAGAAAAAAGAGATTGAATATCGAACCTCTGCAATTCCTCGTTCTGCACTTAAAATAAATGATATAAAAATTAATCCATATGAATTTTTACAAAAAAACTGAGTAATCCAAATTCATCGAAAAACTTTGGTTCCAGCATATAAAATGCCGAAGAAACTTTTTTTCATTTACTCATAGTTACCTTTCTTTGCTTGCCGCTTTTTATTTTTAGTTGGCAGTTTTTTTATTTTCATCAGTTAAAAAAGAAAAACGGTCTTTTTTCTTTAACTTTTTTAAATAACTTTTTAAAACCTTTTTAGGGTCCCGCGAAGCCTTGCAGGGCAAGGGATTCCAGACACAAATGTCCCCAAATATATTGCTAATGTCCCCAAATATATTCCCCTTACAATATTGACAAGGGGACATTACGGTGATTCTAATAATAGAACGACTTTTAGACAAGCATTAAATAAAAACAGCCCTGATTTTATCGGGGCTGTTTTCTTATGTATTAATGGTTGGATTTCTTTAGGTTGCACTTCGTACAAAGCATTTGGCAATTCTCCGGCACCGTCCGGCCACCTTTGCTCCACGGCTTAATATGATCGCCGTGCATCTCGGAGTATTCAAATTCTTCGCCGCATCCGGCGCATTTGTGCTCCTGCCGCTCATACGCTTCTTGTTTTTCTCGTTCGTTAAATGCCCTTATGGATAACTCTGTTTCCTTACCGGTCAGCAAATAAGGATATATTCCTGCTTTTCTTGTAACATCTCACCCTACGCAAAACGCCTTGGTCATACCGATTGATAATTTCGGATTTATCCTACGATATCTAACCCCAATAGATTCGCAAAGTCCAAAGTACAAACGATCACTCGGTTTAAGTCAATGTTTGCACACCCATAATATGGATCCCCATTTGCCAATAATAGTAACCGAGGGTGAAATCGATGCCCTATCCTTAATCCAAGTTGGTTATCCCAATGTTTGGGCGATTGGAGGTGCTCAAAAATTAGATAAGTGGCTAAAAGAAATTTATAAAATAAACCCCAAAATCATCTTAGCGTTAGATACAGATGACGCAGGTATAAACGCTAAGATGGCTGCTTTCAATTATTGTGACATTGAAAAATGGAAACGGCCTTTAGACTTTTGGAGCTTTTGCATCTCCCCCGCCACGGTAAAAGTAAAAGATATAAATGATCTTTTGGTTACCGCTCCCAACGCACTGAAGGAAGCCATAAACAATATTAAAAATAAATTCGGAGGTCAATATGAGAAAAATAAGTGATTTGGCACTGAAAGAAAGAATAGAAAAAAAGAAAAGCAGAGTTGGATGTACTCCTTGCTTTAGAGCAAGAGCTAATCTAAGCCCGTAAAAGCAAGATTGGCGAGTTTTTAGAAAACATGTATGGGCTAACAACTATTCCCGAGCTGGAAAAGTTATTCGCCCAACTTTTAAATGGAAAGGAGAATAAAGCATGGCGCGTGGTAATGGCTAAGGATCTATTCGTTATTTAGCTGCTAGTAATCGTTACCAGTACCGAATTTCTTACAAAGATAAAGACGGAAACACTCGCAGAAAATCGTTCTATGCCTCGAAAGCAGCCGACGCGCGAAAAAAAGGTCGTGAATGGCTAAGCTTTTACGAAAGCTCAAATAAAAGTGCCGATATCAATCCCATGCTGGATGATTGGATCCGGATATGGCTGGATGTTTACATGAAAAACTCGGTAAGGCCTTCCACTCTGGAAAAATATGCATGTTGTTTAGATCCGGTTGGCAAAGCGTTTAAAGGAATCCGCCTTAATAAGCTAAATCCCACTGCACTACAACAGTTTTTCCAGCAACAATTATTTAGCGGTGGTCGCAAAAAAACAAGGTTTAGCACCTGTAACAGTGCGTAATCAAAGACGCTATTTGACATCTTGTATTGATATGGCGATAAAATTAGGACTTACTAACTCAAATCCTGCAAAGCTTACTATGCTCCAAAGGTAGAAAAGAAAGAAATCCATCCCTTATCGGAGTTAGAAGTCCAAAGACTTTTGGATGTTGCGAAAGACCAAGTAGAGAAGGCTAAAGCTTCTACTAACATAGGAGATTGGATGGGTGCCGCCGATCTCTACATAGGCGTTATGATTGCTGTTTATACAGGAATGCGTCTTGGTGAAATCATGGCATTGAAATGGGGAGATTTTAATGTTCACACATCGTTTCTATCTGTGCAAAGATCTAAATCAGATGAAAAGGTCAATCCATAACAAGCCCTAAAACAGGAAACGGACGAAAAATACAAATTGGGGCTAACTTAGTTCATGCATTAAAGCAACACAAAAAAATACAACTCTCATACAGAGAAAATGTAGGAAATCTTTATGAGAATTGTGATTGGATCATAGGCGGTCTATTCGGACACGGCTATAACAAAAGACACTACAGTTCAAGAAAGTTCCAAAAGCTTTTAAAAGATGCCAAAATCATGCGTCATATTCGCTTTCATGACCTAAGGCATACTCATGCAACACTACTATTATTAGCCGGAATAAACCCCAAAATCGTTCAAGAAAGGTTAGGTCATGCCAGTATTGACATGACCTTAGACACCTATTCACATTTAACACTGGCAAATCAAGGTGTTGCCGTAACTGCGCTTGATTCGATTATCGCTCCAAGCGATACTTGAAAAATGATTTTTAAGAAGAAAAGGCTTCATATGTGCGTATCTTTTCCAATAATCCAAATCCAATTGGGCTCAAATTGGGCTCAAACATGAAAAAAAGGCTTCTCGAATTTTCGAGAGGCCTTTATTATTCTGGTGCGCCTAGCAGGAATCGAACCTGCGCACCCGGTTCCGGAGACCGGTGCTCTATCCCCTGAGCTATAGGCGCATGCATAATTCGTACTTAATGATGATACCATGAAATTGCCATGATTTCAAGAATTTTTTATCGCCCTTGCCGGCATGGCGGAATCAACGATTCGTCTTTGCGATCTCGACAGCGAGATGAAGTCAACAGTCCCATGATGCAAGCCGCATTTTCGACAACTTTCATTGATTGCAATCGAACAGCTGGCCGCAAGGCGGGAAGACCGTTTATTCTTTCGTAAAATCCCATTTGCTCAGGTCAAGGTGACAATACCCGCCGGGATTCTTCTTCAAATAATCTTGATGATATGCTTCAGCGCAATAAAAATTCTCCAACGCCATGATTTCCGTTACAACAGGCCGATCATATTTTCTGGATTCTTCCGCCAAAACCGCTTCGGCGATGTGCCTGCTCTCTTCGTCAAGATAGTAGATACCTGTCCGATATTGCGTTCCCACATCGAAGCCCTGCCGATTCAACGATGTCGGGTCGATGGCTTCAAAAAATACCGTCAAGATCCGTTTTAACCCCGTGACAGTACCGTCATGAACAACCTTCACCGTTTCCGCCGCTCCCGTCGCACCGGTACAGACTTGTTCATACGTCGGCTGCGGACGCCGACTGTTGGCATAGCCGACTTCCGTCGACACCACGCAAGGTGCCTTCTGCAACAACGCCTCAAGGCCCCAGAAGCACCCTCCTGCCAGATAAATTTCCGTTTCCACGCGCACACCTCCCGCCATTTTTACCATGACTTACTACAGGTGGCAACGTTCGCCACCTGGCGCACCTTCGTCCTGATTTTCACGCTTTCGCCAGGCGATGGTAACGAGCATCGTTTTATCGTCTTTTCACGCTGCCTTGACACGCACCGCACGGCCTTCTCTCACAGCCATATTCGAACATCCCTTTTGAACCGTTATACCGCCAATTCCTGTTTTCACCTAAGGATATCCCACCTAGTCGTTCCGCCGCTCCAACGGTAGATTGCAATAACCGTAAAATATCGATCTCAGTAAGCGTCACGCCGTTGTATGCATCATAATTTATGCACCCATCCCGTCAGCAATTCCCGCGACGGATGACCGTTGCATACTCTGCCGGTTTTCCAGACGGCCGTTTCGGAACAGACTTTTTTCAACAAAGAAACGGTACTGCCGAAATCGCTCTCTCCTGAGGTGCAGAAGGGAATGATCGTTTTCCCTGAAAAGTCATAACTTTCCAAAAAAGTCAGGATAATATTCGGCGCCTTGTACCACCAGATGGGAAAGCCCAAGTAAATCGTATCGTATTTTTCCATATGCGCCACGCTGTTGGCAATCGCAGGGCGAAAAGAAGGATCCTCTTTTTCTTTCGACGTTCTGCTGTTTTTATTCTGCCAGTCCAAGTCTTCCTTCGTATACGCATCCTGCGGCGTAATCGCAAAGAGATCCCCCTTCGTTATAGCAGCCAGATCTGCGGCAACCTTTCTGGTCACATTTGTACAAGAAAAATAAGCCACTAACACGTTCGTTTCCAATTTATCTTCCTCCTAAATAATAACTGCGCCGATAAAAAAATACACAATCCTTGCTCCTCTTTTGCCGTCTATTGCGAAATGCCTTCCTCCGCTGTTTTACCGTAAAACGATTAAAAGATAGAAGCCAAAGTGATGAAATGACGCAACAGAATAAGACCGTAGATGAGAATAACGACGCCGCAAAGACGATTGATCCACTGTAATACCTTGCCGGTCAGAATATTGCCGATACGGGAAACAATCAACGTAATGGAGGAAAACCAAAGACAAGAAGCCGAAACAACGCCGCTAATAAAAAAAACGCCGGATTCCGGCGGCAGTGACGCCTGAAAAGCCCCCAGCATCATGGTCCCGTCAATAATCGCCTGCGGATTGAACCAGGTCACGACACAAGCCGTAATAACGGTCCGGCGCAGCGTAAAGCGGCTTTTTTCATGGAGAACCGTTTCTTCTCCCGCGCGAATCAGACCGACGGCAAGGTAAATGATAACCAGACTGCCGCCAAGCAGAACCGCGGCCTGGAGCCATTCATATGCTTCCATAATAAAGCCGATGCCGAAAAAGCAAGCCAAAGCCAGCGTAACATCAAAAAAGGTGACGATCCATGCCGTAAACAAGGCACGACCTGTCAATAAAGACAAGGCGCTGTTAATGACAAAGAGGTTCTGCAAGCCGATGGGCGCCACATAAGCCAGTCCCATCGTCAACCCTTGTATATACACATCCACGCTTACGACCCCTTTACCGATTGATAGACTGATTATAGCATCCCGGTATCAAGATTGGCAAATTCTCCCTGCCTTTCTATGCAAACGAAACGGCGACGTACATACAGATGTTATGACGCCGGTCCGGAATGCTTCTCTGCCCAATCGAAAACGATCATCTGCCAGGTCGGTATTCCCTCACCGCACAAAAACCGTCTGACAGTAAAATAAAACGGCGGCTGAAAGCCGCCGTCACCGATCTTACATCTTGCCGCCAAATACAGGAAAAAAACTATCCTTTCCGTAATCTTTCAAAGGACTGACGTGTTTCAGCCGTTCCATATCTTCAGCCGAAATAACGAAATCGACGGCTCCATTGCTCTTCATATGTTCAGGATTTACAGTTTTCGGCAAAACCACCATACCGAGCTGCAAATCATAACGGATACACAGCTGCGACGCCGAAACGCCGTATTTTTCAGCCATGGCAGTAATTTCTTCCGCCTGCAGGGCCATGCCGTGAGCAATCGGCGAATACGCTTCAACGACGATGTCTCTATGTTGGCAGTAATCGATAAGCGCGAACGGCGTATTGCCGATATGAGCCAATATTTGATTGACCATCGGTTTTATCTCGCCATGAGTGATAATGTTCTCCAAATCAATTTCCAGAAAATTGGAAACGCCGATAGCTCTAACCTTACCTGCTTTATAAGCGTCTTCCAAGGCCTTCCAGGCCGCCAGATTTCCTTCGAAATACCGATCGTCAGATTGGTTGACAGCTTTCCACGGCTGTGGGCTGTGGATAATCATCAAGTCTAAGTAGTCCAATCCCATTTTTTTCAGCGATCTGTCGATAGACGCTGCGGCATTGGCATACTCCTTTCGTTCAGCAGCAACTTTGGAAGTCACAAAAACATCTTCCCGCTTCACGCCGGACTTACGTATTCCGTCACCGACGCCGGCTTCATTCCGATAAGCTTGTGCCGTATCGACATGGCGATAACCGATCTGCAAGGCAGCCGCTACGGCAGCACCGGCGTCTTCATCGGCGACAAGCCATGTTCCCAAAGCCAATTTCGGAATTTTTACACCGTTATGAAGGGTAAACGTTTCTTCAAAGATCATCTCAATACACCTTCCTTTATTCGATAAATTGACAGTTTGACAAAAGACAGAGAAGCACGCTCCTCTGTCTTTAAGTATACGAAATATTGTCACCTATGTAAAATACGTATTTCCTATATTTCTTTATGCTTACAACATTTTGCAAAGATGGACTCATGCCGGTACAACACCGCAAACAAGTGCGGTAACGAGCATGATGATCGTGACGGCAAAAGCCCAGGGAATGGTCCTGCGCTGATGCTCTGCCAAATCGAGTTTGGCCATCGCCACCAGCATGAACGTAGTGCCCGTAAGAGGGCTGACGGGAAATCCCATATTCATTTGTCCGAAAAAGGCGGCCCGTGCCATTTCGACAGGCATAATGCCATATGTCGTACCGGCTTCAGCAAGAACGGGCAACACACCGAAATAAAATGACGACGGGTCAAAGAGAAGTGTCGCAGGCATGGCAAAAATGCCGACGATAACCGCCATATGCGGCCCCAGAACAGCCGGAATAATCATGACCAAGGCCTCGGCCATGGCCTGAATCATTCCCGTACAGTTCATGACCCCGACGAGAGATCCTGTGGCAAAGACGATACCGGCCATCGTCAAGGCGCTATGCGAATGATAGGCCAGCATGAACTTCTGCTCCGTCACCCGAGGATAGTTGACGACCAGCGCAATTGCCAGCGAAATCATGAAAACAACGGCCGCGTGGACCATGCCGGAGATCAAAACACCGATCGTAACGACAACGAGCAGCATATTGAATTTTGCAAGTTTCGGACGTTCGTACTCAGCCATTTTGATTTCATCTACCGTCGGCTTCAACTGAATCGGTTCAGCCAGTCTGGCAAGACCGATCCGTTTGCGCTCACAACGTCCGAGATAACAGTCAATACAAAAAATACTGAGCAGTCCGACAGCAAGGGGAATGATGATCGGTACCCATAATTCGTGCGACGTCAGATTCAACGCCACCATGCAACGTTGCGCCGTCGATCCCCAGGGCTGCGTACATTGAAAACCGGCGCTCAGGGATAACACCGTAGCCAACGTCGTCCGGCGCATACCCAACCCGTCAAAGAGCGGCAGCATCGCCGGAATGACGACCATAACCGTAACGACGCCGCTGGCGCTCATTTCCGCCAAAAGCGCCAGAATCCCCGTACCGATACAAATTCGTACCGGGTCATGACCGACTGCATGAAAAATGAAGCGAACAATAGGCCGCAGCGTGCCTGCACTGATGATAACGCCAAAAAACAGTGTGGCAAAAATGAACATAATACCGATAGGCGCCACAGCCCGCATGCCCTTCAATATGAAGTCACCGGTCTGCCAACCGTAACCGGCAGTCAACGAAATAACGGCAGGAACAAGAATAAAAGCGGGTATCGGTCCCATGATACGCCGCAAAATAAAAACGACGGAAATAATTACCGTTGCAAACCCGAAGACAGCAGTCATTCTACACACTTCTTTCAACTGAAAATATTTTCATCAATGGTGTACAGTACCTGCATCTGCCAATTGCTCTTTTCAAAACACGGGCAACCAAACGCGACTGATCCCGGCAAAAAATTCGCTGCCGCCGTAAATGACAAAAATCGTATCGACTAACTACTTTTATTATAAGTAACTACGCCGGGAGACGCAAATAAAAAACGACAGTCTCCGAATCATCGGAAACTGTCGCGCAATATCGCTTATTTGCCGCAATAGGCAATAACTTCTACTTCCACGCTGGCGCCCTTCGGTAAATTGGCAATAGCGACGCAGGAACGAGCGGGCAATGTCTTTTGGAAATATTTACCGTACACTTCATTGACGGCTCCAAAATACTCGATATTTGTCAAATACACCGTCGTCTTGACGACATGATCGAAAGAAAGCCCTGCCGCTTCCAGTAACGCGCCGACATTTTTCATGCACTGTTCCGCCTGATCAACGACGCCGCCGCCGACAAGCTTTCCTTTTGCCGGGTCAAGAGCGACCTGACCGGAAGCAAACAGGAAATCGCCTGCTTTAATCGCCTGTGAATAGGGACCTACCGCGCCCGGTGCTTTTTCCGTTTTAATTACATCTACTGCCATAAGAAAACACTCTCCTTTATAATTTATTGATTATATTATACAACTTATTTTACGCTATTGCGTCATTTATTCCACAAGTTTTCCGTCTCTGTCGTATTTTTTCTTATTCAGGCCGCAGATATAATAGATCACCGTAATAGCCACAATAAATGCCCAAGAAGAAATCAGAGACATTCTCGTATCGGTGTTGAACCACATGCCGACAGTGACTAAGCCCAGGAACGCAATGCAGAACCAGTTGGCATAGGGATACAAAGGCGACTTGAAATCATGTTTCGCCATCACTTCTTCACCCCAATATTTGCGGAAGTTCTTCTGTGCATAAGCCAACACGAACCAAGCGATCATGCCGGGGAAAACGGAAGCGCTGTAAAGGTAAATAAACAATTTCGAATCGGGAATCATGTAGTTCAGGATGACGCCGACAATCAGGAGCGCAATCGTAATGCCGATGCCGATGCGCGGTACGCCGGAAGCAGACAAGCGTTTGAAAATAGCCGGAGCCTGGCCGTTCTGAGCCAACGTGTATAACATGCGGCCGGAGCTGTAAAGACCGCTGTTGCAACCGGAAAGAGCCGCAGTCAGTACGACGAAATTGATGATGCCGGCCGCCAAGGAAATGCCGACCTTAGCAAAGGTCATAACAAAGGGACTGCCGATAAGGCTTACCTGATTCCAAGGATAAATGGAAAGGATGATGAAAATCGAACCGATGTAGAAGATCAGAATACGCCAGACGATATTCTTCGTAGCTTTCTTCAACGTATTCTTCGGATCCTGCGCTTCCCCTGCCGTTATGCCGACAAGTTCGACGCCTTGGAAGGCAGCGGCAACGACACACATGGCAGCCAACATGCCGCCGAAGCCGTTCGGCATGAAACCGCCGTTCGTCCAAAGATTGGAAATACCGACGGGAACGCCGTTATTGCCGAAACCGAAGAGAATAACAGCGGCGCCGACGAAAAGCATAACGATAATCGTCACAACCTTAATCAGCGCAAACCAAAATTCAAATTCACCATAATATTTAACGGCAGCCATATTGGCAACAGCTACGACGACCATGCCGCCAAATGCCGCAATCCATTGCGGCAGTAAGGGGAACCAATACTTAACGTAAATGCCGACAGCCGTCACTTCCGAAAGGCCGATAGCAACCCACATGAACCAATAAACCCAAGCCGTCAGATAACCTGCATAAGGACTGATATATTTGTGCGCGTACGTTGCAAAAGAGCCGGTAACCGGTTCCTGATACAACATTTCGCCCATAATGCGCATGATGAAAAACATGACGACGCCGGTTAAGGCATAACAAAGCAATACGGAAGGACCGGCCATCATGATCGTACTGGCAGATCCCATGAACAAACCTACACCGATTGTCCCGCCTAAAGCAATCATTTCCACGTGTCTCGGCTTGAGACCGCGCTGCATTTTTTCAGATTCCATTTAAAAATCCTCCTGAACAGTTATTTTAACGTAACATGATAATGTTGAGCCCGTAATTCCGCCACCAAATGTTCCACATGCTTTTCGTTGGCCGTTTCCAGCTCAAAGGAGACGGCAGTCTGACCGATGCCGATATTATGCTGGCTCCGTTCATGGGTGATAGAAAGCACATTGGCGTTGGATTCCGCGATAATAGACAAGAGCTTAACCAATACGCCGGGACGATCGGGAACGACGGTTTCAAAGAACACCTTGCGCCATGAGCGAAGCAATCCGCTGTTGATAACACGCGTCATATTGTTGACATCAATGTTGCCGCCGCTGACAAGAGCAGCGACTTTTTTGTTATGAAGCCCCGATATCTTACCATTCATCAACGCCGCCACAGGAACGGCGCCGGCACCTTCAGCCACCGTTTTAACACGTTCGATAAGCCAAAGAATCGCGCTGGCAATTTCCGTTTCATCAACGGTAACGATGTCATCGACATATTTTTTGCAAATTTCGTATGTATTACAGCCTGGCGTCTTTACCGTAATGCCGTCAGCCAAACTCGGTTTGCCGTTTACGGTCGTAATTTTGCCCTCTTCCAGAGACGTCTTCATTGAAGGCATATGCGCCGTCTGCACGCCGATGATCTTGATTTTCGGATTGACACTTTTCGCCGCTACGGCCAAGCCGGCAATCAGTCCGCCGCCGCCGATAGGAGCAATGATTGCATCGACATCAGGCAGTTGTTCAAGGATTTCCAAAGAAATGGTCCCTTGTCCGGCAATAACCAACGGATCATTGAAGGGATGAACAAAGGTATAGCCATGCTCTTTGGTCAGTTCCTCCGCCTTGGCAGCCGCTTCATCAAAAAAATCACCGTGTAAAACGACTGTCGCGCCATAGCCGCGCGTTGCCGCCACCTTCGTAAGAGGCGCATGTTTCGGCATGCAAATAATCGACTGACAGCCGTATTCACTGGCCGCTAACGCCACGCCTTGCGCATGATTCCCGGCTGAAGCCGCAATTACCCCCTTTTCACGTTCTTCCGGTGTCAATGAAGCAACTTTATTGTATGCGCCGCGAAGCTTAAACGACCCTGTCCGCTGCAGGTTTTCCAACTTCAGGAAAACCTTGCACTCAGCTACTTTGCTCACAGAATTTGAAAAAGACAATCCTGTTTTCTGTGCTACGCCGGCTAAGCGCGCCTGTGCCTCCTGCACCATTTTCAAACTTACACAATCTTCACTCATAACGATTTCCTCCCTAAAATTGACCGGTCGCTAAGATGTTGCACTATTTTCTATATGAAGAAAATAGTCATTCATCTTTTTGCATGTTTACTATACTCCTAACATATGTTCATTGTCAACGGATTCATATTTTTGTATAGTTTTCCGTTTTATTTTTCTTTTTCACGCTTATTTTTTGCATATTTTACATATTTTTCATATATTGAAAGTATATTTTTCGATTAATCATAAAAAAATTTTGAGTATGATCATCGCTTTGTCTCTTCCAAAAACACACGTGAATTTTATAACAATACTATCCGATATTGGCATAAGAAAAAATGCATCATCAACTTTTTTGCATATTCGCAAGAATACGAAATTCTCCTTTATTAAGCCATTTTTTACTTCTAATCCAGTATTTTAAAATAGTATTTTCAAATAATTTGTTCAACAGCCTCAAAAAAACAACTTGAATTAATGATATTGAAATTAACCTATAATTCAGTATATTATTTGTATTATAAAAGATATGTTTTCATTATTTAATGTAAACTATCCATTTTTCTTTATATATATGGTATGTTAATGAAATCACATTATCTATTCTTCTGCCATTTCGGCTATCTTCCCGCTTTTCAGAAAACGCGTCTCTTTCCCATCCATCGTGATTACGCTGAAAAACGTGGAACGATAAAAAGACGATCTGTTTCTTTGCCTTAGCTTTACCACTGTAAATTCAAGCCGCAGGCGCATCGTTTCATCATTCCTGACTTCCCTCTCCCGACCGGCCGCTCTCTTCACTACATCGCCCCTGCTCCCCGATGTAGTTGGACTGCCGACCCTGATAACGTTAAATAATCAGGCACCCGGTCTTCCCCTTTCAGCCTCAAACAAGGCCATATCAGCAGTCTGCAAAAGAACGATAATTGATGAAAAGGATGCCATATTTTCGAATATCCTGCATCGCCGCCACAAAGTTCTTCAATAAAAAAAGCCCTGTAACACGATGGTTACAGGGCCACATGATATAAAATTGGTGGAGCTGAACGCGGTAAGGTCGAACCTTACCGCTTGCGGCTTTTTTTGCCTTCTGGAAGTCCTCCCAGTCCACCTCATAGTCAGCATCCGAATACTTGCACGTCAGAATGACCTTGTCGTCGTAAAGGTAAATCTTGTCGACGAAATACTCCAAGACCATGTCCCTCACCTCATGGTCATCAAGGTTCGCATACAGGAACTTGCCAAAGTATGCCTTGATGCTGTGCTCGTCCTCGGAAAGTTCCTTCTTCGCCTTCTCCGTCTCGATGGCGTCCGTCAGCGCCTTCTTACGTCGCTCAAGCTCCTGCAAGCGTTCCTGCGTGGTCTCGCTGAAAATCCCCGCCTCAATCGCCTTGACTAGATTTTTAAGAGCCATCCGCGTATTAGCCAGCTCTTTTTCAAGGCTCTCAAGGTAGCTCGACTCGACGTAGCACTCCTTGTAGTACGCCGCCGCGTCCACAGCAAGGGACATCAGGTTCTCGGAATCGCTCAGCAACTCCTTCAGTAGCTGCTGTACCAGTCCCTCGATGAACGCAGCCTTGACTGGCTTCTTCTCGCAGCGCTTATGCCTCTGCTCCTTACAGTAGTAATAAAAGTGGTGCGCGCCCGTCTTGCTCGTGCCGGATACGCCCTGCATGGAGCTTCCGCATTCCCCGCAGAACAGCTTTCCCGTCAGCCAGTACCTCGGCTCGCCCTCCATGTGCTTTGAGCGGTTTCCAGCGCCCGTGCGCTTGTTCATAGCAAACATCGCCTGTGCCTTGTTGAACAGGTCTGTCTCGATGATGACGGGCATACCGTCTGGGATGACGATATCCGCGTACTTGTAGACCCCTGTGTACCTGTCGTTCTTCAGCACGCTCCTCAGCCCGTTGACCGTGAACTTCCTGTCAAGAGCTGTGGTTATGCCCTGAGCATTCAGCTCGTCGGCTATCTGCTGCATCGGTTTGCCGTCAACGTAATCGTGAAAGATTCTCTGAACCACGGGAGCTTTCGCAGGGTCAATCTCATAACGCTTGTCCGCCGCCCTTCTGTAGCCCAATATCTTTTGACCGTTGGACAGTGCGTTCTTGGCGTTATACCTTAGCCCTCGCTCAATGTTCTCTCGCGACGAATCGCTCCACATCTGCGCGAACGCATCCATCACCGCTTCGGTGAACTTGCCCTGCGATGTGCTCACATCAGGCGCATTCTCCGCAACATACTCGATGCTGCACCCAGCTTCACGAATCTTTCGTTTGGCATAGGTCAGCTGCAATACATCACGACCCAATCTATCGTTCTTCCACATGATGAGAACGGCAGGACGCAGCTTTGCGACCTCTGAAAGCATCAGCTTGTAATTTGGTCTGTTATCGTCCTGCCCAGACATCGCACGGTCTGCATACTCCTTGAGTATGCTGTAACCGTGCTCAGCCGCATAAAGCTGCACCAGCTCCTGCTGTTCCTCAATAGAAGCATCGTTTTGAGAGCTTGACGAGTAGCGGTAGTAAGCGATGGCAAGGTTATTATCGTTCTGAACAAATTTCTTTGTCTTTGCCACCTATAAGGTCACCTCCTAAATTCACTCTCTATATTTCATCGTCTACAAGTGCAAAAATCCAAGATAGCCACGCCAAAACACTTGTTGCTCTACGATGCACTGTTGAGCCTTCATTGCAGACATTTAGTCGCAACATTTCCTTTTCAACGTATGCTTTATCAGGAAATTCACCACTATTCACAACGATACCGAACAAATCATGAAAGATTTGATGTTGCAATATCAGGCTGGTGTAAGCTAACTGACGCTCTCTATAACGCATGTTCAGTATTTTGTGCGCTGTATCTGTCAGACTTGTTGCATTACGCGAACGTTGAAACAGTCCTAAATATTCACCCGCAGCTGGGTAATATGCAGCCTGTCGCGTTACCAAGCCCATATGCTCGGTAACCTGCTCTGTAGTCAACGTATTATCTTCAGCAGAGCTTAAGCGTTCCGCAAGCGATATTACTCTATCAAATCTATCCGCTTGAATAAACGGAATTTTCTTATCCACCTGTTTATCCTGATTATCATCAGTTACCACAGGCGTATTCTTCCATACATCGACAATATCCTTCTCTGAAATCTGGCAATCCTCAAACGTATAGGCTTGTTTGTTTCGTAATCTAATTGAAGAGAAAGAAGTTGGCTCAGTAAACTCGTATTCATACAAATAATAAGTCAGATTTGTGTACTGGGAAAATACCAATCTAATAGGTTTCTGAACTATAGCAAGGTATTTTCTATACGGAAAATAAAGCTGTCGTACATTAAAGTCATCATTACGAATATTCTTGGCTTCCATAATGCATACAGACCGCTGTGATTCAAAACCACCATCAATTTCAAGTTGCGCCTTGCTAACATTGATGGTCTTCTTTGCTGTACCATCTAATAAATTAACGTCAAACGAAAAATCGCCAGTTCCCATTCGACCATTGAAAGTCTCCAATAGGCCCTGCTCTTCTTCATTAAGAAAATTCTCCAAAGTATGCGTTGCTAGAAGCGCATTTATCGCATTTGATTCGCTTGTAAGATTTTCCAAACGTAAAGTTTCATAATCAGGCAAGGTTATAGCTTTTGGTCTCAGCTCCGTAACATCTGGAAACTTCTCGTACAAGTCAAAATTTCCTAGTACATAAGAATGCCGAGAAACTGGCAATACATTCAATCCAAGCTCTTTTAGAGGGGCAGCAACCGATTCGGAAGTATCAAACTTTGTCATCAATCGTGGCTCTCTAAAAGCTTTAATTTCACTTGCTTGGATTTCATATAACCCACCTTGGCGAGTCTTTTCCTCAATGGGATATCTAGCCAGTATCTCCTTCCAAGCTTTATCCAATTTACCAGTGAAATCAGCCACTAATCAACACCTCCTTCACAGCACCTCTTCTATCACCACGTGAATTGATAGAACGTTTTGCCTCTACTGTTTCTATTTTGAAATCCTCATACAACTCGCGAATCTCTTCACAGTCACTATTTGACTGCAAGAAATGAATTCCCTGTTCACGCAACTTAATACATTCATCTCGTAGGCGTATTTGCTCGTCATATCCGAAACCGTCTTGGGTATACCCTGTGAATGCCGAAGTGGCTGTAATTGGCATATAAGGCGGGTCTAAGTAGACAAAGGCGCCCTTTGGCAAATCTTTTAGGGATTCAGCAAAATCCCCTTGGCGCATATCAATATCTGCTTCACTGAAGTATTTATGCAATGCCCTGATGCCAACTTCATTTACAATATTAGGGTGCTTGTACCTTCCATAAGGAACATTGAGTTGACCAGCAGAATTCACCCTGAAAAGACCATTAAAACAAGTCTTGTTCAAGTAAATAATCCTTGCAGCTTTTTCAACACTCGATAGTTCGTCAAACCCCGATTCTCTATCAAGCCCTCGAACACGGTAGAACCATTCACTGCCCAGCTGTTCATTCTTCTCTTCATGCACAGCCAATTCTTTAATGAGCTCGTTTGGGTTATCTCTTACAACCATATAAACATTGATTAGCTCTTCGTTGTAATCGTTGATTCGCACATGTTGTGGCTGTTTATCAAATAGAACAGCACCGCCACCTACAAAAGGCTCAACATAATAGCTAATTTTCTTTGGTAGCCTTTGCTCTATTTCATCAAGCAATTGTCTTTTACCACCTACCCACTTCAGGATAGGCTTGACAAGTTTATTCTTCTTCAAGCTATTTCCTCCTATCCTTAGTTACCAGTATTTGATGTTTTTGCACGCTTTGTTGCAAATTCTTTTGCTGCAAGACGCAAGAATGCCGATAGAGATAATCCATATTCATTAGCTATATTTTTGATTTCGTTTTTTTCTGATTCGGCAAGTGAAATCGAAACCGATACTCGCTTTTCATCTAATTTGCTTAGCATAGATTCTCCTCATTTATGAACACAAATATACTTTTGTAGTGTAGCACACAACCATTATTTTTTCAATAATTCTTAGATAAGAATTATTGAATAAGCTGATAAAATATACGATTGAGCTCTTCTCCAATGCTTCTGCAAGACCGTCTGAAGACGGTCGAGATTGCACGAAACAAAGGAGGATTCCATGAATTTCAATGATTACATCAAGACCTACGAAGACCTATCAAGGCAGGTGGGCGGCATGGTTCTCGCCAACGAGATTGCAAGCCGTCCGCTAGAGCTAATAAATGGTGATTTGGACAATGAGATATTCCAGTACTTCATCATTTCCGACCCCGATTTCCTACTAGAGCACACCGATGAGGTGGTTTTCCACGACGAGGAACTAGACCTGTACATCTGGGGGATAGACCATTTCGGGACGGCATGGTCTGGCGTTCCTGTCCCTGAACTTCACTAGACGCAAAATAGCGGCTTCCAATTAAGGGAACCGCTATTTTTTTTACTCGTACTGCTCGCCATCAGTCTTACCTGCCGTTCTGTCTGCTTCATAGACATCCTGCATGTGGCTTGTGACCCTTCTGCCGCCTGTTCGGCTTATCTCGTGGTCAATGGCACGATTTGCAGCCTTGAGTCGCTTCTCGGCGTCCCACATGTTCTTTCTCGACTCGTAGAGACGCTTTTCTGCTTCCTCGCGTGCCTGTCTTCGCTGCTCCTCAATCATCTGCCTCATAATCTCTGCCAGCATCTGGGCGAACATGTCATCGAGCATACGCTCGAACGGTGACTTGCCCTTCTGATTACCTGCAATCTTGAAGTACTGGCTTAGACCATAGAGGTTCGGCGTCTTGTGGGTCTTCAGCTCGTCGAGGTTAGCCTTGTCAGCCTTGAACTGCTCACGCGCCTCGTCCACATCGGCTTGCAGCTTCTCTGTTGTCTCGTCAATATTGTTCTGTGCGTGGCACATATCGTTATATATGGCATCCCCTCGCGTATCGACCCTTCGTCTGCGATATTGAGAAGCCAGAGCATCCGTGAAGTCCCTAACATCCTCAGAATCGACCTTGTAATCATCAAGCAGGGAATAAACCACCTCATCCTTCGTATAACCTTTAATAGGTTCTGTAACGTCTTCTGAGGCGTTTTCCTGATAGATTGGTATAACTGTCGGCTTCTGGTCTTCTACAGCCTTATTTGCCTGTTTCTGGTCGTAGTAGGATTCGATGGAGCCCTTCGTCAGGTCGTCGGCTAAAAGCTTTGCCTTGCGGCGGCGCTTGCGGGGCTTGTCACCGTAGATGTCCATCATCTTGTAGCACCATGCCTCGTGTTCCTCTCCGTCCTTGCCCTTGCGTTTCTGCTCCATCAGCTCGACGCCGTAGACCCCGAGATTATGCTTGAACTCGTCAAGGGACTTGGATTCATCACGCGCCCGCTGCACACGGTCGCCCAGCCTTTGCTCGAACGCATCGCAGCTCTCGCGACGTTTAGTCCATGTCGTGCCTTCCTTGTGTTTTTCGCGCTCGAACTTGGGCGTTCCGATGACGGACAAGCCCTCCTCTGCTGCAAGCTCGTCGCTCGCATTCTTGACCTCGAAATGTCGTCGGTTATCTCGTAGCGTCTGACCTGTCACCTCGTCATGGTTCACGACGAGGCAGTGTGCATGAACACATCCACCTTTGCCGTCGTTGTGCACGGTGACGTAACACATCGAGTTGGGATAGAGCTTCTTGCACAGCTTGTAGCTATGCTCACCTGCCATCTGCTCGTCCGACTTGTTTCCAGCCTTCAGCTCGTCAGGCGAGAAGGAGACGCGCACCTCGAACGCCTCATAACGCGATGCAGGGTGCCTCTTGTGCATCTCCTCGGCATATATCGCCATGTCATCTCTGGGCATGTCACCGACCTCGTAGGCAGCCCTCGTCGTGCCTTCGACTTCGTGCATCTTCTTCTTTTTGCCATTGCCAAGTTCGGTGTAAATCATGCTCGCCTTGGCATCCTTAAGCGGATGGATGTACGTCGTCGCCATCTGTTTCACCTCCGTCCTCTGGAAGCCAGAAATCCTTCATCTGCTCGAACTCGTAGTCGGAAATCTTGCCGATTTGCTCGCGGGAAAATTCCGCACGTGCATCAAGCAACTGCCTGTCGATGCTTGAGAATTTCAACTGCAAACTTTTCAGCTCAGCAAGTACCTCACTCTCGCGCATCGGGGTCACGCCGAAGCACTCCCGATAGCTTGCGCTCGCGTTCAAACGACGAGCAATCTGATTCAAGTTGCAGCCGATTTTGTTTACCTCGGCGGTAAGCAAATTAAGGTCGCGATTATTTGTGATAATCATTTTCTTCACTTCGTGGTTCAGCGCAGCATCGCGAAGATACTGCGACACCGTTACGCCCCACTGGTTTGCCTTCGACTTAATCGCCTCTGCCTCGGACTCGGTAACGCGAATCTTGACCGTGCCCGACTTGCGTTTTCTCTCGCTGGAAGCAGGTATCTTACCTGCATGTTTCTTATCTTTCTTCATAGCTGAAATCCTCCTTGTAAATTGATGAAACATGACGCTTCTGCGTCATGCGCAAATTGCGTAGAAAAGGGAATTAACGCAAGCAGACATCCTGTGCGTACAAATCCTCGCTTCGCTCGGACTTGACGCAGGATGTAGCTTGCGGGGGCTTCGCCCCTCGACCCCGAAATCCAGACCCCAAGCACGGGTCTGATGGTGCCGACGACTCGGCACGTGAGGCACGACTGCCTCGCTGGAAATCGAGGTGTAGATACGCCCACCAGATGAAGGGACGGAGCGTCATCCCGCGTCGAAAAATCGACGGCATCCCCACCGAAAACGGACGGGCATAGTTTCGGTTTCGGGACGCTTGTTGGTCTCATATTGGTGCGATCTTGGTCAGAAAGAGACCAAGAAGACGCCAGAACGGAGACCAAAATCAAGCGACTTGCTGCGAGCATGTCAGTCCTCCTCGGACGGGAAATCGTCACTTGAGGAGACCGCCGATGCTTCGCGCACGAGACCTCTGTATCGGTCTTTCAGTATGTCCGGCTGGCACCGCTTCTGGATGTCACTGCCTGTGTATGAACCGTTCATCCAAGTTCGCACATCATACTCGGCGATGAGAGGCTCAGGTGCGTCCATGCGGTCTGTGGAGCGCACAGGATTCTCCGTCTCGTTCCACCCTGGATAATCGACGAGCAATGAGCGAACCTCGTCGCGAAATGGATTGATACCAACAGGCTTTCCAGCGCTATTATTGCGGGCGAACCACTTCACATAGAGGTCGTAGAGGAACTGCCACGGCACCAAGTCCCACTTCAGCTCGTCCATGACCGTCGCCATGAACTCGCGGATAGGGTCGTTGAACTGCTTGTACTCCTCCAGCAGGTCAAGGCACGCCTGAGGCTTAACCAGCTCGTAGTAGTCCGTCGTCGCCAGCAGCTTGTAGAGAACGTACTCGAGCACATCCTGACGCCCCAGATAGTCGTCCTTGATGTACTTGCGCTCGCAACCCTCGAAGCGCTTCTCCATCGGAACGAGAAGCAAGCGACGGTACGCCGAGTCCGACTTGTCCTTGAAGCGCGGAAGGGCATTGATGCACTGCACCATGAACCCATGGAAGACGAGGCTGAGCGGGTCTTTGAACTTGCGGTCTACCAGCACGGGGTCACCCGTGATGACAGCCTTCAGAGCCGCCGCCTTGTCGAGGTAAGCGCTCGTGTCGTTCTCGTCCACAATGACAGCTGACACCCTCGTGAGGGCACTCAGCCCATACTGGTTGCCAAAGCCCGTGATTGAGATGGAAGCGCAAGCATCCTCACCGCAGAGGTTTCTCATCAGTCGGCACAGCGTCCCCTTGCCGTTATTGCCTGACTTCGAGTAGAGCCACACCGACCTGTGCCAAGGCACGTTAGGGCGGATGATTGCTCCCAGCGTCTGCCAGAGCAACTCCTGCACGTCTGGGTCGTCGGAGAGGGATTGCATCCAGCTCTCGACATCCCAATTCGCGCCATCGGGCATGGTGATGTGCGGGTTTATCGCGCCATCGACGAAGTGCACATGAGACTTCGTCGTGAACACAAGCTCCGGGTCGAAGTCCATAAGCATCTTGTTCGCATAATCATAGATGCCGTTACCCACAGCAATAAGGTCGCGGTCACGACAAATCTTCTTGAGCGGTGCCTCGTCCTTCAGGAAGGCATATACCTCGTCGATGTCATGGCTGCTGATTTGCCTGTTGTACTGGCGGATGAGGCGTCGAATTGCCTTCTCGCTCGTGTCATAGGTGCCGAGTTTCTCGCCCTCGGTCGCATACACACCCACAAGGCAGTTGTCCTCATCGCTCGCATCACCAAATGCCACACGGCATACGCGATGGACGACGATGAGGATGCGTCCAATCTCAGAGGGTGGAAGCGCCTTAAGGATGTCGTACTTTTCCTTGCCCTTCTTGGGCGTAGGGAACTCGCCAGACCCCGGTGGGTCTTCCGGTCCCTTGTTGTAAGTGTTGACCTCGCGGTTGATTTCATCTAGCAGCTCACGCTTTATCGTTGCCTGAGAAGGCGGATTGCCCAAATCGACCTGCTCCAGATAGTCTTCTGTAATCGAGCTGACAAGCTCGTCAAATGTTTGATTCATGCCTTATTTCCTCCTTTCAGGATTTGACTTCTCACTCAACCCATGTAGAGGAAATACCTTGCATTACCAGCCGTTTTATGGTATCCTTTACACAAGTTGAAGTTGGTTGTCCCATTTGCTTAGCACGGCAGGGGGCAACCTTTTCTTTTTGTCTTAAATCAGGGATTGATGTTGTGTCCGGCAAGGATGTAGTCGCGGAATCTTTCACGTGCGATGAGCTTCTTCTTGCCGCTCATGACAACGAAATCAACCTCTGGCAATTGGATGATGCGCTGCAAGCGTGCGCGCCCGATGTCAAAGAACACCGTCGCCTCGTCCATGGTCATCAAATCCTTATGCGATAGAGCCGCCATCAGATTTGAATACTCGGAATACGTAAGGTCTCCGAACTTCGTGTGCTTCGTCTTCGTAGCTTTTGACATATCTATTTCCTCTCTTTCTTGGCAAACAAAAACGGGCGGCAAACCGATAGGATTTCTCCTAAAGGTTCACCGCCCGTTTACCATTCGTGCGATATGAGCGTAGGTCGCTTTTAAGTGCTCCCCAGAACAGAAAACAGGGTTGCACAAGTGCGATAACCACTCGTGAACTATTTAATTCTGAGTCAATTATACCAAAAATAAGTCTACTAATCAAGACATTTTAAGCCTGTGAACTGCTCAAACACAGGCCTGAAAACACCCATTTTCGATAAACCCCAACGCAGGCAAGGCAAGCAAGACAACAGGGCACAGAAAAAGAGGCAGAAAATATTTTTTGATGGCGCTTCACACCCCGTCCGCACTCATACTGGCACAATTTGGCACAATTAGCTGTGCCAGCCCTACCGCCCTTGTGGCACAAGGGAAAAGGCGAAAAATGAGGTGCTTTTTCAAAACCCTTGACACAGGGCAATGTGCCGGAGTTTTTCAACGCTATCAAGGCGTCTAGATTCATGGCACAGCTGACACAGCATTTTTCCAAATCCCTATAGGAAAAAAATTACTAGGCACAGGTAAGAGAGGCGTGTATATATAAAATTTCCTATAGGGAGTTAAATTTAACTGTGCCAGCTGTGCCACGGGCTTGAATCCCTTGACCATCAACAAAAAGTCTGGCACAGAGTCAAAAACGTTCTGTGCCAACGGTCGATACAATGTATCAAATCCATTGATAAACGAGGTGTTATTTTGGCACAGCTAATTGTGCCAAAAATCAAGAACAAACGAAAAACCCACGGACACCCCCGCCTTTTCCCTGTGCCCGGCTCTTCTTCTTCGTGTGGCGAGCGGCGCGGCAGCGCCGTGAGGCACACGTTCTGTCTTTTGTTCTTGAAATCCTCCTTTTCCTGCAAACAAAAAAACGAGGGCTGCTATTAGCAACCCTCGAATTTATAGACAAGCGCGAACTCATTCTTGAAAAAGAATAGAGTTCGACGCTTCGCGTTCTGGTGGACCATCAGGGGATCGAACCCTGGACACCCTGATTAAGAGTCAGGTGCTCTGCCAGCTGAGCTAATGGTCCGTACGCATGCACTTTTAAGGCACATATGTCATGTTACACTATTTATCGATAAAAATCAAGTGCTTTTTATGGCGACTCATCATGAAGTTGCAGGATTACAATACGGATGTTACACCGGCAATAAAAAGAGAAACGTCTTTGCGTTATGCTTTAAGCGCTAATCAGATCCGGTGCAAAGAAGGCGCCCTTGTGATTAAGTTCTTCCGTACCCATCATGCCAGTCGGCCGTGCGAAGCAGGGAAAGAAGAAGATTTCAAGCTGATCATGACAGGAAAACAAAGCGACCGGAGTATGTTGCCATCTTTATTTCCACGGAATGGACCCGTTTTCTTCAAAAATGGAGCGCCGACCAAATCGGCTTGCCGGCCTACCTGTACCGCACAACCTCCGTTCGTTCCGCCGGAACTGCGGTTTCCTTGACAGCCTGATGGGGAATTCATCACAGTGAAATTGGCCGTATTGTCAATGATAAAGAAAGAAAAGTACCAGAAAGCCTGCAACGGCACGAGTGAATACCTCCGTACCGTTGCAGGCTTTTTGGTAAAAAAAAGCAGAAAAGGGCCGCCACAGATGTGGCGGCCCTTTTATTGGTGGAGATGAAGAGGCTTGAACTCTCGACCTCACGGATGCGAACCGTACGCTCTCCCAACTGAGCTACATCCCCAAGACCTTACTATGTAATGATAAAACTTTTGAGGAAAAATTTCAATGGTATTATTTAATTTTTTTGCCGATTTTTGTAGGATTACCATACATATCGCATGTTACACGACAGCAAAAGAGAGTCTTCTTCGTGTCATGCTTTCACGTGCTACAAAAAAGACTCTCCTCTATAGGTTAACGAATCCAAGTTTTATCGTAATTCGCAATGAAGCGTATCTTTAAGCTTTTTCAAGATACTGTCAATCGAAGACTGAATATCGCCATCAGCCAAGGTACCCTCGCCGGATCGGAACACCAGAGAATAAGCCAAACTCTTAAATCCTTCAGGAACCTGTTTTCCCTGATATAAATCAAACAGACGGACATCTTCCAAATAAATTCCGCCATATTCTCGGATAATCCCCAAAATCCGGGCATTGTCGATTTCCAACGGCGCCAAAAAGGCTAAATCACGGCTGATTGCCGGAAATCTGGCAACCTTATGGTATGCAGGGACAAAGTTGACGTGTGGCAATAACGCCTCGACGTCCATTTCAAAAATATAGACAGGGCCTTCAATGTCATAACCGTCGATAGCAGAAGGATGAAGCTCGCCAAATTGGCAAAGAATCTTGCCGTCTTTAACGAATCTGGCAGCCTTGCCCGGATGGAGCGGCGCAAAATCGGAAGTTTCCAACTCCGCTTCGATTTCCAGACCGCTAAGAACGGCTTCGACCAGTCCCTTGAGGTCATAAAAATCATAATCTACCGCCTGATCAGGCCAAGCCGCGCCGCGCCGCTGCCCATACAGAAGGCCGGCAACATGCATTGACTCACGCGGCAATTCCGTAACGGGAAGCTGCTTGGGTGTATAGACTGCCGCTATTTCATAAATTCCGACCGATTGGTTTTTTACCGCCTGATTACGGACAAGCACATCCATCAACGACGGAATCAGCGTCGTACGCATCAACGGAAATTCTTCTGTAATCGGATTTAGAATAGGAACGGCTCGATAGAGCGGATCATTTTCCGGAAATTGTAATTTTCGAAGCGAATCGCTGTTCATAAAACTGAAGGTCACCGTTTCATTTAACCCGCTGCCGCTCAGAATCGATGATATTTTTTCGCAAATGCAGTGCCGATAGCCTTCCTGCCCTTCCGACACATTACTCAGAGGACGTGTGGACGGAATATTTTCATAACCGAAAATACGAGCTACCTCTTCGGCTATGTCGGGCATCTCCGTACAATCCCCCCGCCAGGACGGCACAACAGCCGTCAAAACGGCGCCGTCCTGTGCGATGCCGAAGCCCAATGTCTGCAAGATCGCAATCATTCGTTCGGCAGGAATTTCGGTTCCCAAGAACCGATTTACTGCCGCCGCCGTAAATTTGATGTGCTGCACCTTTTGCGGCTGCGGATATATATCGACGATCCCCTGCGCTACGTCACAGGCCGACATTTGCTGCAAAAGCTGCGCGGCTCTGTCCAGCGAACGCAGGCAGCCTTCGGCATCGAGACCGCGTTCGAAACGAGCCGACGCTTCCGAACGAAGCCCAAGGGCACGACCGGTCTTGCGGATACTGGAGCCTTTGAAGGAAGCGCATTCCAAGATGACCGTCCGCGTATCTTCCGTAACTTCCGAATTAATTCCCCCCATAACACCGGCTACACAGCAGGCTTTTTTCGGATCGGCAATGACGAGCATAGCGTCCGTCAAGGTCCGTTCAACTCCGTCGAGTGTTTTCAGACTTTCTCCCCGAGCGGCACGGCGGGCAATAAGATGATGTTCATCTACGTGATCATAGTCATAAGCGTGCAACGGAATTCCCAACTCGATCATGACATAATTCGTAACATCGACGACGTTGTTAATCGGACGAACGCCGGACTTACGTAACCGTTGCTGCATCCAAAGCGGGGAAGGCCCGACCCGGACATGCGTCAAAAGACGTGCCGCATACCGCGTGCACAAATCCTCGTCTTCAATGGAAACGGTTACTTTGCCGTTAATCGGCTCTTCACTCTCCGCAACGGTAATTTCCGGAAACATCGCTTTCTGTTGACTGAGCACCGCAAATTCACGGCTCAATCCGATCATACTGAAACAATCGGCGCGATTCGGCGTCAGCTCATATTCATAAACGGTATCCCGTAACTGCAAATAGTCGAGAGCATCGACACCGATCGGCGTATCTTGCGGTAAAATCCAAATTCCTTCCCGCTCTTCCGGAAGCAGCAAACCGTCCTCCAGTCCCAGCTCATGAGCGGAACAGAGCATGCCTTCCGATACTTCTCCGCGCAACTTCGACTTCTTGATCGTAACGCCGCCGGGCAATTTGGCTCCATGCACGGCAACAGGGACGATCTGCCCTTCACGGACATTTTTAGCGCCTGTAACGATCGTCAATCTGCGATCTCCCAGATCGAGCGTACAAATGACCAATTTATCGGCATTAGGATGGTTGACGATGTTGAGGATTTTGCCGGTATAAACATGCTGGATATCATTGCCCCAATATTCCACCTGTTCCACAGGAATGCCGGCCATCGTAAGAACGTCGGCAAATTCCTGCGGGTCTCTTTCCATATCGACAGCGACATAATCCTGCATCCATTGTAAAGAACTTTTCATCGTGTATACCTCCTAGAACTGGTTTAAGAACCGCATATCATCTTCGTAGAACAATCGCAAGTCGTCAATCCCGTACTTCAGCATGGCGATACGTTCGACACCCATCCCGAAGGCAAACCCCGTGACTTTTTCAGGGTCATACCCGTTAAGACGGAGAACATTGGGATGGACCATGCCGCAGCCGAGTATTTCCAGCCAACCGGTGTGTGAGCAAACGCGACAACCTTTGCCGCCGCACATGACACAGGAAATATCCACTTCGGCACTCGGTTCCGTAAAAGGGAAAAAACTGGCGCGGAAACGGACTTTCGTCTGGGACCCGAAAATTTCACGCAAAAAATCTTCCAGCATTCCCTTCAGATCGGAAAAGCGTATATTTTCATCGACGATCAATCCTTCCATCTGATGAAAGACGGGTGAATGCGTTGCATCGTAGTCCCAGCGATAGACCTTGCCGGGCACGATCACCTTGACGGGCTCATTCGGCCGATGTGCCTGCAAAGTACGCGCCTGCATCGGCGACGTGTGCGTACGCAACAGAATTTTATCCGTAATGTACATGGAGTCCTGCATATCGCGAGCCGGATGGTCGTCAGGGAAATTCAGACATTGGAAATTATAATAGTCGTCTTCGATTTCCGGTCCTTCGACAATGGAAAAGCCCATCTGCAAAAATGCCTTTTCCATCAGCCGCTTCGTGCTGTGCAGCGGGTGCTCATGCCCCATAACCGGTCTTCTGCCGGGCAAGGTAATATCGATTTTTTCAGAACGAAGCCGTTCAGCCAAGGCCTTCTCTTTTACTTCTTCCGTCTTTTTTCTCAATTCTTCTTCGATCAGTCCCCGCGCCGTATTGACAAGTTGACCGACTTTCGGACGCTCTTCCGGAGACAACGTCTTCAATTCTTTCATAATTGACGTCAATTCCCCCTTTTTCCCCAGATACCGGACGCGGATATCCTGTACGTCCTGCAGCGTCGTCGTTTTTGCCAATTGTTCCGCTACTGCACTCTTAATTGCTTCGATCTGTTCATTGATCATGATATGCCCTCCTCAAAAAAAACAGACTTTCACCCCTAAAGGGGCGAAAGTCTCGTCTCGCGGTACCACCCTAATTACTTCTCCAGTATTCTGTAACGGGAACTCCCGCCTTGCCTACTCCGTTCAGCAAGAAACTCGGAAGTGAACGCATATGCTCTTCACTGCGGCCCTCTCAATAGGAAGCAGCCGTTCCCTGTAAGCGAAGATAACGCTATGCTCTCTTCTTCATCGTCAATTTACATTGTCTCTTTTATCAGTATAAGGTCTTATTCGCTATAACTAATCGCTGAATCTGATTCGTGCCTTCATAGATCTGCATGATCTTGGCGTCACGCATATATTTTTCGACAGGATATTCTTTCATATATCCGTAGCCGCCCATGACCTGAACGGCATTGGTCGTCACTTCCATAGCCACATCGGAAGCATTGCATTTGGCGATAGCCGCTTCACGGCTGAAGTCCAGCCCCTGATCTTTCATCCAGCAGGCACGCTGCACAAGAAGACGGGCGCCTTCCACCTTCATCGCCATATCGGCAATCATCGCCTGTACCATTTCAAAGGACGCAATAGGTTTGCCGAACTGAACACGCACCTTAGCATATTCACTACAGGCGCGAAAAGCCGCTTCAGCAATTCCGACAGACACAGAGCCGACAAAAGGACGAGCCGCATCCAGCGTATTCATGGCAATACGGAATCCCTGCCCTTCACGGCCCAGACGATCTTCCAACGGCACAAAGCAATCCTGGAAAATCAGCTCCGTCGTATTCGAAGCGCGGATCCCCATCTTATTTTCCGCTTTACCGACAGTAAAACCGGGCGTGCCCTTGCGAACGATAAAGGCTGTCAAGCCGCGAATACCGCCGCCTTTGCGCGTATTGGCGAAAACGACAAAAACCTCCGCCAAGGCGCCATTAGTAATAAAGCACTTCGTTCCGTTCAAAACATATCCTTTGCCGTCCTTTGTCTTGACAGCCTGTGTCGATACGGACCCGGCGTCGGAACCGGTCCCCGGTTCGGTCAGGGCAAACGCCGCCAGATTATCTTCGTTGATAATATCGAAATATCGTTTCTTCTGATCATCATTACCGGCGATAATAACCGGATACGACGCCAATGCATTGGCGGCAACGGTCGTCGCCACACCGGCACAACCTTTCCCCAGTTCCTCGTAAATCGCGGCAATGGTAACGGCATCAAGTCCGGCACCGCCGAATTCTTCAGGAATCGCTACTCCCAGCAAACCTTGCGCGGCGAGCTTATCCAGCAAGCCGTCGTGCAGTTTTTCCTTCTCATCCATTTCGGCCGCATAGGGAACAATCTCTTTTTCCACCAAATCGCGAACTACCCTGATAATTTCCTTTTGTTCGTCGTTAAAAGCAAAGTCCATCCTTGATTCCAACCTTCCGTTACGTAATTACATTTTCTTTAAAATGTAGAAAGATGAGCGGCCTTTGACAATAATTTTGCCATCTTCGTCAAAAAACTCACATTCGGCAACGATTGTCTGACCGCCATGATGTACTACCTGGCCGACGCCGACTATTTTTGAACCGTCCTTGACGCTGCGAACATAATTCATGTTGATTTCCAGCGTCGTGACCTGGTACCCCAGCGTACGACTGGCCATCCCCATCAACGTATCACAAAAAGCCGCCAACACGCCGCCTGAAGCGATCCCCCGATAGTTGCACAAATTATGGGTTATATTAAAACCCAAACGCACCCAACCTTCATCGATATCCAGAATTTCACAAGGAAAATTCTTAAAGTAAGGCACCTTTTTATAGACGCCTTCATAAATATTCTGGACACGCCGTTTCCAGTCATCATTATGCGCATGAGCATGCACATTAGTCATCGGCGCTACTCCCTTCCCGACAAACATACGGACCCGGTCACAAAAAACGTGCCTTTACCGTGTGCCAAATAACGGCCGTCGGCATCGTGGAAATCACAAACAGCAACCATCGTCGTCCGCCCGTTATGCAATACTTTCACTTCACTGCGTATAAGCGTATCGGCAAAGGCAGGACGGATATAATTCATACTCAAGTCCAACGTCAAAACAGCTTTGCCGAAAACGGCACAGGCAGCTTCCATGGAAGAATCAGCCATAGCATATAAAACGCCGCCGTAAGTCGTCTCGTTCGGATTGTTCCAAACATTGCCCCTGTTCGCAAAGGTAAGTATCGTACTTTCTTCATCGGCTTTTTCCACATGAAATCCCATGAATGAATCGAAGGGATTTCGCTGTATCTCTTGCTCCATCAAGGCTTCATTAACCTTATCCCGCATTTCGATACACCTCTTTTACCGTTGAAAATAAATACCTTTATATTTTACTATATGAAACAAAAAGCGTCAACTCAAATCGGCCGCTAATCGCGAATGTCAACGTATTGTAACGATATTGATCAGGAATATATAAAAAAAGAAGAGAGCCGTAGTCATAACTCTCTTCAACATGCCTGACCTGGTTTTTACCCCCACACTCGCCTGCTGGAAGGTTCGCTCATAGACGTTCAGTCCCCCACTACTGCTCCTCTCGCTTTTTCGCGGCAGGTCTTACTTCTAGGCCGCACTATGATCGGAATGGCATCCATTCCTTACGTGGATCGCTTTGCCTGCGACTGGCTTCGACTTTCAACCACAGCACATGTCACGGTCATTATACCTGCCCCGTGCCGTTGCTGTCAAACAAAAAGAACCGCCTCTTTGAGACGGCTCTTTCCATCGCGTTAGAATTTATACCCCATACCAACTTGCCAGCCCTTGACATCGTCGTTGTAATTATCGACGCCTATATCACTGCGGCGATATTTGACATGGGCATCCCAGTTTTCGGTAATATCGTAACCGACGCCGATTTCATACGTATTGGCGTCATCACCAAAACCGACACCGGCAAAACCTTGCCATCTGTCAGCCAACGGAACCTGCCCCTGTAAGCCGACCTGATAGCCGTAGGCATGCTGACTGGAATAGGTATTGGTCTTTAAATACGATACAGCGCCATACGCCGAAACGTACGGATTGAAACGGTAAATTCCCTTCAGGTAATTTTCATTGATCGTATTGCCGTTTTTACCTTTTGTGTAGTTGTTGACATATTGTACATCTACTTTGTCGTTTACAACGTATGTAACGTCGCCGCCGGCAAAGCGGCTGTCGGCGTCACGGCCGCCTTCCCGCTGATCAAATCCGTAATTGATGTTCGCTTTGAAGTCTCCCGGCTGCGGGTTGGTAATGGGCGCCGCATAAACGGCTGCTCCTGCCGAAACGGCAGCAGCCAAAATACCTGCCAATACTATTTTTTTCATTATATGCACCTCCGCGTCATGATCTTCTTAAGTGTCAGTATGTACATTATACCGTATAGCCGATATTTTTTCAATCATAGCCGCCTGCCATACTTCTTCAGCAGTTCCTCTCCCGCTTCAATCACGTGAGCTACGGAGATCACGGAGATCCCTTTGTATTTTCCTTCGCGGATAATCTTCTTCATACTTTTGCCGACTTCATAATGATCTGTCGATTCCAATACGATCGCTTTCTCCGTATAAGGCCCGTAAAACATGGGATTACTCGGCCCGTATAAGGCGACAAGAGGAACCTGTTGACTGACGGCTATGTGCATGGGGCCGCTGTCATTCGTAATAAAAAGGGAACACGCTTTAACGGCTGCCGCCAATTCGCCGATGGAAAACAATCCCGTTGCGATGATCGGCTTATGTTCCATAAAAGACACCGCTTCGGCGACCATTTCTTTATCCATCGGGCCGCCGAAAAAAACACAACCGTACCCTTTATCCATAAAGTAGTCGGCAACAGCGGCAAAACGCTGCGGCGGCCATCGTTTCTGCGGCACGGCACTGCCGATATTAAAGCCGACCAGAGGTCTGCCTTCCCGATTGTATTCGGCGTAAAACGCCGCCGCTTTTTCTCGCCACGCCGCTGCCAACTCAATTTCCAGCCCGCTGTTGCGACGATCTTCAATGCCGAGCTGCTCCAACACGTTGATATACATATCGGCAGCGTGAAAGTGGAGGCGATCAAGCCGCGTATATCGATCCATAAACGGCCGCGCCAAAAAATGACTCATACCGGCAAAATAGCCGGCCTGAATGGCGACGGCCAAAAAGGATGTCCGTTCGTTGGGATGCAAATTAATCAACACATCATAGTTGTTTCGATGGAGCTTTCTGCCAATACGCCAAAGAGCGGAAACAGAATTGTCCCGCCCCTTTTTATCTATTTCAATCAAATGATCTATATTCGGATTGTATCGTACAACATCCGCTACCTTTGCATCCACGACAAGGGTTATTTCCGATCCGTGCGCATGACGCCGCAAAACCTGCAAAAAAGGCGTCACCAGGATCAAATCGCCGAGATGCATAAGAAACGTGACGATAATCCGTTTCTGCCGTAAATTTATCATAACCCTACCTTCTCCGCAGCCTTACGGCACTCTGCCCATACCGTATCGACAGTAATCTTTCCCATACATTCGGGGTCATCGACTAAAGGGCGCGCAGCCGTGGCCCGTGACGTCGGCGAAACGATC
The DNA here is from genome assembly GCF_900240295.1 of Megasphaera vaginalis (ex Bordigoni et al. 2020). Taxonomy (NCBI): domain Bacteria; kingdom Bacillati; phylum Bacillota; class Negativicutes; order Veillonellales; family Veillonellaceae; genus Megasphaera; species Megasphaera vaginalis (ex Bordigoni et al. 2020). The sequence continues at coordinate 258,838 of NZ_OEQB01000001.1, forward strand.
AGGTTAATGTAATCGCTCCCTGCGCCGCCGTAAGGGCCTGTACGATCCGGGCTGGTCGTGCCGAACAAGGCAATCAATTCTTTTTTTAGCGCATTTGCCAAATGAAGCGGTCCCGTATCGGCGCTGACGTATAATGACGACAGGGAAATAAGCGCCATCAATTCCGTCAGCGTCGTTTTTCCCGTGTAATCAAAGACATGCTCCGATGCAGTGCCGCTTTTCATCTTCTTTCCCTTTTCAATGTCATCACCGCTGCCGAGGAGTAAAACATTGATTCCTCGCTCCGAAAAGCGGGCGGACAGCGCGCACCAGTTTGCCAACGGCCATTCTTTGACGGACCAGCGGGCTCCCGGCACGAGTGCGACAAAAGGCCCTTGCAAACCGTCTGCGGCAAGCCGTTGCAGCATTTTGCTGCGAACCTCATCCAACGGCGGCAGCGGGAAGGCAACGGCGTCGACCGGGCAGTCGAGTCCTCTGGCCACATCCAGATACCGTTCAATAACATGACCGTTTTTATGCGGTCCCGTTATCCCTTTGCTGACCAGAAAGCTGCCTTCCCGCATTTCCCAATACCCGATTTTGCGCTTTGCGCCGCTGTTCATGGCCACAACAGCACTTTTGGCCAATCCCTGCAGGTCAATGCTCAGATCGAAGCGATACGGATGCAGTTGTCGCCGCAATTCCCGCCAATAACGGAAAGACTTGAGCCTGTTTTTATCAATAAAAATAACCTCATCAATATACGGCGCGCCGGGAAGCAAAGAAACAAACTGCTCATGCACCGCCCAGACGATTCGCGCTGACGGATAACGCCGCCGCAAGACGCGCAAAGTCGGCAAAGCGTGAAGGATATCGCCGAGTGAACTCATTTTGATGATAAGTATGCTTTTATAATCTTCCAAATGACGATCTCTCCTTGACGACAGCCTCTACGAACCGATCCAATCTGCCGCCTGTAAATAAGTACCCGTCAATACCGGCCGCTTCGGCGCAGGCGATATCCCGTGGCGAATCGCCGATGAGGAAAGAGCCCGACCGATCGATATCATACTCATGAATAGCCTGCAATACCATACCGGGAGCCGGTTTACGCCAATCACTTCGCCGGTTGTAAGCCGCTACCGGAGCGCCCTCCAGATACGGGCAATAGTAGACCGCCGTCACGACCCCTCCGGCAGCGGCCACTTCCCGGCACATCCAATCATGCAGCGACACCACATCGGCTTCACTGTAGTAGCCTCTGGCTACGCCGCTCTGATTGGTAACGACGACGACCAAATATTCCTTTTTTTTTAAATAAGCCAGCGCCTCTTTGGCACCGTCTATCCAGATGAAATCCTCCCGTCTGCCGACGTAGCCGGCATCTTTATTCAAGACGCCGTCACGATCGAAAAAGACGGCCTTTCTACTCATAATAACCGTCGTTGGTCTGAAGAATACGGCAATATTCTTTTACGGCTTCCGGTAACAATGTAAATCCCTTATCATAACCTGCCGCCATCAATTTTGAAGTATCGGCCTGCGTATAGCTTTGATATTTCCCTTTTAAAACATCGGGGAACGGTACATACTCAATGGTCCCCTTGCCGCAATACGCAATAATCCCCTGAACGAACTCGTTGAATGTATGCCCCGTTCCGGTACCGCAGTTATAGATTCCGGACAGTTCGGGATGTTCCCAAAAATAGAAAAGAACATTGACAACGTCGTTGACATAAATGAAATCGCGAATCTGACCGCCGTCTTCATAGCCGCCGGTACCTTCAAATAAGGTGATCTTCCCCTTTTCCTGCAACTCATGATATTTTTGAAAGATCAGAGAGGCCATACGGCCCTTGTGATTTTCTTGGGGACCAAAGACATTGAAATAGCGGAATCCGGCAACCTGCCCGTTCGCTACCGGCAACATACGACGTACGTAGCGATCGAATTGAAGCTTGGAATAAGCGTACGGATTCAACGCTTCTTCACAAGCCGGCTCCTCACGAAAGCCATGCTTGCCGCTGCCGTATGTCGCTGCTGACGAAGCATACAGGAAGGGGATTTTGCGCTGCATGCAGTAATGCAAAATAGCCTTGCTGCCTTCATAATTGTTATTCATCATATAACGGCCGTCGTAATTCATCGTATCGGAGCAGGCGCCTTCATGAAAAACAACGTCAACATAGCCGATATCGAAACTGTTATCGGCTATCTGCCAGGCAAACTCCTCGTAATCCATGTAGTCATAGAATGACAGACCTTGAAGATTACGGCATTTTTCGCCATCTGTCAAGTCATCGACAACCAAAATATCGTCAATGCCGCGATTATTTAATTGCTTCACAATATTGCTGCCGATAAAGCCGGCGCCACCTGTTACTATTTTCATAATTTCCCCTTCTTTGCCAATGTTCCGATCTTTTCGATCAACGCTGTTGTGGAATAGCCTTCTTCAAAGGAAATAATTTCCACTTCCTTGACACAATCCCGGCCTATGACATCTTCAGCCTTATAATCCCCACCTTTGACGAGAATATCAGGGCACAGCAGTTCCAGTAATTCCTGCGGCGTATCTTCCTCAAAAACGACGACGTCGTCGACACAGGCCAGGGCATTGAGAAGAACGGCCCTGTCTTCTTGAGAAACAAGGGGGCGCGTCTCCCCCTTCAACCGCCGCACAGACGCATCGGAATTAAGGCCGATAACCAAATGTCGTCCCAACATAGCCGCCTGCTGGAGATACAGAACGTGGCCGCGATGGAGAATATCAAAGCAGCCGTTCGTAAAAACGACGACTTCTCCTTTCTTTTGCCAGCCGCGGATCTTGGCTGCCATTTCGGCACGCGTCAGCGGCCGGTACGGCCGCCAGCGGGCAGGCTGCCAGTTATGCCAGTATTGTTGCAGTTCCTGACGGTGAATGGGGTATGTCCCCACTTTCGTGACTACGATACCGGCGGCGGCATTGGCAATTTGCAGACTCGTACGAATTGACAACTTGGCGGCAATTGCCGAAAGAAACGCTGCCGCTACCGTATCGCCGGCGCCGGAAACGTCGAAAACTTCATGGGCCGTAGCCGGATTGTTCCAAATATTACCGTCTTTGCGCACGACGGTAATCCCCTTTTCGGAGCGCGTCACCATCAAATGCTCGAAATCGTACTTCTCATGAAGTTCTTTTGCAGCGGCGACGACAGCGGCTCCTTCGTTGCCAACAGGATGCCCGACACAACCGGCAAGCTCCTTCATGTTCGGCGTTACGAAATCGGCGCCGTTATATTTCGTCCAATCGCGACCTTTGGGATCGACCAGGATGGGGATCCCCGCCTTCTTGGCGCTGCCGATAACGAGTTTGGCTACCTGTTCCGTCAAAACGCCTTTTTGGTAATCAGATAAAATAATCCCGTCAAGCCCCTGCTGCAACCGTCCGTCGAGCCAAGTCGCCAATTCTGCCGCTTCAACAGGCGTGACGGGCGTGACTTCTTCAAAATCAAGGCGAACCATCTGCTGTTGTGAGCCGAGAACACGCATCTTTGTCGTCGTCTGATGACGATCGCGCGTAACGATGCCGGCGCCGTCAATGCCGGCTTCATTCAGGAGGCTGCGCAACAGGCGCGCATTGTCGTCATCACCGATAAGGCCCGCCAGATAAACATTGCAATCCATATGAGCCAGATTTGCCGCAACATTGGCGGCACCGCCCAAAACGGAAGTCACATGGTCAACACGATTGATCGGCACCGGCGCTTCCGGCGAAATACGTTCAACGCTGCCGTACACATACCGATCCACCATGATATCGCCGATAACGGCAATACGCATGCGCGGCAGCAGATTATCCAAAAAATTATCAATATACCGTTCCGTCTCAACCCTCTCCTTTATGGCAAGTCGGACGGCTTCCCTTCCCTATTGGCCATCAGTCGTTTCAATTCGGCCATGAAGCTGTCCAAATCGGCAAATTGCCGGTATACGGAAGCAAAGCGAATATACGCAACGCTGTCGATGGCTTGCAATTCGTCCAGAATCATTTCTCCGATCTTGACACTGGGAATTTCCTGCTCCAGCGTATTGCGAATATTCCGTTCCACTTTCGCGACGATTTCGTCCAACTGCTGCCGGGTAACGCGGCGCTTGTTGCAGGCCCGCAACAGTCCGTTCAAAATTTTATTGCGGTCGAACAATTCGCGTCTGCCGTCTTTTTTCACGACATACAGCGGCACTTCTTCCACCATTTCATAGGTAGTAAAACGGCGGCCGCAAGAATGGCATTCGCGCCGCCGGCGAATGGCCCTGCCGTCATCAGTAGCTCGAGAATCGGTTACTTTCGTATCAGCATGTTTACAAAACGGGCATCTCATAATTATCCCTTCCCCAAAAGCACTGCCAATATCTCAAAAAAAGCGGGTCCGCCGGGATCCGCTTTTGATCTTGCTGCTTATCTCATCCACGTAGGAATTTCTACGCCGCCCATATCTTTGCTTTCCTTTTTCGTCTGTCCGAAAGCGGGAATATTGGACGGTTCTTTATCGAAGCCTGTCGCTACGACAGTGATGCGAATGGAGTCTTCCATATCCGGATCGATAACGGAACCGAAGATAATGTTGGCGTCGGGAGAAACCGCTTCCGAAACCTTTTCGGCAGCTTCATTAATTTCATAAAGACTGATATCCGGGCCGCCTGTAACGTTGAGAAGAATGCTTTGCGCGCCGTCGATGCTCGTTTCCAGAAGGGCGCTGTGGATAGCCGCTTCAACGGCGTCGATAGCACGGTTTTCGCCGCTGCCGACACCGATACCCATGATCGCTTCGCCTTGATCCTGCATGATCGTCCGCACATCGGCAAAATCCAAGTTGATCAGGCCAGTCGTCGTGATCAGATCGGAGATCCCCTGCACACCTTGCCGCAAAACGTCATCAGCAACCAAAAACGCTTCTTTCAGCGGTGTCTTTTTATCAATGATCTGGAGCAACTTATCGTTCGGAATCGTAATGATCGTATCGACTTTATCCTTTAAATAGGCCGCTCCCTTTTCAGCTTGTTCTTTACGGCGCTTGCCTTCGAATGCGAAGGGCTTCGTAACTACGGCTACGGTAAGCGCGCCCATTTCCTTGGCACATTCCGCAACAATCGGAGCGGCGCCGGTACCGGTACCGCCGCCCATGCCGGCCGTGACAAACACCATATCGGCGCCTTGCAGGGCTTTGATGATCTCTTCCTTGCTTTCCAAAGCGGCCTGTTCTCCTTTGGAAGGATCGGCGCCTGCACCGAGACCGCGCGTCAGCTTTTCACCGATCTGAATTTTTTTATCAGCTTGAGAGACCTCCAGGACCTGATCTTCCGTGTTGACAGAAATAAATTCCACTCCGTCAAGTCCGCTTTCTATCATACGGTTGACGGCATTATTTCCGCCGCCGCCGACACCGATTACCTTTATGTTTGCATTTTCTGCCATGTTATTTCTTCCTCCTTCGAGAGCTCGCGTTACGCTGTGCAGATAAGATTCCCTTTTATTCTACACTAAATTTTTTTATTTGTCGATAAATGATAATAAAAATTAGGACAAATCAACACCGCTTTCAACGCTTCTTTCCCGATCCCGTCAAACACTTTTGACGGCCTCCCGGAAAGGAATTTTCAAAAGTTCCTTCAGCTTCTGTGCAAGGTAAAAACACTGACCTCACGGGAGCAGAGAAAGCGGAACGGCAGCCAATGTCCGGTCCCCCTGTTGACATAGCCCCACGCCGATCCGTTTTTGAACATGCCGCGCAAATACTTAAAACCGACGGCCTGCACCAAGGGAGCAAGCAAAGCAAACTGCCCCCCATGTGTATGACCGCTCAACGTGAGCGGGATATTCTTGGCGAAAGTCTCATCGAAAAAGGCGGGATGGTGCGCCAAAAAAAGAACAAAGGCATTTTGCGGCACATATTGCAGCGCTTTCTCCGTATAGCGCCGCCGTTCGGCAGCAAAGGCCTCCTCTTCCTTGGCAAAGCTGTAGTCACTGCCGCATACGTAAAAGGGGCGGTCGGACTCACGCTGTCCCGGCAGACCCTGCACGCGGAAAGAGGAATTCCGCAGAATACGAACCGGAGTCTTCTCCAGCATAGCCGTAATCTGCGGCAGTCCTCGATAATATTCATGATTGCCGTAACAAAAATCAATGCCGTCGCGAAAATAAGGCGCCAATTCCTGCAAGACGGCCTGACACTGCGGCAGCAGCGACAACTCATCAATCAGATCACCGGTTATTTCGAGGCGCTGCGCGCCGCTGCCGGCAGCGCGCAGAACAGCCTCCCGCAATTGATCTATGCTGAAGAAGGTGCCAATGTGGCAGTCTGATATTTGCGCAATTTTATAGTTTTCCAAGTACGGCGGCAACGAAGGACACGTCACCTCATGGGAAGTCACCTGCAAGCAGAGATGGCCTCCCGCATTCCCAACCAGCGATGTCGTCGCGGCCAGAAGCGGAACGGCAGCGGCGCTATATTGCAGAAATGACCGGCGCGACATTCCTCCTTCGCGCCCGCCTGCAGGCTCTTCGGTATGTTTTCGAAAAAACCGCCGGTAAATAAACGTGCCAAAAGCGAGAACTATCATGACGGGAAAGGCCAGCAGAAAGGCCAACAACCAACTCAGAGAAAGCATGGCTCCGAACCATGACGCCTGCAGCACCGCCATCTGCCGCAAGTCTGCAAACGCCGTAACGTACAGGCCGACTACGGCAACAGCGACAACGGTAATGCCTAAAACGGCGGCAACGACTGCGGCGAAACGGCGACTGCGGCTGACATAACTCCACAGCGCTGCCGTAAACGCGGCCACAAGTGACATGACCGTCAAAAAAACGAGCAAAAAAATACCCTTCATTTATAATACGGCAGTGATCTTGCCATGCGGCCCGGCCCACGGAACTTCCGTGTACGCCGTTACCGGCAACCACTGCCAATCCTCCTTTGCCTGCAAATGACCGTGAACGGCTTTTGCCCGATAAACGTGGAGCCGCCATATTTTATGAGAAAAGACATGTTTCACCGCAGCGATTTCCGCAGCGCCGACAACAACGCTGAGACCGACGGATTGTAGCAATTTCGTAACGGCGCCGATGCCTTCCGCCCCTGCTCCGCCGGCGTTGGGAAATTCCCACATCGATGCCAGCAACCCCTTTTCCGGACGACGGTGGAGAAGCCATTTTCGTTGCCGCGTACAAACAACGACCGTAATATCTTCCGTCGGAATATTCTTTTTCGTCAAACGCAACGGCAATACCGCTTCCTTCCCCGCCGCTCTCGCCAAACAATGAGACGACAGGGGACAACCTTCGCAATGCGGCTGCCTCGGCACACAGACCTGCGCGCCGAAATCCATCAGCGCCTCGTTGAAAGCGCCGGGACAAGCTGCCGGCATGACGTTATCGACTAAGTCGGTAATCTCTTTCTTTACGGCACCGGACAAAATATTCTCTTCAATGTTATACAGCCTGGCGAAGACGCGCAGCACATTGCCGTCGACTGCGGCGACGCGGCGGCCGTAAGCGATACTGGCAATGGCCCCTGCCGTATATGCGCCGACTCCTTTCAGCTTGACCAGTTCCGCCGTGTCTGACGGAACCTTGCCGTCATAGGAGGAGACAACTTCCTGTACGGCTTGGTGCAAATTACGGGCGCGCGAGTAATACCCCAGCCCTTGCCATTGCCGCAACACTTCGTCGGCAGAAGCTGCAGCCAATGTTTCCATATCGGGAAAACGCTCCATCCAACTTTCATAATAAGGCCGCACGGCTTCGACCTTAGTCTGTTGCAGCATGATTTCCGAGACCCACACCTTATACGGATCTCGCCGCGTACCGCCGCGCCACGGCAATTCGCGGCAATGGACGGAAAACCATTGCAAAAGCAACGGCACCCACGTATCGTCTACTCGTTTATCATCGCTCATATCCTTATCCTTTCCGCGCACTGCCGAAAAAAATTCCGCAGTACAGCAAAAGCATATTCATTATAGCATATCATTTCAAAAACACAGGCAGTGTGCTAAAATAAACAGTAGCCTTGATAAAGGAGTATTTCTCATGAGTCATGATCTGTCAAAACATATTATCGAATACAATTTGGATCTGGGCAGGACGAAGCCGGACACCGTACATCGCGACGCTTCATACTGCCCTTTTTGTGATGTCGCCAATCTGAAAAACATCCTCGACAGGCGCGGCCACATGATCTGGCTGGAAAATGCTTATCCTGTCCTCAAAGAAGCATGGCAGACCTTGATCATCGAAACGGATGACTGCGACGCCGATTTTGCAACGTACACGCCGGAATACGCGTTGGCATTACTCGAATTTTCTCTGGAAAAATGGCGGCAAGTAAAGGATATGGGGCGCTTCCGCTCCGTTCTTTTTTACCGCAATCACGGCTATATGTCGGGCGGTACGATACGTCATCCCCACAGTCAGATCGTCGGCCTTGAACAGTATGATTACCATCACGATATCTCGCCGCAACACCTGCACGGACACCCCATTATGACAGCGAAAGAACTGGAAATAAATCTTTCCGATGCACCGCTCATCGGCTTTTATGAAGTCAATCTGATTTTAAAGGACGAAGGAGCGCTACCGTATTTTGTCCGTTCCATGCAGGCAACGGCGCTGTACTTCATCCGCTCCTTCGCCAGTTTCAATGACAGTTACAATATATTCTATTACGACTTTCCCGGAGATGCGTCGCTCTACGTCAAGATTGTTCCCCGCTTTTTGACAAATCCCATGTTTGTCGGCTATAAAGTACCGCAAGTCGCCAACAAAGAGCATGTTGCGCGCTTTATAAAGGATTTCAGACCCCATCTCTCTCAAGGAAAGGATTAATCTATGCGTTTATTTGCAATCGGTGATCTGCACCTGTCAGGCAATCCGCCGAAAAAGCCGATGACCGTCTTCGGCCATCGCTGGGAAAATCACTGGCAGCGAATCTGCACAGACTGGCGCAGCCGCGTTTCCCCTGACGATACGGTCCTGATCGCCGGCGACATATCCTGGGCGATGCGGTTAAAAGACGCCCAAGAGGATTTGGATGAAATCAGAGCGCTGCCCGGTCATAAAGTACTGATCCGCGGCAATCATGATTTCTGGTGGGAAAGCGCCGGTAAGTTGAACCGCCTTGACAGCGGCAACAACATGACTTATCTTTACGGCACCACGATAACCCTCGACAATAATCGCATTGCCGTTTGCGGTACCCACGGCTGGGTCAGTCCGGGAGACATTCATTATGAAGAAGAACGCGACGCGAAACCTTACCGGCGGGAGTTGCTCCGCGTCGAAAGAACGCTGGAAGAAGCCGCCAAACTGGGCTGCGACCATACCCTGCTGCTGCTTCACTATCCGCCAGTGTGCGACCTGACCAAACCCAGCGGCTTTACGGAACTTCTCGCCAAATATAAGGTGCCGCTCTGCGTCTTCGGACATCTCCACGGCATGCAGCCGAACACGATGTTCCCGCGCCGCTATAACGGCACCTTGCTTCAGCTCGTTTCAGCCGACTACCGGGACTGCAAACTGCTGGAAATAACATTTGACGAAAACGGAGGCGCGTAAAAATGAGCCAGATCGCAAAAAAACACCTGCTCGCCGGGATCATTTTCGGCGATCCCGCAGCTGACGAGTACATTTATCTTCCCGGCGGCGAAGTCGGCACCGAACAGCCGCTGTGCATCTATGAACACGACAACAGACAGGAAGATATCGATTTGGAAACGGCAGGATATTTAGTCGGCTATTTATCATTAAAAAAATGCTCCCATCCCGTTTTAGGGAAAAGAGCATTTTAATCTTATTTGCTTTTCATGACGGTGAACCAAAAGGTTACGCCGTCTTTTTCATTTTCTACACCATACTCCGTCCCATGCAGCTTCAGCAACGCCGCGACGATGCCGAGTCCCAAGCCGTGACCGCCGAATATCCGCGCGGCATCGCGGGCCCGCGAGGTGTCGACCTTGTAAAAAGGCTCCCAAATTCGCTGTTGGTACTCGACGGGAATCTGCATGCCGTCATTGTATATTTTTATTTTATATCGGTCTGCAAGCATTTCGGCCGAAATGTCGATCCGCTTCCCGACGGGCACGTAGTCAATGGCATTGGAAAGAAAATTGCTCAGCACCGTGCCCAACCGGCTGGGATCGCCGTTAACCGTCATCTCTGCCGGCAATTCCCAAGAAAGACAAATGCATTTTTCTTCAATGGCACGGCTGAACCGCATTTTTGTTTCTTCCGCCAACGCCGTAAAGTCAAAATCGGTAAAAGATAACTGGAAATTACCCAACTCCAGACGGGACAGGTTAAGCAGGTCCAAGACAAGCTGATTCATCTTTTCCGTTTCCCTGCGGATAATGCCGCAGTAGCGAATCCGCCCTTCCTCGTCATTGACCAGACTCTCCAGCCCTTCGGCATACCCTTGGATAATAGCCAGCGGCGTTTTCAGTTCATGCGACACGGCCGAAACGAAGGCCTTCCGCATATGCTCCAATTCCTGCGCCTTGTTCAACTGATCCTGCAACTGATCATTAGACGCCTGTAAATCCGTCAATGCCGTATTCAGCTGATCGGAAAGGTCATTCAAGCTCTGACCGAGCTGGCCGATTTCATCGGTCCGTGTGCTCCGCCACTTCCTGGAAAAATCAAGGCCGGCCATACGCACGGCCAAACTTTTCAGCTCGAGCAGCGACTTCGTCAATATCCGCGAAAAGATGAACGCGCCGACAATCGCCGCCAGGAGCCAGATAAGACCGAAAATAAAGACGAATTTCTGAACGATATCGATATTTTTCTGCATCGGCGCCGCCGGCTGACTGAGGATCAGAAAAGTATGATCGCCAATACGGCTGAAAAGATCGAAAAAACGTACGCCGTTGCTGTCCTTCGGTTGGTGGGACTGAACTTCATCCAACTCATTTTCAAGCGGTTCCGCCCCGTTCAGAATAGCCATCAGTTCTCTAATATGGCGCGGCACTTCCCGCCTGACGGTCGTCGTATCGGCAGTATCCGGCGACGCGACAATGACATTTGTATCCTGCGTTCTGGGAATAATGACCTGTCGGTCTGGCCGTGACGAATACGTAAGCTTGCCGTGATCGACAATAAAGACGTCGGCCCCGGCAGACTGGCTAATACGGTCGATCTGTTCCTGCCGTTCCGGCCCGTTTTCCTCATAAATAGCGGCGATTTGGTCGCGCGCCGAAAACATATTGGTTTTCTGCACCTCGTAATAAAAGGGTTCAAACCCCAATCCGACGGCGACCATCAAGACGATCAGGCTGAGCAGGGTAAATCCGGTCAGGTCCAGGCTTACGCGCGTGCGCAGCGGTATCTTATTCAGTATCATTTGGAGCCGTACCGATAGCCGTAGCCACGAACGGTCTGGACAAAAGCCCCTTTATCGCCCAGTTTGACGCGCAACCTGTTAATATGCGTGTCCACAGTACGCAGATCACCGTAGTACTCATAATTCCAGACCTGATTCAATATTTGCCGTCTGCTCAGCGCCTTGCCGGCATTGGTCATCAGATAATTGAGCAGCTTATATTCCGTCGGACTGAGATCAATACTTTTACCATCGATCAGCACTTGATGGGCGTCACGGTCGATAGAAAGACCTTCCACATCGTTCACGCCGCCTTCTCTGACTGTTTCTTCTTCGGGCTGTGCGCGCCGCAAAAGAACCTTGATCTTAGCGACCAGGATCTTCGGACTGAAAGGCTTCGTAATATATTCGTCAACGCCCAGATCATAGGCGAAAAGCTGATCTATTTCCTCCCCTTTAGCCGTAAACATCATGATCGGCACCGTAGAAGAGCGGCGAATCTCTCTGCACACGGTCCAACCGTCATACCCCGGCATCATGACATCGAGCAGAATCAAATCCGGATGATGATCATTAAATTTTTCCAACGCGTCTTTCCCGTCGACAGCTTGAATTACCTCATAGCCCTCCGGCTTTAGAAAATCGGCAACCAATTGCCGCATCAATTCTTCATCATCTGCAATCAATATTTTTTCCATGATAATCTCCCCTCTTCAGGTTCTTTTATTTTTTTTATTTTTTCCGCATCGGGCAGCAGAGAAAGCCATTCGCTTGCCCGTTTCCCCTTGATCGGAAGCTGAGGCGACAATTCACAAAGCGGCACCAGTACGAAGGCCCGTTCCGTCAAATAGGGATGAGGAATCTGCAACTCCGCCGTATGCACGTCCCGGCGATGCCAGAGAATATCCAGGTCGATTGTCCTGGCTCCCCATTTCTCCCTACGCACCCTTCCCAATTTCGCTTCAACGGCCAAACATAAATGCAGCATCCGTTCCGGCGGCAACTGCGTCTCGACGGCAACGACAGCGTTATAGAAAACAGGCTGATCCGTCTTGCCCCACGGCGGCGTCTCATACAGGGACGAAAGAGCCGAAACCGTAAGGCCCGGAATTTTCCGGAGCTCCCGAATGGCCGCGGCAAGCAAACTTTCTCGATCTCCCAAGTTGGCGCCGAGACCGATATAATAATCAGCCATTTCGCCTTCTCTCCACCGTTACCGATGCATCGCTGAAAACGGCAGGAAGCGGTGCGCCCGGTTTATGTACGGTCACAATAACACTGTCAAGCAGCGGAAAGGCCGCTAAAAGACGGGCGGCGATTTTTTCCGCAACGCCCTCAATCAGACGACACGGCGCTTCCGTCACAGCGGTGCTGATCAAAGACGTGACAGCCCCATAATCAACGGTATCGTCCAGTCTGTCACTCTCGCCGGCAGCATGCAGATCGAGCGCGAGGCTGACGTCAACCAAAAACGTTTGTCCCCGCTCCGTCTCTTCGGGAAGACAACCGTGATAAGCGAAAAAGGACAAACCGGAAATGGTAATTTTATCCATTTCATATCCTCCTGATACGGTTAATGATGTAATCAATCGGCAAGCAGCGCATCTGTCATGCGGCAAATCCGCACGATCTCCTTGACATCGTGCACCCGCATGACGGAAGCTCCCGCCACGATCCCCAGGACCGTCACGGCCGCTGTGCCTTCCATTCGTTCCGTTACCGGCAAATCCAACACCTTGCCAATAAAACCCTTACGGGAAACACCCAGAAGCAGCGGATACGGCAACTCCGTCAGTCGGCCCAAATGCCTGATAACTTCCATGTTCTGCGAAAAATCTTTGCCGAAGCCTATGCCGGGGTCAATAATGATATTCTTTTCAGCAACGCCGGCTGCAGCGGCAATTGATGCCGCCGCAGTAAAAAACGCTTTCATTTCTTCAAAAATATTGCCATACGCCGTGCCGTTCTGATTATGCATAACGATAACCGGCACTTGGTGTTTTGCGGCAACGGCCGCCATCCGTCCCGGCTCTGACGCATACTGCAGTCCCCAGATATCATTCATGATATGAGCGCCGGCCGTCATGGCGTAGTCCGCCGTCGCCGCCTTATACGTATCGACGGAAACGGGAACGGGACATTGAGCCACTAAGGCAGGCAGGATTTTTTCCAACCGCTCAATTTCTTCTTCTGCCGAAATCATCGTATAGCCGGGGCGCGTCGACTCGGCGCCGATGTCGATAATGTCGGCCCCGGCGGCGACCATTTCCTCCATGTGACGCAGCGCCTTGTCCCGCTCGGCCCAGGAACCGCCGTCAGAAAACGAATCAGGCGTAATGTTCAAAATCCCCATGACCAACGTCTTTCTGCCGACAATCAGAGACTTACCGTCTCGCCATGTATACTTGCGAATTTGTCTTATCATATCATTCTTCCTCTTTCAACAGTGACCAAGCCTGATCATATAATTTTGTTCCTTCACACAACATGCCGTCGGCAGCCGTCGTCACGATTTCCGTATCGGCAGCAGCCCGATTGCGCATAGTCAGACAAAGATGCTTCGCCTTGACGATAACCAGCGTCCCCGCCGTATCGACACCGGTCGAAACGGCTCGGCAAATTTCCTCCGTCAGCCGTTCCTGCAGCTGCGGGCGCCGCGCCAGAATATCGACGGCGTCGGCAAAATGACCGAAACCGGCAATCTTCCCGTTTCGAGGAAAATAGGCGATCTGAACGGTACCGAAAAAAGGCAGAATATGATGCTCGCAAATGGAGTGAAAACGAATATTCCGAACGGCAATAAGCCCCTTGCTTTCGGTCCGAATCAAATCACCCCAGACAGCAGCAGGATCTTCTGTCAGACCGGAAAAGAAATGACTGTACGCTTCTGCCACCCGCTCCGGCGTTTTTTCCATCTGCAGCACCGCCAGATCAAGTCCCAAAGCCCGCAAAAAGCGGCCGGCAGCGGCAATTGCTTCTTCATTTCGTGCCATCAGGCGCCTCCTTAAAAACTCACGTAATACGTTCCGATAAAAATCAATCCGCCAATGAGAATACAAGCGGTACTGATATATTGATACCGTATTTCCCGGGAGTTATATAAATACACATCGTTCGGATTGTCGGGATTATAGCGGAAGTCAGTAACATAGCCTGCTTCAAACTCCCATTCATTATCTCCGAAAGTGGATTGCGACCGGTATGTCTTCCCATCGACAGTAAATTCGATGACAGGAAAATACAACGTATTACTGCGCATTTTCTTTTCCACAAAACCGAGCACCTTACCTGTGCCGTATGCGGTGCAATGCCGGCTGAGCGAACGCAGTTTCCACCCGTGGAAAGCGCCTAAAAGAAGTAAAAAGACCCCAATCGCACCGGGAACGTAGTACAAAATATCTGGCAAGATGATGTCCTCCTAACAAAATGAATGATCAACAGCCGCAGCCTGTGCGCCGCTGCAAAAACCACGCTAAGGTAATGCCGGCGATTCCCGTAACCAGCTGCGGCCAGCTCATGGCAAAAAAGATCGCTTGTCGTACCGTTTCGGGAAAAGAGACACAAGAAAAGAGCAGAAAGAAAGCGCCGCAAAGGACGAGCATTTTTATAAAGGCAGATACATACAATATCTTAAGGCCGCTATTTTTAAGTAGAGCAACAGCAAAGACAAAAGCGCAATTACCGCATGCAACGGGAAAGATGAAGGGAAAAAAAGGCAGCATCCCTTCAACCCAGGCAAAAACAGGCGTTATACAAGCCGTCATATAGCCGGCTGCGGCATTGATACGCAAGACGGCGACAACCAGACAAGCATTGACCAGCGAACCGATAAGAAACAGGCTGACTGCAGCCGGTAAGGGCAGGAACAGACGCAGCCCTTGTAAAACGACAGTCAGGGCCAAAAGTAACGCTGTTTCCGTGATACTTTTGATTTTATCGTTGTCCAAATCGACACTTCCCTATAACAATCATGAAAATCTGATATAATGAGGTATATCATTTTTATGTGACAACTATTTAACAAAAAATTCTTATATTGTTTTATTGTATTCCATTGAGGTGCTTCATGTCAAAACGATTTATTTCTTCCATCAACTATATGCGCGGCATCTGCATGCTCGGCGTCATCGCCATCCATGTCGGCTCCGTCGCCTTGCTCAATCCGACACCCAACTTGGCCCTCGTCGGTGTTTTGGAGATCTTATCGCGCTTTTCCGTGCCGGCATTTTTCTTTCTTTCCGCCTTCGGCATGTTTTACAGCCAACCTCTGCATGAGCCGTTCCATTATATGGCTTATCTCCGGCGGCGCCTCCGCACCGTCTTCGTGCCGTACGTGACATGGTCCCTGTTTTACTTGGCCTTCACTGCCGTTCTCAGCCATAATTGGCAAGCCTTTGCCGTGGCCAATCTGACGAAGACCTTTTTCTACGGTTTGGCGATGTACCACATCTACTTTCTCGTCATCCTTCTCTGGTTCTATCTGCTCATGCCGCTTTGGCGCCGGCTGCTGCACCTCATGGAACACGGGGCACTGCTTTCATTCATCATTCTCTTTGCAGCCAATGTTCTATTCAATTTCTATTCCAGTTATATCTGGACCTTGAACACAGATAACCCGTTTTTACAAGACGCCTTTACTTATCGTCTGAATTACATGGTTTTTCACTATCTCTTCATCTTCATGTTCGGCGCCTATACGGCAGAGCATTTCGAAGTCGTAACGGCTTGGCTCAGCCGGCACAGCAAGCTCGTCATCGCCTTCCAACTGATCGCCTCGGCAGCGATGCTGGCAGCCTACTGCGGCGTCATGACCGTTCTCGGCTACGATGCGTTGTCCGCCGTATTCACAGTCCATCAGCTCAGTCCCTGCGGCATGATTTATACCGTATCGACACTGCTTTTTCTCCTCTGGCTCTGGGAGTGCCGCCCCGTCTCCCCGGCGACACATCGGATTTTCTCGCTTCTCGGTAATTACTCTTACCCGATCTACTTGGTTCATCCCGTTTTTCTCAGTATCTGCACCGGTTTTGCCGCCCGTTACGGTATTACCTTGCGGGCCATATATATTATCATCATCTATTGTCTCGTAACGGCAGCGGCATCTCTCTGGTCAGTTGCCATCTCACGGCTGTCCCTGCCCCGCTGGCTTTCCATTTGCCTGCAAGGGAAATAACAAAACAAAAAAGCCCGTTCCTCTCGCTGACGCCGACACACGGCGACGGGAAGAACGGGCTTTTTTACGTTAACAAATACCGGCAAGTCGATTTTCGGACATACCTGCTCCGGCGATATGCAACGCGCCAGGTAGCCGCATCGCCGAAGAAGCCGCCTTGTTTGCCTATACAAATTGTTTAATCGCCCTTTACAGCGGCAGACCACAAATGAACGTTCTCCTTCATCCGACATGACGGCCCTCGCTTGCAAAGCAAGAAAAGCAAAGACCGATAACAGGATACCTTATATAAATCCGCAATCGCCATCAACTGCACCCAAAGCAAGTCTCGGCGTATCACACTCGCTGCATACGCCGCAGTTCCTTCGCCGCCGCAGTTCTGATCTGTCCGAGGAGCGGATAAAGATGCGCACCGGGACAATCGGTCTCATTCTTGTCGCGGTGGCCGACAACGGTTTCTTCATTTACGGCAAGGCCATATATGTTGCAAACAGCCGCCACCAAGCGAACAAGCGATTTAAGCTGTCCCTTTGTCGGATACTCTTTGTCGAAATTGCCTGCCACGTTAATGCCGACAGAAGTGTAGTTGTTTCCGTACGAATGCGCGCCGACCGTAGCCAACGGGCGTCCCCGTTCAATAGTACCGTCTTTACGGATCACGTAATGATAACCGATCCCGGCCCAGCCGTTCTGCAAATGCGCCTTGTGAATAGCCGCGGCAGACGTATCCCCGTCCGGAATACCGACGTGATGGATGATGATATTTTTCGTCTGTAAACGCACCGATAAGGGCTCAACAAAAGTAAGATTCGTTTCTTTGACGCCGATTCCCTCATTAGGCGCCGCGTCCCGTTCAGGCCGGTAAACCGGCAAATGATCGTACGAATCGGAGCGGCCATCATCATATTCTCTTAACAGTCGCTGAACACGCGTCCGTATATCTGCACTTTTCATTGCGTCTCCCGTATCGGCGGCAGTTGCCGGTACGACCATGCCGAAAAAAAGCGCCGCTGCAATCACTGCGCTTGAAATCTTTACTCCCATCATATCCCCATCCCCCTATCCATGAGCGGCCCCGATCCATATATGCGCCCCTTTTGCGCCGCCAAAATCGTCTCCAGCAACGCCGCGCATCCTGTCGAAACATCTTGCCACGTCGCTTCGAAATCGCCGGTATACCAAGGATCGGCCACTTCATCGTTCCTGCCGGCGTAGGACAACAACAGACGCACCTTTTCACTGCGCCCCAATAAAGTACACATGTGATGATAGTTGGCACGGTCCATGGCAATCAAATAATCATACCGGTCATAATCATCGCAGCACAACTGTCGCGCCCGCTTGCCGTCGCATGCAATACCATGTTCGGCCAACTTTCGCTTAGCCGGCGGATAAACGCCGTTACCAATCTCCTCCGCACTTGTCGCTGCCGACTCAATCAGGAAGAAATCTCGAAGACCTGCCTTTTTAACAATATCCTTCATCACGAACTCCGCCATCGGACTGCGGCATATATTGCCGTGACAAACAAACAATATTTTAATCAATTCCCTTCCTCCTCCAATGTACGTGAAATATTTTTCCATTGCCGATCACGTAATGGTAACACAGCCCGCTTCGTCCGAATCTGACCGACTATCGGTTAACAACATCCGCAAACAGCGAAAGCGTAACAGAACCAAGTACCTGCCGCACGCAGCAAGTACTTGGTTCTGTTAAATATAATCGACTGACAACATATTCATGCCGCCGTACTGACCTTACCACGTAAACCGTTAATCCTCCTCTTTCCGATTCATTTCGACAAACCAACAACTTCCCCTGACATTCACGGCAATGAACCACGGGACGTAACAATTCGGCCGACCCATGATCATGCGCAAGCTGCCTATGCGGCAGATTACAAAATCATTAAATAGCTTAATTTCTAAGCTGCCTGTACGGCAGTAAATGAAGCTTTTTTTATTATATCACAAAACATGTTGCCAAGTCTGCCATCTACATATCGATAAATGAAGAAACCTGCAACTGTAAGCTATCCCCCCTAAGCTGCCTACGCGGCAGAGAACAAAGAAGACGGAGCGCCGTCTCTGATTTTGTTTTTCTAAGCTGCCTATACGGCAGAGAACAAGAACGACGTGCCATGCTCGTCGATATGTTTTTTCTAAGCTGCCTATACGGCAGAGAACGTACATGTCGCTATGATTAGTCGCGGCATGCATTTCTAAGCTGCCTATACGGCAGAGAACTCGTGACCCGGGCCGGTATGGAGAGGGTGTAATTTCTAAGCTGCCTATACGGCAGAGAACATCATCATCACACAGGCTATAATGATGATTAATTTCTAAGCTGCCTATACGGCAGAGAACACAGTGCCGCTCAAATCTGTGCTGGCACTACCTTTCTAAGCTGCCTATACGGCAGAGAACGGCGAGGACGCCTACAGCGGCTTACTCGCTTTTTTCTAAGCTGCCTATACGGCAGAGAACAGTTATGAGAGGCGGTAAGTGGCGGATCATGTTTTCTAAGCTGCCTATACGGCAGAGAACGTAAAAGAGTATCTGCGGCTCGATGACGATTTTTTCTAAGCTGCCTACGCGGCAGAGAACGTGCATCGGGGACGTGGCCGATCAGTATTACCTTTCTAAGCTGCCTACGCGGCAGAGAACACCTTGAACAGCAACGTTTTGGTGAACGAAGCTTTCTAAGCTGCCTACGCGGCAGAGAACCACGTTGCTCTTCCGGGATTGGGTGGATATATTTTCTAAGCTGCCTACGCGGCAGAGAACCTGTAAGAAAAACGTCGCTAGTTGCCGTAATTCGCCATGTGAGCAGGAACATTCTCTTGTACCCCAAAATGGATACACAGTCCCCTATATGGCTATTTTTCTACATTCCCGGCAACACGCTAAAATTTTGGTCAAAACTCGGGAAGCGAAGATTGCGTATCTAATCCATATGACCCAAACCCTTTGCTCACAAGTTCACTACAGTCATCTTTTGCAATAAAGAGGCGAAATCGACTTTTATTGGTTGCGCTCTCCAATCTTATATAAGGATAGGCAACGTCTTCAACGGTTTCAGGAAATATATGGACGGCTTCTTCATAAGAAATCTGATGGCGACTCATAAAACGTCTCGCTTTATTTTCTTTTGTCCTTTCTTCATGATACCGGCGATATATGGCGTACTTTTTTATTTTTTCAGGAACCTGCCGTATTTTGGTAATATGGACATAGTCTTCGTAATGTATCAATACATGCCTTATATGCAAATTCGCTAATTCCTTCTCCGTCGCTGCAAAAACACGAACCTTGTTTCCTAATGTCTCACCTTTTTCGATTTTCTTATATTCCGGAAAAGATACGCCGATAGTCCCCTTATCTTTCCCTCTCATTTGTTCGGCAAACGCAATATGCAATTGTTGATAGATTTTAGACCATATGAAATTTGTCGCTATCTCCGGAGTCGGCAATATGGTCACTTCTTGATAATACTTCACCTATATCACTCCCTGCTGCTCTGTCCAAATACGCCGCCGCGCACCAAAACGGCCATTACATAGTGTTCCTGTTCTACATCATCCAGCTGTTTTCCTAAAGCGAATTTATCAAACAACGAATAAAAGTCCGCTTTTTCTTTAGCTACACGGAACGCCTGCCCCAAGTTGGTGACAACGCCATACGGTTCGACAGCGATAGGGCCAACGCCTGCCTCCGTGCCAAACGCCGGATACCACGTATCTATTGTCCGAATAGCATTGCCCAACTTCTGAGAATGCATGGCCGCACTCCCTTGCACTTGATATAATACTTTACTTTTTTCTCCCCTCCCTTTGTCCAAGACCAATTCTTCACTGGGATATACTTCCTGCCCGATACCCAATAATGCATACGCATCTACGCGAATAAATACATGCGGCCGCTTCCCGCTTAATGCGGCAGCTATTTTTTCTGCCAATTCATCAATCCGACTATTCCCTTCAAAATTTTTCAAGGAATAGTCATACCCATTGAAGATCCATTCCATGCCGTCTGCCGTCACATGCACTTCGATTTGTTCAGCGCCCATTCGATTTCTCCAAAGAAATCTTGCATTCGCAATATTGATTGCATACCGACGCGCCAATTCGGTGAACCCATTTTTTTGAATATACGCTTCTGCCGCATGCTTGTATTTCCGACCAAATTCCTCATGATTGCAGGCTGAAGGGGTTTCTACTCCGCTTAAAACCTTAAGCGTATATGAAAGTTTCAACGTGTCCTGCTTCATGTCCAACGCACAGGCATCAACCCGTTGTAAGTTTGCTTTCTCCACTTCTGCATTCAGTTTTGCCGGATCGTTCTGTACCGCCGGCTTCAGTCGATTGGATATCGTCCCGCGCACCGATTTCGTAACGACGGATAAGGGCTTTATTTCGCTTTCATCAAAACGGTTTTCCCAAGTCGTACCATACATATATCCATCAGACAGGACCAGTTTTTTTCATACGATAATACGGATGCGATTTCCAAGTTTTTTGTCGCCATACCAATTTCTCCTCTCCAGCAGCACCTTATTCAACTGCACTCACATAAATACAAGCCGTTTTCCCGGTCATACCGATATTGCCACATCATGGCTTCAACAGAATCAAACCGGTACAGCATAATAAACTCACCTAAAGTAACGATCGGCTCAACAAAATGATGCTCATATCTCTCATCTCGCTGATAAGCGGCCTTAATTGCCCCCGTGATATCGTTAAAGCCGACAGCCAGCGGAACAATCCACCCTTCACTTCCGTCCCGCCGGCCTATCCATTGCTTGATCTTGCCGTCCTTGTCCGGGTCCGCGCTATGGCGTACGCATAAACAGCTCAGCAGTTGATCCAGCGCGTCTCCATTTCCCTTAGCCGCTTCCATCAAGTCTTTGCGCTCGATTACCACATATCCGGGCATCAATTTTCGTCGAAGGGCACGTTGATCGCATTTATCATTTTCATCTATCACCTCGATCTGAATATGCATCTGTTCCACATTATTTTCAATATCACCGCCACAGATTTTAAGTCCCGGCAACTGCCGGTGAATGACCTCCAGAAGTTCATCTTCCGTATCAGGATCATATCCTTCAATCTCGATCAATAAGGTCACCGAAAGATGACACCGCGCTTCTTCTATAAACGGCGGTCGTTCGTAATTACCCGTCTTCTTGCTCTTTTTTAAAGGATTAGCCGTACCGATAACAGAGTTTTTATAATCATGCGGCCCTCTATATAGTTGAACATCACAGTTATGGCAAGACACGGCAACGCGAGGCAGCCGAATACGGGAAAAGCCATGACTGTGTAATTGTCTTTGCAAGGCGTGAACAGCACCTAGCCATCCCGTCATGGCAGGAAAGCCGATCGTGTACTGACTGCTCATGGCATTCGCATTATGAATTTTCAATCTTGATATAAGCAAATACTGCTTCATTGCACTGCCCTCCCATCGGATTACACCGTTTCACGGATTGCCGTATGTATACGGTGTTTCAATGCCTCAAATTCACCGTCGCCCAATTGAACCTTCTCCTTGCCCATGATGCGTTCGTATGATTTCATGATCCATCGGGCAAATGCCTTGTCGATCGATTCTTGCCATTCCTCTTCCTGCGCGCGTATGACGTCATACTTCTGATCCAGCCAAATTTTCTGATCTTTCGGCAAATAATTATTGTCCGCATCTGTCCATCCCGGTTCTACTTGTCGCAAGGCATACACATTCAGCACAACCTGATCGATGATGGTATCTTCAATATTACGCGCCCGGCAACGGCTGATTCTATTATTGACTTTACAGGTATACACATCATGCAGCTGCCGAAAGAAGATTTGAAAGTTTCTGATCCACAAGGTATCAAAAAAATCATACCGCGGTTTGGTAACCGTCCGAGCCCGCAAAACAGGCGGATTTGACGGCAAAAGGCAGGTTCTGCCGCCGGCGGCATTGTTCAAGAAGGAAATATTCTGCGGCTTCGTCCCGCCAAAGGAGACTTCTGTCAGATCATATACTTCTGCATAAGGCTGCCCGTATGATTCCGATTCTTTATCTCTGACCATCTTTTTTATATTTTCCATATCCCGCAGGCGCTTACGTAATTCCATCATCACACTGGACGGCGGCAGAACCGTCAACAGATGATACGAATCTTCTTTAAGCGGAAAATAGACTTGCCGCAACCGTTCATCACTCACATCGCATCCGTCCGGCTGTACGGCCTGCAGTATCAGTCTGCGGATTTCCTGATAATCTGCCTGTAAATTCTGCATTTCCATCTTGATAAAATCACTGTCGTCGAAAAAATTCTCATACACAGTCCGGCCATTCTCCAACGGCAGCAGCAGCAGTTTCGCGGCGCCGAGATAACTGGCCCCAGTCGAAATATCTACAGGGCATCTGACTGCAGATGTCAAAATATAAGGCGAATCCTGCACAGTGTTCGGTTTTACCAGCACCTTCACATCTGCACTCGGGTGAACAAATTTACCCACATGAGTGGCAAAGGTACACTTCGCCGCGTTCTTGGCCGTTTTTCTCAGCCACTCCTCTTTGGAAACAGCCCCTTTTTCCTTTGCCGCTTCCTGCTGAAGATAATCCATAAAAATGCTCATCTGTTAACCTCCAATTGCACTCATTTTACAGCTTCCTTCGCCCTATTTCCGATAAAGCCCGTATTGATCAGAATAGTAATAACCGTCGCCATTGCCCGCGTTATCGGGAAAACTCAGCAGTCCGTATTGCTGACACAGTTTTTCCAATTGCTTTTCTTCATCAACCGCATCAGATGCGGTCAGGGAAAGATTCGCCTGCAATGTTTGATAATAATCCCGCTGTAACCAAAACCTGTCACTGTTTACAGGTTCGCAAATTTCGATCTGGTACAGCTCGCCTCGAGGCACAAACAGCCCCGTCTTGTCATCTTTTTCTTGAAATGACAAATGCCCGTCACTATAGCAAAGACACACCTCTACTTGAAGTCTCCCGGCGCGAAAAGGATTAATCTGTTGCGGCATGCCGGTCATCCACCAGACCTCTTCCTGCCATCCGTGTATGTACGCCGGCCCGTTTTTCGATAAGTCTTTAAAATCCTCCATCACTTTATGCTCAAGAGCCGCTAACGAATATGCCGGATCTGCAGTCGGATCCTTCTGTATGCGCGGCGTCGCATCAATACCGCGTCGTAAGACGGCTTCATCAAGGAGATCGTTCATCGTATGACTTTTTAAACGATATGCCGCCGTTTCAAATCCCGGTCGATCAAAGGCCGGTCCCTTTCGGAGAATCCCCGCTTCCATTTTGAGGCCTTTCAAATTATAACCGAGAATAGCAATATTCTCGTGTTGTATATCCTGTTGCAGAAGACGATGCCGCAATATGCGCCCTATTAACTGAATGATGGCTCTGTAGGAAAAAGGTTCAATCACGGCCCAGTCGAAATCATGATCCCTGCCGACAGCTTCAATGGGTGTCGCCACCACCAGAAAGATCACATTTTCTTCTTTCGCATTATCGATGTGATGACGCAACACTTCATCTTCAATGTCTACCGTCGCCGCCAACGGCTTCTTTCGCTTCAGCACACGATCCAAATACCGTTCTTGCTCATGACGCAAAAGCAGTACTTGTTGGCTATGATATACCATGATCCGCGGCGCGATTTGCTCCGGCCATGCTGTCCGAACCAAATAATCTCCCAGCAATACGCAAGGGCGGATGTTGTTCATACCGATGACTCCGCAGGAAACGTGTTTACCCGTTTTCTTGTCTGTAAAGCTATTGCGGCGATGCAGATCAATAACGGTTTGTTTGATTTTTTCAAAATAAGCCTGCTCCAGTTCATCTTCAGACAGAAATTTTAACGGATCGCAGTCCACAATATATCCCTTGCGTTTTATCAGTTCTTTGCTCAAGCGTACCACGCGCTTATCAACGAAAGTTTGATGCATTTGTCGATAAAAATTCCCTGCCTTCGTTATATCCGCTACCGCAATCGATCTCGTCTGCGTCCGAAATTCATCACACCATGCACAGACAATATTCAGATCTTTGCCAAAAAAAGCAGCAAAACACTTTTGCCCCTCTTGATAGGCTGAAAATAATCCTTCGGCAAGATCTGGCGAAATCGTTGCTGAAGAGATCGTTACATGATGACCGAGCATGCCTGCAAGATGAACTACTCTGGCAATGGCAACCAAATCCTGCTTGCCGAAATCATCGATCTCGTCGATAACGATATCTGACGACATGAGCCGCAATAACGGCAGCATATACTTGCCGCCGTGAGTGGCTTCCGTCGCCGGCATGATATGGTCAATCGTCGATACCAGCACAGGAGAGTAAAGCAATCGTTTATTTTTTATTGCCGCCTTGTTTTTTTGCTGATCAAAAAAGATATCGAGAAACGGTTCTTTTTCCGGATATATGCCGTTCAAAACGCCGGCAAACGATTCCTCTTCGTCCAGATAGGATGTTTCTCCGTTATCCGATCGCTTCCGCTCTTCATCGTACAGCTTCCTCACCGCCGATGAGCCGATTAAAACCGCCATTTCATCCGCTGTCAGGCCGATTCGGTTGCGATATTCCTCGCCGGTCTGCAAGGTCAACGTACGAAGCCCTAAAAGCAGATTATAGCGAAGCGTTTTATGATCTGCCGAAATGGCCTGCATCAGCTTGGCATTGGCAAAAGTTTTTCCGCACCCGGTACTGGCCATATTGACAATAAAATACCCGGAAACAGATTTATTGCCGCATTTCAATTGCTTTTGACATTCGATCAGCTTTTGTACAGCCGTATCTTGCCAACGGAAAGGGGCAGGACTTCGCTTCCGCAGCGAACGGACATCTTTTACAGATGCCATGCCGCCGGAAAACACCGGCAAATAGTGGGCAATACGAGCGGCTTGCCCGGCTACCTTCACCAAATGTTCATCCAACCGTTGCTTCAGTTCCCCTTTATATGTGTTCGCATACAACTCGGTATTGCCCTGCCGGTCTTCTTCTCCTTTGCCGGATGAGATAAAATAATCGCTCAGCATCAGACTCAATCGTGAGTATAGCAATACTAACCGAAAATCCCCTTTCTTCATCAAGGCGATCAATGCGTCTTTTTCCTGCAATAACCGGGGGACCCATTTCCTCAGCGCCTTTCGCCATGCAGAAGATTCCAGCAACAGCCCCTTTGAAAAGGTAACGTTTGTGTGCGCAGCCCCATTATCATATCCCCAAGCGGCATCGATGCGCGACATCATATCCGAAAAAGAAGTCGATCGCAGGTCATAGTATTTCTTGCACTTATCTTTTTGTAAAACCGGCAGCCGATGATGAGACAAGATCAACCAACAAAGCATTGCCGCCAGAGGCGGTAAATTGCGAAGTTTATTCCTTAATCCTTCGTTCACAGCTTGCGCAAGCGCATCGGCAGAAAAATCTCCCAGAGACAGCCGCGTCAGCCAGGCCGTATCGTCATCGGCAGAGCCGGTCAATGCGACCAATCCGGAAATCAGCCGGCAAGATATCCACTCGTGCCGGTAAGGATCCTTGCTCAACGACTGACGGCGTAATTTATGCTGAAAATGATCGGCCGCCTTGCCCCAGTCATGGAGCAGCGCCGCAACAGCTGACAAGGCCTTTATTTCAGGCAGATGGAGCCAATCATTTTCCCACTCATCATGACGGATATTCTTTTGGGTATAATTCACCGGTACGACCCCCTCTTGATTAAAGCGGGAACGGTCTCCTACCATCCACACCAACTCGCTGCGGTTCCGTGACCGAATCCACCGGCAAGAAACGGACATACTTTTGGTCGCATGCTTTTGCAGGAGCGATTTCACCATTTGAAGTCCCTCAGCAGTAATAACCGTCTGCCAAGTCTCCTTCCCGATCCGATTGGCGAAGGCATCTAAAATCCGCGCCGTCGTCTTTATGGCTTTTTTATCGCTTTGACTGGTAAAAATAACCATCATTGGCAGACACCATCCCGACTCCAATACAGACTCCGTTCTTTTATGCGGGCATACATATATTCCAAGGCTTTATGTTCGGTAAATTTCTGTAAACACAATTCGCGGAATTCCCGATTCGTATATCCCTGATAGGCGGCAATAAACGCCCAAGGTAACCAAGGTAAAATCAAGCTGTCTTTGATCAAATCGGCCACATCAAATACCAACGCGCCCCGCCTGGTCTTGCCGTGCATTAATGCAAAGCCGTGCGGAATTCCCAGCACCCATAAGGCGGAAGCTGCCAATCCATAGGCCAAGTAATTGCCGTGATTCAAAAATATATTCGCCGTATCATTGGCTTCCGAATCGCGCACGAAAGACGCTAACTCCGTCTTCGCAGCCGCATATCGATAAAGCCGTTTGGAAAACAGCGCCTCTGCTGCCAGTAATTCTTTACCATTACGGCTGCCGGCAATACCTTTTTCGAAGCCCTGCAAGGCCTGCTCCATTTTTTCATCGTCCGCATAAAATCCGGCGTTGTTCAATTCTCTGTCTTTCTCCCATACGTGCTGCAAATACGCACAGCGGTCACGCTGCAAGCGCTGAGCCGCCTGCAGCCTACGCTCCTCATCAAACCAGAACGATAACCAGCCCTGCACGTATTGTGTCGGCCTGTACTCGCTCTGCGGATTCATCCAGACAATTTCAGTTCCGGCTATCAGCGGCGTGCCGCCACCGCCGCTGAAACCAACCAGGACACCGGCTGCAGACAGTAATCGCATCGCGGCTTGTGTAATTGATGTCCCTGTTCCCAATAAGATAACCGTTGTGTTGGCAATCGGGATATTCCAGTATTGTTGCCGCTTGTTTCCGTCTGTCAAATATACGACGCGGCCATCTTTCTGCATAACGCGGCACATTTCCAGATAATAGATATTGGCACGTTTAGAAAACATAATAGATTTCAATTCCGATGGCGTAAACGTTTGCTGCATAAAGCTCATCTCCAGTTAAGACAAGATATATACCGTTTTTCCCTTCATGTATTTCCATTATATCGTTTATCGAAAAAACTTTCCATCTAAATGCCGTCGTTATCCGCTGTTCATTGACGGGGCGAAAATGATTACCTTCCACTCCATAAAAACATCCCCTGACACCGGTTTCCATGCCTACCTGATGTCAGAGGATATAAAACACCTGTTAAACGCCTTACGTATCGTCATTCCCTTCGAAACGCCGTGGCCCTTTTCAAGCCCTCTGCCGGACACGACCGTTGACAAGGCAACCGATTTCATCCGGAATCAGTTGCCCCGGTTCAGCATAAACACTTTGCGCCGTTTTTCACTGGTCCAACATGGTCCCTACAAGCTTGACGCATTCGGCCGCGTCCTTTGAGTACCCGTCAGCACCGATCTCGACAGCGAATCCCGGCGTCACGGCAGCGCCGCCGATGATGATTTTCCCATTGTAACCGGATGCCGCCGCTTTGGCAATAACCGCCTTCATCTGCATCATCGTCGTCGTCATCAGTGCCGAAAGACCGACGACAGCCGCATGTTCCGCCATGGCTGTCGCAATGATCCGACTGGCGGGCACGTCTTTTCCCAAATCAATAACATGATACCCATAGTTGCGCAGCATAAGGGCAACAAGATTCTTGCCGATATCGTGAACGTCACCTTCGACGGTGGCAATGACGATCGTCGCTTTCTCTTCCGCAACATTTCCCTGCAGCAGCGGCTCCAGAAAATGAATGGCTTTTTCCATCGTATTGGCGCCGGCAATCAGTTGCGGTAAAAAATACACTTGCTGATCAAAAAGTTCGCCTACGCGGTTAATTGCAGGAATAAGAAATTTATTAATAATGGTTTCCGCCGATTTTCCCTTATCCAATTCCGCTTTTGTCAATGAAATGATCGTTCCTTTTTCCCCTTTGAGAACAGCTTCAAAAACGGGATTATCCTCTTCTCTGTCCGTTTCCGCCCGAACAGCGGTGCCGCCGTTTTTTTCCGCCGTCTGCAACGATACGGTCCGGCTGCCGTACGGTTCCATTCGTTGGATATATGCCAAGTCGCTGCCTTCATGATTCATCAGCAAATTAGCAGCGGCAGCGGCCTGAAGCAGCAGTTCCTGTGACGGATTGGCGATAGCCAGCGTCAGGCCGCCGGCAGCGGCCATGGTCAGAAACGCAGCATTGATGAAAAGCCGCTGCGGCAACCCGAACGAAATATTGGAAAGCCCGCAGATTGTCGCCAATCCGAGCGAATTACGGCAATACGCGAAGGTATCAAGGCAATCCAGCGCAGCTCGCGGCGCGGCGCCGACAGTAGCGGCAAGACCGTCGACGACGATGTCTTCACGAGCCAGACCGGCGGCTTCGGCGGCAGACGTCAACGCCCGGATAATCCGATGCTTCTCATCCTGCGTCGCAGGAATTCCGTCGTCGGAAAGGGGCAGCAAAATGAACATGGCTCCATATTTTCTGATAACCGGCAGCAGTTTTTCATATTTCGCCGTTTCATAAGAAACGGAGTTGAGCAGCGCCCTGCCGGGATAGTGGCGCAGCGCCGCCGCCAAAACATCGGGATAACTGGAATCAATGCAGAGCGGCAAGTTCGTTACGCCCGTTATTTCATCAATCGCCTGCAGCATTGTCGCTTTTTCATCGATACCGTTCATCCCCACATTGACATCAAGAACGGCTGCTCCTTTTTCTTCCTGTTCCCGCGCCATGGCCCGCACCAAGTCGAAGGTACCGGCACGCAATTCTTCTTGCAACTTCTTTTTCCCTGTCGGATTGATCCGCTCGCCGACGATCTGTAAGGGCCCGTCGAGACGAATATCCAAAACGGAGCGCTCTGAAGAAATGACGCGCCGTTTCTCTTTTTTTACGGGAAGCGGCTCCATGGTCCCGACAGATTCCGCCAAGACGCGAATGTGCTCCGGCGTCGTGCCGCAGCAGCCGCCGACAATTCGGGCGCCGGCGGCGACCAGCCGGCAGCAGGCGGCGCCGAAATCACCGGGAGTCATCGTATAAACGGTCGCGCCGTCCGCCAATGCGGGAAGTCCGGCATTGGGCTTGGCAATGATGGGAACCGTCGCATAAGCATACATTTCCTCTACAATCGGAAGCATGCCGTCCGGACCTGTCGAGCAGTTCAGACCGACAGCATCGACGCCCAGGGACTGAAGCGTCACGACGGCTGCGGCAGGCGGCGTGCCGAAGAGGGTTCTGCCGTCATTTTCAAAAGTCAGCGTCGCCATAACCGGCAAATCACAACTCTCTTTTACAGCCAAAACGGCTGCCCTCGTCTCTTGGAGACTCATCATCGTTTCAATGACAAAAAGGTCGGCGCCGCCGTCTGCCAGTGCGACTACCTGCTCTTTATACACATCGACGAGCTCTTCAAAATGAAGCTCCCCCAACGGCCGAAGCTGCCGGCCGGTCATCGTCATATCGCCGGCTACAAACGCTTTACCGGCAGCCGCTTCTTTAGAAAGCGCGACCAGATCACGATTCATTTCCGCCAATCTGTCGGCCAGGCCGTATTCGCCCAACTTGATCCGATTCCCGGTAAAGGTCGGCGCATAAAGAATCTGCGTTCCGGCGGCGACGAACTGCCGCTGCAAGTCGATCATGGCTGTACGGTTCTCCAGAATCCAGGCTTCCGGGCAAACCCCGACGGGCAATCCCGCTTGCTGTAAGTTCGTTCCCGTCGCCCCGTCAAGCATAACGATACCGTCTGCGATCAACTGTTGAAACTCGTCTCTTGTCATCCCTACCTACTCCTATCTGCGGGCCCCTACACCCCTGACTTCGTTAAAAATCCATATAGTTTATGTACAACTGCCGGAAAGCGGCATCACCTGCCAGCGCGACTTCCTTTGCTGATGCGATGATCTTGCGGAGCCTTTCTTCGCCGTCTCTCTCCGTCAGCAAAGCGACGGCGCCGGCTAATGAAGTATTACCGACATTGACGGTTCTGGCCGCCAATTCCCGGGGCAACAAGCCAACGGCCGCCGCTTTTTCGGCCTTCAGGAAATAGCCGAAACCGCCTGCCAGATACAATGTGCCGACATCACCGTAAGTTAAGCCGCAGTGCTGCAAAAGCGCTTCCAATCCGGCGCGAACGGCTCCTTTGGCCAGTTGGACCTGCCGTATATCCTGCTGTGTCAGCGTCAATACCGTCCCGTTTTGTTTGCGCGCTATCGGAAAACCGCCGGAAAAATACGGGGCTGCCAATTTTCCGGATCGATCAACGAACCCCGCCTGCAGCAACGCCGCCAACGCTTCAATCACTCCGGTACCGCAAAGACCGGCGGCAGGCGCGCAATCAATGGTCCTGACCGCCGCTTTCCCGTCGATGATTTCCATCGCTGCAACGGCTCCGGGCACACTCCCCGTCCCGCAGCTCAGCTGGCCGCCTTCCAAGGCCGGTCCCGCCGCCACAGAGGCGACGTAAAGCATCCCCTCTTTAGCTACCGCCATCTCTCCGTTCGTCCCCAAATCAAGAAAAACGGCGTTTTTTCCGTCGCTGTCCAAGCGGCAGGCATAAAGGCCGGCAACAACGTCGGCACCGACGTACGTGCTAATACCCGGAACGATGCGGATACGGCACGCCGCCGGCCCGGCGTAATCGGGAAATATCCGCCGCCACGGCAATACGTCCCCGCCTAAAGAAACAGGCGTAAACGGCCACCGGCCCAAGCCGCTGCAATCGAGGCCAAGAAGCAGATGCGTCATCGTCGTATTACTGGCGACAACAATTTCGCCGCAGTCGGCAAAAGTGCCTTCGTAGCGCTGCCAAAGCCGTTGCAAAGCGCCATAGATATCACGGCAGACGAGCCGGCGCAAGGCTGCCGCATGACCTGCGGCAGCCGCCTGAATGCGGCTGATGACATCGGCGCCGTAAACACGCTGACTGTTAACGGCTGTTACCGTATCGACGACCTTTCTCGCCGTTAAATCGACTAAGGACACGGCAATCGTCGTTGTCCCCACATCGACGGCGGCACCGAAGCGATGCCCGGCAGCCGCTTTTTTCAACGGCTCCGTCAACGTACCGACAGCGCGAAATGAAGTCTCCTCACCTTGCGATACACAAACGGTAACGGGCTCCTGCGGCACGGCCTTGCAGGCCAGCCGCCACCCCCGGTCAAGTTCTTCAGCCGACAACGTTGCCAAATCATCGTAGGTCACATCGAGATGACCGTTGTACAGACGTACACGGCACTTACCGCAGCTGCCGTTACCGCCGCAAGCGGCTCCAAGAGACACGCCGTTACGGCGCAGAAACGTCAGAACGGATTCGCCCGGCGGGCAGGTATATACTCTCCCGGCGGCAGCCGACCGACGCAATGTACAGGTATCATTGCCGCATTGCCGACACGGATTGATTTCCGCACCTGCATCCGCATCTGTATGGGCCGTTAAATCAAAAAGAAAGCACATGGTCTTACTGGGCAGTACCATGCCTGCAGCGGTCATGGATACGCCAATGCGCCGCCGGGCTTCCGTCATCTCCAGGATACGCCGCACAGACTCCGGTTCGAGGCCGTTTCCGACTTCACGACGCCCGGCAACGCCTCTGCCTTTTTCCCGGCAAAGATCGCCTATCGTCTTTCTGATCTGTTCTTCAAAAGCGAACAGGCAACTATCGGCTATGGCATTGATCCAAAGCGCCTCGTCCTCCTCGTGCCGTGCAAACAACCGTGTCACATAATCGGAAATGACAGCGCCCAACGTCATGACAACATATAGGGAACATTCTTCGAAAGCCAATATGGCCCTCGGCCGGATCAACATTCGCACCTGCCGTTGATATTGCTCATAGCGAGCCGATTTATCCTCGACTCCCAGCAAGCGAAGAACGGTATCGGTGTCGGGAACGATCCGGCTGCCCGTAAGCGCGCGAATATCTGCCATCGTCATTCACGCCGATCTTTCCGGCATCGCAATTCCATCACCGCCATATGCCGACCGGTTTTCCCCTGAGACTTCCGGTACGAATAAAACAGATCATCCCGTTCATATGTACAAAGACCGCAATCGTCCAAATGTTCCGGCAGAATTCCCGCGTCCAAGAGCAAAAGACGATGTGCGCCCGGCAAGTCAAAAAGATATTTCCCCCCGCCTTTATCCTTTGCCAGGGACAACGTCCGTTCCGCGCCGAAGCATGCAGTAAACCCGTCGATAACGTCCCGTCCCACCTCGAATGACCTCTGGCGGATCGTCGGACCGATAGCGGCCAAAATATCGGCGGGAGAAGAACCGTAATCGCGACACATCGCTTCTACCGTGCAACCTGCAATATTTGCCGCCGCGCCGCGCCAGCCTCCATGACTCAGCGCAATGACGTGCCGCTTCGGATCATAAAACAAAAGCGGCGTACAATCGGCAAAATTCATTGTCAGCGGCACGCCGGGCCTGTCAGTAATCAACCCGTCACACGCCGCTACGGCCGTATTTCTGTCAACGGCGCCGCGGCCGCAGTCCGCTTCGGAAACGGCAACGATATTGGTTCCGTGGACCTGGCTGCAACTGATGATTGCCGCCGGATCAACGCCGACAGCCGTTAAAAAACGCCGTCTGTTCTCAACGATGCGCCACGGCTCGTCGCCAGTGGAAAAACTCATATTCAACGTTGAAAAGTCACCTTCGCTGACGCCGCCGCAACGCGTCGAAACGGCGGCGACCAAGTCGGCAACGGACGAAAATATGGAAAAGGCCGTAAAAGAAATGCCGTTTTTTTCATCAATCATGGTCAAACTCCTCCTCACTCACCAATACGCTTCCGCCATATATGCAAAGCGATTGCCACTAGTATAGCATACTTTCCCTCATGTCCATAGAAAAAAACCGGTTCCGCACCTTTGCCGCCGCCTCGGTTAATCAGGAAAATCACTCAGTCGGTCGCCTCTCCCTCTGGCATCAAGCATACGAATATGGTATAGTTAAAACAGAACGTAAATTATTCATCCCAGGAGGCCTATTATGGAGTTTACCCTTAAACCGCAATCAACGGCGGAAGTTTCAGAAATCGTTACGGAAGACAATACTGCCATCAAATTTGCCAGCGGCACGGCGCCAGTATATGCTACGCCGGCCTTAGTCGGCTTAATGGAAAACGCGGCAGTTCACGCCGTCGGCAGCCAATTGCCGGAAGGATACGGTACCGTCGGCATCTCGATGAACGTCAAGCATTTATCGGCAACACCGATCGGACTGACGGTCACGGCCAAGGCCACGCTGACCGCACAGGATCGCCGTAAACTGACGTTTAAAGTCGAAGCCTTTGATACCGCCGGCGCTGTCGGCGAAGCCGTTCACGAACGATTTATCATCGAATCGGCGCCTTTTCTCGCCAAGGCGGAAGGCAAAAAAAAATAAATGAAAAAGAGATGTGAAAATAGTTCACATCTCTTTTTTTATATTTAACTGTGCAGCGACGCACAGCGATTACCGAATGCCGGCCAATCTGGCCGGATTCATCGCCACATCAAACGCATCGCCGCTAATCCAGCCGCTGGCCAACGCCGCTTCTCGAAGCGTCAGTCCTTCTTTGGCCGCCGTCTTCGCTATCCGGCAAGCTTTATCATAGCCTACGAGCGGCACCAGACCGGTTACGAGGATCAGGGAACGGTGAAGATTTTCATCGATCTTGTCATAGTTCGGTTTCATGCCGGCAATGCAATGAACACGGAAAGAATCCATAACATCTGTCAGAAGGCGAATCGATTGTACCAGATTATAAGCGATAACAGGCATGAAAACATTCAGCTCAAAATTTCCCTGACTGGCCGCTACGCCGACGGTAACATCATTACCCATGATTTGGACGGCAACCATCGTCACGGCTTCGCATTGCGTAGGATTGACCTTCGACGGCATAATAGAGCTGCCCGGTTCATTCTCAGGAATGACCAGTTCGCCGATACCGCAGCGCGGTCCAGACGCCAGCCAGCGGACATCATTGGCAATCTTCATTAAATCGCAGGCCAACGCTTTAAGCATGCCGTGAACGACAACCAGTTCGTCTTTACTGGTAAGGGACTGAAATTTATTCGGCGCCGTGCGGAATTTTTCGCCTGTAAGACGGCTCAACGTTTCGGCGAAAGCCACATCGTAACCTGCCGGACAATTGATGCCTGTGCCGACAGCTGTTCCGCCCATGGCCAAATCGCGAAGAAAATCACTGCCGGCGGTGAGCATTTCCCGATTCCGCTCCAACATGCGCGCCCAACCGCTGATTTCCTGTCCCAGCGTCAGCGGCGTCGCGTCCTGCAAATGTGTTCTGCCGATCTTCACGACGGCGGCGTAGGCCTCCGCCTTGCGGCTCAGTTCTCCATAGAGGGCCTCCAACGCGGGAAACAATTTTTGCCTGAGCAACAACAGACCGGCCCCATGAAGGGATGTGGGAAACACGTCATTCGAACTCTGTGAACGGTTGACGTGATCGTTGGGATGAACGGTCACGTCCTTTCCCTGTTCGCCGAGCAGTTCCATCGCCCGGTGTGCGATCACTTCATTCACGTTCATATTGAATTGCGTGCCGCTGCCTGTCATCCAGACGGCTAGCGGAAAGTTTCCCGCCAATTTTCCTGCCAGTATTTCATCGCAGACGGCTGCAATCGCATCGGCTCTGTCGGCGTCAAGTACGCCGAGGTCTTTGTTTACCAAAGCCGCCGCTTTTTTGATATAAGCAAAGACGGTAAGCAATTCGGACGGAATCTTTTCCGTACCGATGCGAAAATTTTCCAGACTCCGCTGCGTCTGCGCCCCCCAAAGCTTATCCGCAGGAACGCTGATTTCTCCCATTGAATCTCTTTCGATACGATAGTCCATGCCGTTTCCTCCCATACAAAAGCTGCATGCCTCGCCCTCCCGGCAGCAAGAGACATGCAGCACAATCATTACCGTAAATGACGCAATCCTTTGGCGCCGATATCATGACGTACCTGTTGACCGTCAAAAGAAATTTCGGCAACAGCGGCGTATGCCTTATCAATCGCGGCCTGCAATGAAGGGCCTTCGGCCGTCACGCCGAGCACGCGTCCGCCATTTGTAACGTAGGAATCGTCCCTTTTCTGCGTGCCCGAATGAAAAACGACGGCACCGGCGGCAGCCGCCGCTTCAAGGCCATTGATCCGATCGCCTTTATGTGACGAAGCCGGATAGCCCTGAGACGCCATAATGACACAACAGGCAGCTCCCGCTTTCCAGTTGACCATCTCCGGCTGAAGCGTACCTTGCGTACAGGCATACATGATCTCCGCCAGATCTCCGTCAAGAAGCATCAAGACGGCCTGCGTTTCGGGATCTCCGAAACGACAATTAAATTCCACGACTTTAGGCCCGTCTTCGGTAATCATCAATCCGGCATAAAGACAGCCCTGATATGTAATCCCTTCAGTCGCCAAAGCGGCAACTGTCGGAACGAGAATCGTATCCATAACCGTCTGCCGCAGCGCTTCCGTCAGGACAGGCGCCGGCGCATAAGCGCCCATGCCGCCGGTATTGGGGCCTTCATCGTGATCAAAAATACGCTTATGATCTTGGGCGGAAATCATGGGCACAATCGTTTTGCCGTCAACGAAAGCCAGTAGACTGACCTCTTCTCCGGTCATACATTCTTCAACAACGACACGCCCGCCCGATTCGCCGAAGATTTTATCTCCCATCATCGATTTAACGGCGGCAACCGCCTCTTCCACAGTCTGTGCGACGACGACCCCTTTGCCGGCTGCCAGTCCGTCCGCCTTGACAACGACAGGCGCACTGCCGTTCCGGATAAAGTCGACGGCAGCCTTTTCGTCGGTAAAGGTCTCGTACGCCGCCGTGGGAATATGATATTTTTTCATCAGACTTTTGGCAAAAACTTTAGAACCTTCCAGCTGCGCCGCCGCCTGGTTCGGCCCGAAAACAGCCAACCCTCTCGCCCGGCATCGATCGGCCAATCCTTCCGTAAGCGGTACTTCCGGCCCGACGACGACAAGATCGACGCCTTCTTTTTCACAATATGCGGCAATGCCGTCCAGATCGGCTAGCGGAACAGCAACGCATTCGGCAAATTCAGCCATTGCCGCACTGCCGGGAATAGCATAAAGCTTTTCGATCTGCCGGCTTTGCGCTAATTTCCACGCCAAGGCATGTTCGCGGCCACCGCCGCCAATAACTGCCGCCTTCATCACGCTTTCGCTCCCTTCGTCACTTCTTCTCTCAGATATGCGGAAATGGCCGAATCGTATTGCGCCGTATGCGTAAAGGCTTCACAGGCCAGCTCCAGCCGGTAAGCATCACTGAACTCACCGTCTTTTTCCAAGATGGAAATGATTTGGTCATATTTGGCCGGATTCGTAACGACGGCGACATACTTGTTGTTTTTTGCCGATGCGCGAACCATGCAGGGCCCGCCGATATCAATGTTTTCGATAGCTTCCGCAAGTGTTACGTCCGCTTTGGCAATCGTCTGTTCAAAAGGATACAGGTTGACGACAACAAGATCGATTCCCGTAATATCATGCTCTTTCATCGCCTGAACGTGCTCCGGATTGTCACGGATTGCCAAGATCGCACCATGAATCTTCGGATGCAAAGTCTTGACGCGGCCGTTCATCATTTCCGGAAAACCGGTGACATCCTGCACGGCCATGACCGGTACGCCGGCGTCCTGCAGCGCTCTCATCGTCCCGCCGGTAGAGATTATTTCAATCCCGAGCCCGGTCAGCGCTTGTCCCAGTTTTACAATGCCCGTTTTATCAGAAACACTGAGTAATGCACGTTTTACTTTCATTGCCGACTACCTCCTCAATCAACCGTTAATGGTAACAATATTTCCGTTCACCTGCAATTTATCATCGCAAAAGAGAGTGACACATTCCACATAAGCCGGATGCTCTTGCGTCAAAATCCGGGCAGCCAGCGTGTCTTCCGTATCATCGGCGTAAACCGGAACGGCCCGCTGCGCGATAATCGGACCCGCATCCATATCAGGAACGACAAAATGAACCGTACAGCCGGCAATCTTCACGCCGGCGGCGACAGCCTGCCCCTGCGCATGAAGGCCGCGAAATGACGGCAGTAAAGCCGGATGTATATTGATGATCTTATTTTCGTAATGACTGATAAACGTACTGCTCAAAAGGCGCATAAACCCCGCCAGGCAGATCAAATCCGCCCGATACGGCGCGATAGCCTGCAAAATGAAAAGTTCAAAGTCTTCTCTGGAAGCAAATTTCTTCCGATCTGCGAGAATCGCCGGAACGCCCCATTCTTCAGCTTTACTGAGAATACCGGCGCCGGGAATATCACAAACGACGGCGTTGATTTCACCGTTAATTTTGCCGGAAGCGACGGCATCATGAATCGCTTCCGCATTGCTGCCTCGTCCCGACGCAAAAATGACGATCCTTTTTTTAGTCATCAAACACGCCTCCCTTGAGAACGACCCGTTCACCACCTCCGGTTGTCTTGCCAATGATATAGGCCTTTTCGCCGGCCTTGGTAAGAGCGGCCATAACGGCATCCGCTTCTTCTCCGGCGACGATCATGATCATGCCGATTCCCATGTTGAAAGTGCGGTACATCTCTTTGTTGTCCACGTTCCCCCACTTTTGGAGAAGACCGAAAACAGGCAGCTGCGGCCAAGAGGTCACATCGATTTCGACGCCGATACCTGGCGGCAATACACGCGGTATATTTTCGTAAAAACCGCCGCCCGTAATGTGCACCATGCCCTTGACGTCAAAATTGCGAATAATGGGCAGGCATACCTTCGGATAAAGCCGCGTCGGCGTCAATAGACATTCCCCGATCGACATGCCCAATTCATCAACGTACTGATCCGGCTGCATGTTCATCCGTTCAAAGACAATCTTACGGACCAACGAAAACCCGTTGGAATGAATCCCTGTAGAAGGCAACCCGATCAACACGTCATTTGCGCCGATCGTTTCACCGGTAATGATCTTGTCACGATCGACAATGCCAACGCCGAAACCGGCCAGGTCATAATCGTCTTCGGCATAAAATCCTGCCATTTCAGCCGTTTCGCCACCAAGAAGCGCACATCCGGATTCCCGGCAGGCGGCGGCAACACCTTTGACGATCGTCGCAACCTGAACGGGATCCAGCTTACCGACTGCAATGTAATCGAGGAAGAACAACGGCTCCGCGCCTTGCACGAGCACATCATTAATAGACATGGCCACACAGTCCTGTCCGACGGTATCATGTTTATTCATGAGAATAGCCAAACGCAGCTTAGTACCGACACCGTCAGTCCCGCTCACCAAAACCGGCTTCTTGATGTCACTGTTTATTAAAGAAAAGAGACCGCCGAAACCGCCGAGATCGCCGAGCACTTCAGGACGATACGTAGCTTTTACGGAGTCCTTCATCAATTCGACCGCCTTATTGCCGGCATCAATGTCAACACCTGCATCAGCGTAGGTTAAGGTCTTCTTCGTTTCATCATTCGAGCGCATATTTTTCTCCTTCCTCAGTGCTGACGGGAATCGTCGTGGGGTAATCGTTATTAAAGCAAGCCAGACACATATCTTCACGGGGAATACCGACAAGCGCCCTGTCCAGACCTTCCAGCGTAATGAAGTGGAGCTTATCGACGCCGATATATTTCCGGATCGCTTCTTCATCCAGCGCCGACGCGATCAGCTCTTTGCGAACAGACGTATCAATGCCGTAAAAGCAAGGATACTTGATAGGCGGCGCCGATACGCACATATAGACTTCCTTTGCGCCGGCCTCACGCAGGAGCTTGCAAATAATGCCGCTCGTCGTCCCGCGGACAATGGAATCATCAACCATGATGATCCGTTTCCCCCGGACAACGGATTTAACGACATTGAGTTTCATGCGGACAGCCAATTCGCGCTGTTTTTGATTCGGTTTAATAAAGGTGCGTCCCATGTAGCGATTTTTGATCAGGCCAAAGTTGAAGGGAATGCCGGAAGCCATGGAATAACCGATGGCGGCCGTGTTACCGCTATCCGGAACGGGGATGATAAGATCGGCGTCATATTGAGTTTCCGCCCACATTTCTTTGCCCATATTTAGCCGCGCCTGATAAACATCTTGCCCGTCGATAATGCTGTCGGGACGGGCAAAATAAATATATTCAAACGAACAGACCTGTTTCCTGCCGGCTTCGGCATAGCGCGTCGCCTTGATACCGGCTTCGCTGATCTCGATAAATTCCCCTGCCTTGACATCCCGGACAAAGGTGGCCCCGATGGCGTCAAGCGCACAGGTTTCCGAGGCCAAAACCCAGCCGCCTTCAGAAGTCCTGCCGATGCAAAGCGGTCTAAATCCATAAGGATCGCGAATGCCGTACAACTTATCCTTCGTCATCAGGACAAGAGAGAAAGCGCCTTGTACCCGATTCATGCTCTCAATAATCCGCTCTTCAAAGGTCTCTTTCCGACTGCGACTAATCAGATTAACGATGATCTCGCTGTCCATCGTCGTTTGAAAAGTGGCGCCCGCCTTGTCAAGCTCTTCCCGCAAAGCGCGCGTGTTCGTTAAATTTCCGTTATGCGCCAAGGCAATCTCGCCCATTGCCGTGTATACAGCTAAAGGCTGTATATTTCGCGGATTATTGGAGCCCGTCGTCGAATAGCGGACATGCCCAATCCCGATATGGCCTTCTTCCTGAGGAACCCCTTTCTCAAAAACGGTGCTGATCAGCCCCATGCCGCGATACGTACGGATATCGGACCCGTTAATCAGTGCCATACCGCCGCTTTCCTGTCCTCTATGCTGCAAGGCGAAAAGGCCCCAATAAAGATATCTGGGAATATCCAAGTTCCTATCATAAATACCTATTACGCCACATTCTTCATGCTGCTTATCCCAAATCGGATCGTAAAACATGAAACCCTCCTCTACGCACTTACGTTTCCCCTGATACTATAGTAATGAAGCCTGCAATTTTTCGTTTTTAGCGATAACCTGACGCGTCATATCGTCACGATACGCTTGGTATTTCGCCGCTAAAATCGGATCACTGACAGCACCGATCTGCAATGCCAGTAAGGCGGCGTTTTTGGCCCCATTGATGGCAACAGTAGCGACCGGAATGCCGGACGGCATCTGAACCATGGCCAATAAGGCGTCCATCCCTTTCAGACTGCCGCCTTCAAGGGGTACGCCGATAACGGGGAGCGTCGTAAAGCTGGCAACAACCCCGGCCAAATGTGCCGCCATCCCGGCGCCGGCAACGATGCAGCTTAAGCCGCGGTCTTTTGCGCCGCCTGCAAATTCTTTGACTACTTCAGGCGTACGGTGCGCAGAAGCCAACACAACTTCACAGGCTACGTCAAAGTCTTTAAACACATCCAGTGCTTTTTGCATGACCGGTAAATCCGAATCACTGCCCATAATCAATCCGACTTTCATAAGACCCTCCTCAAAAAAAACAAAACCCAAAAACAACGCCAGTTGCCTTTGGGTATCTGCCCGTCAGGATACACCGATAGCCAGCACGTCTTCAATGTCAACACACGAAGTCCACAGCCTGAGCATCACAGCGCATCTCCTTGGTACAAAATTATTATCAAAATACATGTAAATTCTATCAAAAAAACATATATCGGTCAATAAAAGGACCGACAATCTATTAGGGAAATATTCGTTACCCATTCCTGTAAAATAACAGAAGAAT